>JBKDBI010000127.1:0-8826 GCA_046314695.1 Bacteroidota bacterium | reverse complement strand
CCTTCCGCCAGGCCATCGTGCATGGCAGCGCCCTGGCCAGCTTCTGCGTAGAGAAATTCGGCACCGAACGCATCGCCGAAATCAGCGCCGAAGACCTGCAGCAGCGCATCCGCCTCTTCCAACAACTGTCCAGCTTCTGATCGACCGCCATGCGCTTCCCTTCCATCCTCCTGCTCCTTCTTTTCCTTCCGGGCTGTTTCCTTTTCCGCAAGGCCGAACCCACGGAATGGGAAATACCCTATGAACCGGAAGAGGAAGAAGCCGCTCCGCTCCCGCCCTATCGACCGGCTGCGCCGCTGCACTGGAAGCTGGTGCACACCCGCTTGAACCTGAAACTCGATATCGCCGGCCAGGCTCTCGAAGGCAGTGCCGAGCTTGAACTCACGCCCCATGCCCGCATCCAGGACAGCCTCGTGCTCGATGCCAAGCGCATGCGAGTGAGCGAAGTGCAATGGAAAAGTACAGGCGGCGAATGGATCAATCCGCAGCAATGGTTCCAAAACAGCGATACCACTGAACTCATCATCCGCATCGGGAAGCCCCAACGCGTAGGCGATACACCCAGCTTCCGCATCCGCTACCGCACCCTTCCCAAGGTGGATCAGGAAACCGGACTGGCCATCACCCAGAACAAAGGCATCTATTTCATCGATCCGCTCAACACAGATCCCGATGTGCCTTTCCAGCTATGGACGCAGGGCGAGACCGAAAGTAGCAGCCAGTGGTTTCCCACCCTCGACAAACCCAATCAGAAAACCACCCAGGAAATATCCATCACCGTTCCCGACAGCCTGGTCACGCTCTCCAACGGCGACCTGAGCTACAGCACACGCCAGCCCGCCAATGGAACCCGCACCGATGTCTGGGTGCAGGAAAAGCCCCATGCGCCTTACCTGGCCATGCTCGCCGCCGGCAACTGGACCCGCATCGACGACTACCGCGACGGCGAACTGCCGGTGCAGTATTACGTGGAAAAGGAATATGCGCCCTACGCCAAACTGGTCTTCGGCCAGACGCCTGAGATGATCCGCTTCTTCAACCGCATCACAGGGGTGGAATATCCGTGGGACAAATACGCACAGATTGTGGTGCGCGACTTTGTGAGCGGCGCCATGGAAAACACCGGAGCCGTGGTGCACAATACCGTCATGCACCACAATGCCCGCGAGCATGCCGATAATACTCAGGAAGACTATATTTCCCACGAGCTCTTCCACCATTGGTTTGGCAATTATGTAACCTGCGAAAGCTGGAGCAATCTAACGCTGAACGAAGGCTTTGCCACGTATGGGGAATACCTCTGGCGCGAGCACCGCTACGGACTTGACAATGCCGAGGAACACCGCATGGAAGACATCAGCAATTATGTCGGCAGCACCTTCCTGGGTTTCCTGCGCCGGCCGGTCATCGACTACCATTACCAGGAAGCCGACAACATGTTCGACGCGCACAGTTACCAGAAAGGCTCGCTGATTCTGCATGCCTTGCGCCGTTACCTCGGCGACGATGTATTCTTCCGTGGCATGCGCCAATACCTGAAGGAACATGCATACGGCACAGCTGAAGTCCACGACCTGCGCAGGGTGTACGAAGCTGTTTCCGGTGAAGACCTGAACTGGTTCTTCAACCAATGGTTTTTACAAGCCGGGCATCCCGAATTGCATTACAGCGCCGAATGGATGCCGATGGAAGGCGAGCGCGGCCTGCAAATCAATTTTGATATTACATGGGAAGGCAAACCGGGTGAGGAAGAATACCACTACCGCTTGCCGATGGAACTCGTAGTTTCCGTCAACGGCAGCATCCAACGCCGCATGCACTGGCTCACGGAAGATGTAACTACCCATAGCCTGGTTTGGCAGATGGAGCAGCGTCCGGATTGGATGGAAGTGGACGGGCAAGGCAGTTTTATCGGGCAGATTGTAAGCGAAGGAAACGGAGCAGAGAGCGAAGGGAAATCAATCCTCCGCAAGGTGCAGCAAGCGCCATTGACGGCTTGGAAGGTGAACGCGCTCGACGAGCTTTTCCACCGATTTGGGAATATCGAAGACAGCGTTTTGGTGGTCGATATTCTCAGTACCGCATTGAAAGACAAGAGTGCATGGGTGCGCAAAGAAGCCCTGCATCTCATCTTCTCGCGCTATTTGCTCAGCGACGCCCAGAAGCAGCGCATGCGCATAGCAGTAGAAAAACTCGCTTTTGCAGATCCGGATGTGCATGTGCGCGAGAAGGCCGTGATTTGGCTGAGCAGCCTTGGAGATCCGGCGCTGGACGTACAATTCGCTGCGCTGACCCTGGATTCAAGCATTATGGTGGCCGAAGCTGCCATACGGGCCATCAACGACAATGCAATGGCATTTACCCGCGCGGCAGTAGGCGTTGGCGACCCCGAGCCGGCCATCGCCAATGCATGGCTTACGCAATTGTTTGAGCGCCACGACGAGCAAGACCTGCCTGCAGCGCTGCGGCCTTACCTGAACAACCAGGCCATTGGCCGTTCGGAGCGCATCCGCAAAGGCTGCACCTGGCTGTCGGAACTCAGGCCGGCTGAGGCGCTGCGCTGGCTGAGCATCTTTGAACCCTGGCTTGCCGGTCCGGCCCTCCGCGACTACCACAAAGTAATAGCCGAGGCCTTGGGCGAAACCGCGTCCAATTTGCGGAACCTGTCGGAATACATGGAAGAAGACGATATGAGCGCCGAAGAGAAAGCCGACTTTACCAAACTCCGCGCCGAAGTGGATCGTCTGGTGGCTCAGTACAGCGCCGGTCACTGAGTAGCCGCCTGGAACCGCAAGTTTTGTCAAACTGAATTTTTTTAGGCGGCGTATCGCCGTGCCCCTATCGCAGGTAGGGGAAGTGGAGGCGCATGTCTGAATTCTCACGGCTCATTGACCGGGCTCCGCAGCGCCGGTCACTGAGTAGCCGCCTGGAGCCGGAATGTTTCTCCAACGCCGAAATACACAGGCGGCGTATCGCCGTGCCCCTATCGCTGCTGGTAGGGGAAGTGGAGGCGCAATTGTGAATTTCCGGCGTTTCCCCAACGCTTCGCTACAGTCGGGGCGCTCCACTTCGTTTCGCGCGCTCAACGACCGGGTCGCACAAAACAAAACCCCGCCTTTGTTGTTCTTCCTTGCGTGAAGTGCATACGTATCGCGCTTGACTGGACTCCCAATTCCCTCCATGTCGGCTTGTTGCTGGCCCGTTATTCGGGTGCTTACCGCAAGGCCGGGCTCGATGTCATACTCGAATCGCCCGAAGACGACCAGTACCTGAATACGCCCATGAAGAAGCTGGTGACAGGCCAGATCCATGTCGCCATTGCCCCGACGGACAGCGTCATCAGTTACCGGACCTTACACAAAGAATATCCGGTTGTGGCCATCGCTGCCATCCAGCAGCACCACAACAGTGCCATCGCCACCCTGGCAGATTCGGGCATCGATAAGCCGGCAGACCTGGATGGGAAAGTATATGGTTCCTACGGCGCCCGCTTTGAAGACGCCATCGTGCGCCAGATGGTACGCCACAACGGTGGCAACGGCATGCTCCGCATTGTCCGCCCGCCCAAACTGAGCATGTGGGATGCATTGCTGGCAGGCGAAATCGACGCCACTTGGATATTTCTTCCCTGGGAAGGCGCCCTCGCCCAGGCCAGCGGTCAGAAGCTCAACCTTTTCAAACCTGAAGATTACGGCGTACCCTATGCCACTTCGCCCCTGATGATCACCACCGAGCGCCTGCTGGAACGCTATCCGAAAGAATTCCGCCTGTTCATGAAGATTACCAGAGCACATTACGAATGGGCAGCGAAAAACCCGAAGGAAGCCGCACAATTCCTGGCCAAGGCACAAATTCATCCAACCTTAAACCAGGTTGAAACCTTGTCACGAACTTTGGAAATGCTGGCACCGGCCCTCGTTGATGGTCAAGGCGTATGGGGCGGAATCAGCCTGGAACAATCACAGGCCTTCTGCAATTGGCTGGAAAACCATGACCTCATCTGCGATCCGGAAACCGAAATGCCGGTGCAGGTATCGCACCGTTGCGGCCAATGGTTCAGCAACGCCTGGCTGAACGGCTGACTGATCCCTGGTTTATTTTCGTTTTGATGCAGGATGAAACTGCATCAGCGTACTGCGCAGGTAGTCGGTATCCAGATGCGCGTAAATCTCTGTGGTTGTGATGCTCTCATGCCCGAGCAATTCCTGCACGGCCCGCAGATCGGCACCGGCTTCCACCAGGGCCGTGGCGAAGGAATGGCGGAAGGTGTGCGGACTCACATTCTTCCGGATTCCGGCGCGGGCCACCAGATCTTTGATCATGTTGAACACGCTCACCCGCGAAAGCCCGCCGCCGAAGCGGTTCAGGAATACGAGGTCTTTGGCTTTGGACTGCACCGGCTCCAGGGAGCGCACATCGCGGATATAGAGCAACAATTGCCGCAGGGCCGGCTTGCCGATGGGCACCAGGCGCTGTTTGTTGCCTTTGCCCGTAACGAGCAGCAGCGATTCGTCGGCCTGGATATCCTGCAACTTCAGCCCGAGCAGCTCTGAAATGCGCAGTCCGCAAGAATAGAGCGTTTCGATGATGGCCAGGTCGCGGAGGGCCCGCGGCGCGCTCAGGTCGATCTGCGCAATGAGGGTTTCGATCTCATCGGGAGTCAGGTAAACCGGCATCTTGCGCGGATTGCGCGGCAGGCGGATATGCTGCATCGGCTGCTGGTTGATTTGGCGGTCGAGCAACAGATATCGGTAAAAGGTTCGCAAACCGGATATGATGCGGGCCTGGGTGCCGGGTGTGAAGCCCATTGCTGCGAGGTCGGCTACAAAATGGCTCAGGGTCTCGGGTGTATAGCCGCGCGGATCGTCGGAAGCGCCGACCAGCCAGGCCCATTGCCGCAAGCGATCCAGATCGTGCCGGTAGGCTTCGCGTGTATTGCCCGATAAGCCGCGTTCGAGCTGCAGCCAGGCGAAAAAGCCTTCCTGCAATTGATCGAAGATGGCCGGCTTGTTCAGGGAATCAGATCGGTTTCTCGGCCGTTCAGGATGGTGCGGTCGCTGTCGCGCTGCACGAAAGCTACCACATGCATGTTGGCGGGTTTGAAGCTGGATGCCGGTTTGTAGCGGTATTGCTTTTCAAAAACGCGGCCCGCGACCAGCGGTTCGGTCAGCAAATCGCCTCCCGGAGCTGTGATGGTGGTGCGCAACACATGGTTATGGGTATAGAAATAGCGGATGCCGCCTGCGGTGTCTTTGTCGCTCTGCTTGCCTACGATACCGCCTTCGGTCAGGGCAATGGTATAGCGGTGGTTTTCGGCCGACTTATCGCTGTTATAAGCCATTTTGAGGGTAATAACGGCTTCTTTCGCCGTTGCGTCCCAGCTTGTACTCAACTCCATGTTCACCGGCGAGGTTTCTGCCAGGCGGTCGCTTACACGCGCCTCCCATTCGTTCATGCTGATCACGCGGCTGGTGCCGAAGACAGCCTGGTCTACCATCCCATTGGGCAGGGAATTGACCGAAACGCCGGTAGAAGCTATCATCTGATCGGCGATGGGCGTGGTAAGGGTATCGTAGCCGCGCCAGGGAGCCGTGAGGTTGGGCATGGGTGTGATGTAAACCGCCAACACATGCACTTTCCCGCCGCGGGCTGCTTCGATTTGCTTGGCCTTGTCAGCTGCCTGCGGACAGTTGTTGCAGCGCACACCGGTGATATCGTACAAGATCACATGCTTGTCCTGCGCAGCCGGCGTCGGGCCGACATACGTTGTATCGCGCAAGGGCTTCACCTTCACCCGGAAATTGATGGGCACGGGTTCCTCGTCGATGCATCCCTGAAACAGGGCGGCCATCAGGAACAGGGGAAGTAGCGTGGTAACTCTCATCGGTTCGTCAAACATACAAATTTGCAGCAGAAGCGGCGATAATCCGAACCTTTTGGGGTTGGATTCTGTTAGTCGTCTGTCATGAAAAAAGTTTGGATCTTTTTGGCCTCCGGTGCCGTAATCTTCGCCCTCAAAAGCTGCATCTTCAGCCAGAGCAAAAGCGTTCCCAATCCAGCTGCCGTGCAACCCGCATCCGATTTCCACAGCCTGAAACTCACCAGCCTCGACGGCAAAGACACCCTGCATTTCTCCAGCCTCAAAGGCAAGAAGGTGCTGATCGTGAATACCGCCAGCGAGTGCGGTTATACGCCCCAGTATGAAGAACTCGAGAAATTGAAGCAGACCATGAAAGACAGCCTGGTCATCATCGGCTGCCCCTGCAACCAGTTCGGCGGACAAGAGCCCGGCTCGGCCGAACAGATCCAAAGCTTCTGCCAGAAGAACTATGGCGTGAGCTTCTTCCTCAGCGAAAAACTCGACGTCAAGGGCGACAAGCAGCATCCCGTTTACCAATGGCTGACCCAGAAGAGCCGCAACGGCGCCCTGGACGCCTCGGTGAACTGGAACTTCAACAAGTTCCTGATCGATGGCAACGGCAAGCTGCAGGGTTATTATCCCTCCAAAGTCGGCCCGATGAGCGCCGAATTGCTGGCTGCCATCCGCGGTTGATTGAGCTGCCTGCCCCGACACCTTCGTCGGGTGAATCTCCCAACTACGAATTACAAACCGGTCCGGTCGTTGAGTAGCGAAAGCGAAGCTGTAGCGTATCGAAACGCACCGGACCGGGCGAAGGAATCGGTCGTTGAGTAGCGAAAGCGAAGCTGTAGCGTATCGCAACGACCGGGTGGCGGATTACATTTCGACTGCGCTCCGTTTCACTGCGCTGCGCCCAATGACCGGGCGGCAGTATCAATCTCAGGCGCGTTTCCTTTGACTGAAAAGGAAGCTCACAATGATGAATGACCGCATTTCCCCGACTGAAAAAGTCGGGGCAAGCGTAAGCTCAATGACCGGGCAGTGGTATCAAACCCGGGCGCGTTTCTTTGACTCAAAAGGAAGACCACAATTATGAATACCCGGCATTTCGACTGCGCTCCGTTTCACTACGCTGCGCTCAATGACCGGGTGGCGCTATCACAACCACTCATTCGAAAAGCGGTTGTACACCGCAAAGCCGACTTTCCAGGCGGTGCGGATGCCGCTCCATTGGTTGGAAGCTGCAGCGGTATAATAGAAGCCGATCTTGAAACGTTCGCGCCATACGCGGACTACCTTTTCGAGTCCGGCGAAGCCTTCCACGTAACGCATATTCCGCTCCTGCGAAACAAGGAATCCGCCGCCGGCCGTTTCGCGCAATTCGAGTGGCTTGAGGAAGGGCAACTTGTTCAAAAGGCTGCCGTTAAAACGGTGCACATAATGCCCTTCGAAATAGCGCCGGAAGGTCGGATAGGTACTGTCGAGCAACTGGAAGGTGTACATCGGCGCCGTCAGGAGAAAAGGATCTCCGCGCCGCTGGTACTTGTAATCGATGAGTTGCACATTCCGCATGGTATGGAACTTTCCGGAAGTGATGCGGAATTCGCTGCGCCCGGCCAGGCCCAAGGGAAACTCGTGCTCCACGCGGTATTCCAGGTAGTCAAAGTCGGCCTCTGAATTGAGCAAGCCCGGGATGCCCTTGCGGTACTGCAACACAAACGTGGGCCATTTGGAACCGAGTATAAGCTTCTGGTAAGGCTCGCGGATATACTTCTGGAAAGGCGTGTAAGACAAGGTGATGCGCGCGTAAGTCGCCGTGTAAGGATCAAAACTCAGCGGCTGATTGCCTTCCGCACTCACCACCGTCGTATCAAAACGATAGCCCGAAATGTCGCGGCGGTCACTGTATTCGGCGGTGACTCCCACGTAGAATCCATTGAAAACTTCGAGGCGGTGGCCGATTTCCATGTATTCGTGCTGGAAGAAATTGGAGCGGCGGAAGAGGTTCACATAGGCATCAAAGGGATTGATGAAGCCGAAACTCCGTCCGGCTGAAACCGACAAACTCCCGCGACTGAACGGATTGTACAGCCAATACGCCGACACATCGCCCATGATATCCTTGTTCAATATCCCGTAGTTCAGGTTGGGATTGAGCGAGAGGAACTGCTTGTTCTTGAACTCCTTGGAACCGGAAAAAGTGAAATTGATGCGCCCGCCGCCGATCATGATCGGGTTATAAATGAACGCGAGGGGAATAAAATTCAGGTTCCAGCCTTTATCCGGATTCGTGTAGGTCTGCCCAAGGAGGAAGAGCTTCATGGGGGTCACCTTGTTCGTTTCGCGCGTTACGCTGTCTTTGAAGGCCTTGCTTTCGCGCACACGCCGGAGCGAATCGTCGCGGTTCACGAAGCGCAGTTCGCGGACATCGAGCGGCACAGCCCGTCGTTCGGCCCAATAGCTGCTGTCGCGTTCGTAGGCTTCGCGGGTAGCGCTGCTGAGTTCGTTGTCGAAGAAACGGGCCGGATAGACAGGGTTCACCGTATGGCTGCGGTAGCGCACCCGGGTGCTGCCGTCGAACTTCCCCTGCCCTGCCTTGGCGTAATACTGCATGTCGAGTTTGGAAGGGAGGAGAAAGGAATCCTGCGGATCGAAAGCCATACGCAGGGTGAAACGGTCGTATTCGTTGAGCACGTTTTTCGGGAAATCCAACTCGAGGGAGCGGATGCAGAAAAGCGTGTCCTGAATCTCGATGATACCGCTGAAAAGCGCGTTGGTAGCCTGCCTTGGAATGACGCGGATGCGGTAGATCCGGTGGCTGTCGTTGTCGTACACCATTTTCAGGAAGCGGAAACGGTAACCCAGCATGGCCGTGCTGCTCAGAGGCGACATCAGCGGTTGGTCGCTCAAGGCCGGGATGTACAGCAGGTTCTGGTAGAAATTGAATTCTGCTTCGGTGGTCGACA
>JBKDBI010000126.1:0-6432 GCA_046314695.1 Bacteroidota bacterium | reverse complement strand
TCCTCTATATACAGGGCCGTTTCATTCCGCCTTCCCCCAAAATCGATACCGGTCGTTTCTATTTCTTCGCGCAGAACCTGACTCCGCTGAGTACGCGCGGAGCTGAAATAGACATCCGCTGGAATGGTAAAATCACGTCTGATCTGAGCGGCTTTTTCATGGCCGGGCTCACTGCATTGGAATTCAGCAGTGCCGGCGGCAACCAAGGCATATCAAAATATGTGGCGTCTAACGCCGGTTTCCTGGCCAATGCCCAGCTCGGTCTGCAATACAAGAAGTTTATGCTGGGTTGGAATGGATTGTACAAAGAGCGGAGTTCTGAAACAGCGCAGGCTATCAACAAAGAACTGGTGTCCAACTATTTGCTAATGAATGCCTTGGCGGAATGGGAATACCCGGATTTGCCTTTGCGGTTTCGACTGCAATGCCAAAATATGGGCAATGTGCGCTATTCAGACATCATGGGAGCTGAAATGCCCCGCCGCTGGTGGATGATTGGTTTGCATTTCAAGTTCTGAACCGCCTGAATCAATAAAACAAAAGGCCTACCTGCTTGACAGATAGGCCTTTCGGTTCAGTGTGTTTCAAACTCAGTTCCCTACCAGCTTGGCGCGCAGGTATTCGCGGTTCATGCGGGCAATATTACTCAGGCTGATTTCCTTGGGGCATTCAGCACTGCAAGCCCCGGTATTGGTGCAGGCGCCAAAGCCTTCATTGTCCATCTGGTCTACCATGGCCACAACACGCTTTTCGCGTTCTGCCTGGCCCTGAGGCAAGAGAGCCAACTGGCTCACCTTGGCGCTTACGAAGAGCATGGCGCTGCTGTTCTTGCAGGCGGCCACACAGGCTCCGCAACCGATGCAGGTAGCAGCGGCAAAGGCTTCGTCGGCAACATCCTTGGGAATGAGAATGGAGTTTGCATCCACCGCATTGCCTGTATTCACCGAAACAAAACCGCCGGCAGCGATAATGCGATCGAATGCACCACGGTCAACCGACAAGTCTTTGATGACAGGAAACGATTGTGCTTTCCAGGGTTCAACCACCACGGTATCGCCATCCTTGAAACTGCGCATGTGCAACTGACAGGTAGTGACACCTTGCTTCGGACCGTGCGGACGGCCGTTGATAAACATGCTGCACATACCGCAGATGCCTTCGCGGCAATCGTGGTCAAAAGCCACAGGATCCTTGCCGTCTTCGATGAGCTGTTCGTTGAGCACATCGAACATCTCCAGAAACGACATGTCGGGATTGGCCTTAACGGCGTATTCTTCAAAACGGCCGGCATCCGATGCATTCTTCTGACGCCAAACCTTCAGATTGATTTTCATTTCTTGGTTTGCCATAACGTTTCTGTTTTACTTATAGCTGCGTTGTGCGATTTTGATGTTTTCGTATTCCAGGGCTTCCTTGTGCAGTTCCCAGTTGTTGCCGGGCTTGTACTCCCAGGCAGATACATAGCGGTATCCGTCATCGTCGCGGAGTGCTTCGCCTTCCTCTGTTTGGTATTCCTCACGGAAATGACCGCCGCAGCTTTCATTGCGCTGCAGGGCGTCGATGCACATGAGTTCGCCGAGTTCGAGGAAGTCTGCCACACGGCCGGCCTTGTCGAGTTCGGGGTTGAATTCAAACTGACTGCCAGGTACGCGCACATTCTTGTAGAAGTCTTCGCGGAGGGCACGGATTTGTTCAATTGCTTGCTTGAGGCCCGCTTCATTGCGCGCCATGCCACATTTGTCCCACATGATCAGACCCAGCTCGCGGTGATAGCTTTCCACCGTGCGCTTGCCGTTGATGGAAAGGAACTGGTTGAGACGGTCTTGCGCTTCCTTTTCGGCTTTTACAAAGGCTTCGTGATCGGTACTTATTGACTTGGTATGGATATCCTTGCTCAGGTATGAACCGATGGTGTAAGGGATCACGAAATAACCGTCGGCCAGGCCTTGCATCAGTGCAGATGCACCGAGGCGGTTGGCGCCGTGGTCGGAGAAGTTGGCTTCGCCGAGGGCGTAAAGACCGGGAACGGTGGTCATAAGTTCGTAGTCAACCCAAAGACCGCCCATGGTGTAGTGCACAGCGGGATAGATGCGCATCGGCACTTCGTAGGGATCTTCATCGGTGATCTGCTTGTACATGTCAAACAGGTTACCGTATTTCTCCTTTACTACTTCCTTACCGAGCCGCACGAGGGTTGCTTCATCGGGGTTTTCGATGTTGAGCCTGCTGGCTTCTGCCCTGCCGTACTTGTTCATCAGGTTGGAGCGGAAGTCGAGGTAGACCGCCATTTTGCTCGGGCCTACGCCATAACCTGCATCGCAGCGTTCTTTGGCTGCACGGCTGGCAATATCGCGGGGCACGAGGTTACCGAAAGCCGGATAGCGGCGTTCCAGGTAGTAATCGCGCTCATCTTCCGGAATATCGTTTGGATGGCGGTTGTCGTCTTTTTTCTTCGGAACCCATATGCGGCCGTCGTTGCGCAGCGATTCGCTCATCAGGGTGAGCTTGCTTTGGTAATGACCGGAAACCGGAATACAAGTAGGGTGGATCTGCGTGAAGCATGGATTGCCGAAATAGGCGCCGCTGCGGTGAGCTTTCCAGGCTGCCGTTACGTTAGAACCCATGGCGTTCGTGCTCAGGTAGAACACGTTGCCGTAGCCACCGGTACAAAGCAGAACAGCGTGACCGAAGTAGCGCTCCAGTTTGCCTGTAACCAAGTTACGGGCAATAATGCCGCGGGCTTTGCCTTCGATGGTCACCACTTCGAGCATTTCGTGGCGTGAGTACATTTTCACGTTGCCGAGACCAACCTGACGCTCGAGGGCGCTGTAGGCACCGAGCAGCAGCTGCTGACCGGTCTGACCGGCGGCGTAAAATGTGCGCTGCACCTGTGTTCCGCCAAAAGAGCGGTTGCTCAGGGTTCCGCCGTATTCGCGGGCAAAGGGAACGCCTTGTGCCACGCATTGGTCGATGATATTCGTGCTCACTTCGGCCAGGCGATATACGTTGGCTTCGCGGGCGCGGTAGTCACCGCCTTTGATGGTATCGTAAAACAGACGGTACACGCTGTCGCCGTCGTTCTGGTAGTTCTTTGCTGCGTTGATGCCACCCTGCGCGGCAATACTGTGCGCGCGGCGGGGTGAATCCTGGAAGCAAAAAGCTTTCACTTTGTAACCCAGTTCAGCCAATGTGGCCGCGGCGCTGGCACCGGCCAGGCCGGTTCCCACCACGATGATTTCCATATTGCGCTTGTTTGCCGGGTTTACCAGCGGCACCGTGCTGCGGTAACCGGTCCACTTCTCGGCCAGCGGGCCTTGTGGAATCTTGGAATCGAGTTGTTGACTCATGCGATTGCGCTGCTAGTTATTTCATCAGGAAGTAAACGTACAGGGGAATAAGGGCGAAGCCGGCCGGAATCAGTACTGCATAACCGTAACCGAGGCTGCGGATAATCGGATTCCAGCGGGAGTGGTTGATGCCGAGCGACTGAAACGCGCTGGCAAAACCGTGCCACAAGTGCAAAGCGATCATCACCATGGCAAGCAAATAGAAGGCAACCAACAACGGCTGCTCAAATGCTTCCACCGTTTCCTTGTAAAGGTCTTTGGTGATGAACACTTCTTTGTTGTCAACCGAGCCCATGCGGATATGACCGCTTGCTTCTGCACCGCTGATCGGAGCGGAAGTGGTCCTGTCGTCCACAACACTGGTTTCATATCGGGTCCACGGAATCTCACCGAACTTGTATTCCCACCAAAAGTCACCCATGTGGGTCACAATGAAAACCAGGATGACTGTGCCGAGCACGGCCATGTTCCGGCTGGTCCAGTGGCTGTTCGCCGCTCCATTATACTTACCGTAGCTGCCGCCCCGCGCCTTGCGGTTGGTGTAAGCCAGGTAGAAGCCTTTCACTGCGTGCAGCAGAATAAAGGCATATAAGAGGTACGAGGTGGTCTTGATCAGCGGATTGGTGGTCATGAACCAGGCGTATTTGTTGAATGCATAGCCGTCGTCGGCTTTCAACAACTGCAGGTTGCCAATCAGGTGAATGAGAAGGAAAAGGATGAGGAAAAGCCCTGTAAGAGCCATCACTACCTTGCGGCCGATTGAGGATGTGAAAAGGAATTGCAGTACCTTCATGGAGCGATAATGCTTAGGGTCGCAAATCTAACAATGCGGCCCGCATTTGGTTACCCGGGTTTTCCCCAGTCTGCTTTATTTAGAAAGATTTTAAACTAACGTTCGTTAGTCGCGCTGCAGCAGCTTCTGCATGTACTTGCCGAGGATGTCGAATTCGAGGTTAACCACAGATCCAGGCTGGAGAGATGACAGATTCGTGAATTCCCAGGTGTATGGAATGATGACCACAGAGAAGCCATCAGCCCGGCTGTCGACCACCGTAAGGCTCACGCCATTCACGGCCACACTGCCTTTGGGAACGGTAATTCCGGCCTGCGGTTCATGTGCGATTTGCAATTCCCAGCTTCCGTTGCGGTCGTTGACTGATGAAATTGTTCCGGTGGCATCAACATGTCCTTGTACAATATGCCCGTCAAGTCTTCCGTCGGCACGCAGACAGCGCTCCAGGTTCACGATGCTACCCGCTTTCCAGTCGCCCAAATTGCTGCGTTGCAAGGTTTCGGCAACGGCGGTCACTTCGTGCACGTTGCCGTTTACCGACGTGACCGTAAGGCAGACTCCGTTGTGGCTCACACTTTGGTCAATTTTTAATTCCGGACCCAAGGAAGAGCGGATAGCGACTATCAGGTTGCTTTCTGAAGCCCTGACAGATTCCACTTCGCCCGTGCATTCGACTATACCGGTAAACATGGTGCAAAAATGCAGCTTTCAGCTTTAGTCTTTCAGGCCTTGGCGTTTGGCGCTGCGTGTTTAACGGTGCGCATCTGGATGATATCCACCAAAAAGGAGAATGCCATAGCGAAATAGATATAGCCTTTGGGAATCTCGAAACTAAACCCTTCGGCCAACAGCGATACCCCGATCATCATCAGGAAACAAAGGGCGAGGATTTTGAAGGAAGGATGCTTGCGGATGAAATCGCTGATCGGCTTCGAAGCAACCAGCATAATCAACACGGTTACAATCACCGCTGTGTACATAACCCAAAGCTCATTGACCATTCCAACGGCGGTAATGATCGAATCTACCGAGAATACCAGGTCGAGGATAATGACTTCTGTGAGCATCTTCCGGAAGCTCGCCTTTCCTTTAACGACCGGGGCGTTGCCCGAGGCCACTTCCGATTTGTGGTAAATCTCCTTGGTACTCTTATATATAAGGAACAGGCCCCCGAGGATGAGGATGATTCCCTTTCCTGAAAAGTCTTGCCCGGCAAGGGTAAACAAGGTGGTATCCAGCTTCAGGATCCAGGAGATAACGGCAAGCAGCATCAGGCGCATGACCATAGCCAGCCCGATTCCCCAGAAACGCAGGCGGTTGCGTTGTTCGTCGGGCAATTTGTCGGCCAGAATGGATATAAAAATGATGTTGTCGATGCCGAGAATTACTTCCAGGACAATCAGGGAAATCAAGGGTACAAGGATCTCAGTCATTGTGTGTAGTTAACATTGGTGCCGCAAAATAGATTGGAAGAGCGGCAAACACAAACGGAAGCCCTGTATGAACCTGCCGTTTGAACCCAAATCATGCATTAGAAAAATATCCGGGCTCGGAATCAAGAGAGAGCCGGAAATGAACTAGCGTTATTGGTTTCTCATTAGAAGTATGTTGTCTTTCGTTTGGGAAGTGTCTGTTCCGAAAGCTGTCGTGATGAGTGATTTACCCCATAATGAAATTCTGATTCGCCGGGGTTAGATGGGGGAAGGCAAGAAAGAAGTGGGGAAAGCTTACTTGTTTTGACTATAAAGAAATAATAAAACGTTTATAAGCGTGTAATTTCGGGCCAGATTAGGCGCAAGCTGTCCATAGAGCTTTGCAGGGCTTGATTTTTCGCCTAAATTGCAGCCGCATTTTAACTTTTTTTAGATTATGGACTATTTAACTTTTATTCAAACATACAACACCGAAGAAAGCTGCATCCTTTTGTGGAAGAACTTGAGAGATAAGCACGGTGTATTCTGTAACCGCTGTGGCAGTAGTGAACATCTCTGGCTCCCTTCAAAGTTGAGATACCGATGTAGACAATGCCAGTCTGAGACCTCCTTACGCAGTGGAACCTTGCTGGAGTATTCAAAACTGCCTTTTCGCTACTGGGTTTACGCGATTGGTGTAGTTGCTTTTCAGAAGAAATCGATCTCTGCGTTGCAGGTACAGCGCCATCTGGGACACCGGAACTATCGCCCGATCTGGCTGATGATGCAGAAAATGAAGGTGATGATGGCTGATCTGGTCGATTGGTACGCGATGTTGGACCATTTAACGGCGGGAGTAGCCACCTTTCCGGCTGTTCCT
>JBKDBI010000125.1:0-8603 GCA_046314695.1 Bacteroidota bacterium | reverse complement strand
AAACAAACCATCAGAGTAATCGGTAAACCAAAAGCCAACTTCAGCGTGCCTGCGCTGGGCCGATGCCGGAAAGACACCTTTCTTTTCACCAACAACAGTTCAGCTGATGCGAACCAATTCCATTGGTCCTTCGGCGATGGCACCACCTTGCAGCAAAATAGTTCAACCCTGGCTACGCGGAAGGCCTTTGATTCGGCCAAAACATACCAGGTAAGGTTGATAGCCATCGTTTCAACCGGTGGTTGCCGCGATACAATAACAAAACCTGTAGAGGTATACATCCAGCCAACCGCAAATTTTATCATCGACAAACCCGCCGGCTGCGGTCCGCATACCACCCTGTTTACCAACAGTTCAATACATGGAGGCAGCACCGGTACACTCCGCAACATGGCCTTCCAATGGGATTTCAGCAGCGGAAGAACCAGCAGGGCACAGGATACTTCCATGCATTTCCGCGCCGGCCGGTGGCGCGATACCGTGCATACTATCAAAATGTATGCAGTGAACCAATGGGGCTGTCGGGATTCAGTAACCAAAACACTCACCGTTTACCCGAATCCAACGGCCAGGTTTGTATTGGACCGCTACGAAGGCTGCGGCCCCCTGCGCATCGCCACACAGAATTTTTCCACGCCCAACGATACGGGAACCATCTGGATCATGAAGTTTCGCTGGAACTTCGAAAGAGGCCTTAACAGCTCCGCACGTGATACCGCCTTGCGCCTGCGAGCCAGCGCGACCAAAGACACGACCCACTTCGTTAAGCTGGTTGCCATCTCAGAGCACGGATGCCTCGACAGCCTCACCCGCTCAGTAAAAGTATATCCTAAACCTCGTGCACGCTTTTCAATGGACAAGAACAACGGCTGTCGACCCTTGACTGTCAGGTTCACCAACTCGTCCATCCCCAACGATACCGGATCCATTGCCATCATGAAGTTCACCTGGTTGTTCACCGGCCGTGACACTACTTTCCTCTTAAACCCATCCTTCATCTTCACCGATCGCTACCAGCGCGACACCATCTATCGGGTGGGACTCGTGGGAATCAGTGAACATGGCTGCCGCGATACAGCCTACCAGAATGTAACCCTGCGTCCGGATGCATACGCCTACTTCTTCCCAGATAAGGCACAGGGCTGCGGACCGCTGCCGGTTTCATTCACCAACCAGTCGTTCAACAACAATCGGAATGAATGGCGTATCGATGGTGTAACCCGAAGCCTCAACCGCAATTTTCAATATAAATTTCTCCAACGACCTATCTTCGATTCCATTTACCGTGTAACCCTTATTGTAGCCTCTCCTTTCGGTTGCCGTGGCGATACTGCACGCCAGGATATCATCGTGAAAGGTGATCCGGTGGCATCCTATGCCAGCAATGAAGATACCTTCTGCTTCCCCGATAAAATACAGTTCTACAACCAGTCACTCAATGCCTATCGCTTTCGTTGGAACCTGGGTCAGGGAACTACTACCAGCGCACCCAATCCCGGTGTGTTCTTCCCGAAAAACCCCATCCCATCGCGCGATACCACCTATAATATCTGGCTGGAAGCTATGAGTGCTTCCGGCTGCCGCGATACCTTTACCGGCAAAATGACGGTGTTGCCGTATCCGGTTCCCGATTTTACGCTTGACGCGGATAAAGGATGTTCCCCGCTGAGCGTGCGTTTCTCCAACCGCTCGCAAAATGCAAATTCCTATTTCTGGGATTTTGGCAATGGCTTTAGCGCCAAATCGATCAATGCCAGCCATACCTTTTATAACCGCGGTTCCCGGGATACGAGCTACCGCGTGCTGCTCACCACCTATTCACGCGATTGCACAGATTCGGTAGGGGTATCAATTCCGGTGTACCGCCCAAGCGAATCCTATTTCAAGTTTGAACGCGTAAACCCATGTGATGCCGGTTACTTCGATTTCATAAATGAATCCTTCAACGCGGCCACTTATCGCTGGGACTTTAATGAAGGCAGTGTAAGCAGTACCCGCGATCCGCGCCATTTGTTCCCCGTATCACCCTACCGAGACACAAGTTACAATGTCGAACTGCACGTAACCTCCAACCGCGGCTGTGTAGATTCTTTCGTTCGGGTCATTTCGCTTCCGCAACGCTTGTCCATAAGTGTGCCTGATACTTCTTTTATACGCTGTATTCCAGGTGAAGTATTCTTTAGGAATGCTACCCGTGGTGCCGTAAACTATATCTGGGATTTTGGTGATGGTGCCGGTTCATCCGTGAAGGAACCTTATCACCAATACCTGCGCCCGGGTGTTTTTAAATACAAATTGACCGCCTTCGATGCCAATGGTTGCCGCGATTCCTTTATGTCCAGTGGCAGTATTACAGTAGGCGAAACTCCCGAAGCCCGGATCGATTTCACCCCGCCCAAAGGTAAACTGCCCAATTCAACCATCTCCTTCTTGTCGAAAAGCACTTCTACCTTGCCGCTTACCTGGTATTGGGATTTCAATGATCCGGGCAATCCCAAAACCAGTACAATGCGCGATCCGTATCATACCTTCAGCGATTCAGGCTGGTATCGGGTGATGCACGTATCCAGAAATCCGGGTTGCACAGATACAGCTTGGGCCGACGTGCGCATCGACCCCTACCTCCCTGATCCGGACTTTACCGTCGATATAGATTCAGGCTGCGGGCCGCTGACCGTTCAATTCACCAACAATACCCAACACGCCGACCGCTTCATCTGGTTCTTTGGCGACGGCAACCGCAGCACCGACCGCGATCCCAAACATACCTACCAAAACGCTGGAACGTATAACGTAACCCTAATGGGCGCAGGCCCGGGCGGTGAATCGCAAGCCACTAAATATGAGTACATCACGGTCCTTAAGCCGCCATACAGCCTGTTCCAGGTTGCGCCCGACCGCGTCTTCCTGCCGCGCAGCGATTTCTTTACCAAGAACCTGACCAGCGGCGCGATCGATTACTATTGGGATGTGATGAGATCCGGACGCTCCATCGCCAGCAGCCGGCGCTTCGAACCGATGTTCAAAGCACCCGATACCGGCTGGTACGATGTGCGCCTCATCAGTGTGAGCGCTGAAGGTTGTATCGATACTTTCACCCTCCCCAATGCGGTATTTGTGCACTCCAACGGCAGCCTGTTCGTGCCGACGGCCTTCACGCCGAACAACGATACCCGCAACGATGTCTTCAAGCCTGAATACGCCAATATCCAACGCGAACATTACCTGCTCCGCATTTACGATCGCTGGGGCGCGAAGATGTTTGAAACCACCGACCCTGACCAGGGCTGGGATGGCCTCGTGAACGGCAAAATGCAACCCGTTGGCGTCTATGTCTGGCAGGTGAATGCGCGAATCCTGAACGGCGATGATGTGGAATACCACGGCGTCGTGCACCTGATGCGCTGAGGAGGCTCACCTTTTTTAACAGAAACAGCGCTGCGTTGATACGGAGCCTGCGGTCTTGTCTACAATTTCTCGCGTACGAAGTACATGGCATTGTATGCGTCTGAACGGATGCGCAGCAAGCGGTATTCCCTGCGCCGAACCGTGATCCGCAGGTAATCGGCATCGGCTGTCCAGCCGGCGGGTATGTTGCGCGGCCTGCGGCTGCCACCGTTTTCCACCCGCCACCCGCTGCCGTCCCAATTGTGCAGGGTGAGGTTTTCGTAACAGTTGCCGATCATGCCGCCGCAGAGCTTGATGATCCGTATCGTATCTGTTTTGAAGAAGGAGGAACGCTTGCCGCAATACACCCATACGCAGCGGTTGCGATGCCCGTCGAAGCCGATGCCGCTGTCGCGCATGAAGCTGTCGGCCCGTTGGTGAACCGGAAAAGCCGGCTGGGCTTTCAAACTGCCGGCCAAGCACAACACGGTACCGAGCAACAAGCCGCGCATTACAAGGTTTTCAGCTTCTCTTTCATCTGTTCCCACTCATCGCGCAGGCGGGCGGCTTCCACAAAATCCATCTCCTTGGCCGCGCGGAGCATTTCCTTCTCGGTCCGGTCGATCGCCTTCTGCAGCGAGGGCTTATCCATGTATTTCATCACAGGATC
Organism: Bacteroidota bacterium; assembly: GCA_046314695.1. Classification (GTDB taxonomy): domain Bacteria; phylum Bacteroidota; class Bacteroidia; order NS11-12g; family UBA955; genus REEB481. The sequence goes on along the minus strand of JBKDBI010000125.1, from coordinate 4,546 downwards.
CTGCACCAGAGACGGCGTTTCCGGCTCGATGTAGGCGTTTTCTTCACTCACCTTCTTCATGTCGGCCACACTGGTCTGCTGCAGGATTTCTTCCCTGCTCTTCGTTACCGTGCGCGGTATGATGCCGTGTGCGGTGTTGTATTCAATCTGCCGTGCGCGCCGCCTTTCGGTTTCGGCAATGGTTTTCGACATGCTCTCCGTCATCCGGTCGGCATACATGATCACCTTGCCGCGTTCGTTGCGCGCTGCACGGCCTATCGTCTGCACCAGGCTGGTGACATTCCGCAGGAAGCCTTCCTTGTCGGCGTCCATGATGGCAACCAGGCTCACTTCGGGCAAATCGAGGCCTTCGCGCAGCAGGTTCACACCAATCAATACATCGATCGTACCGAGGCGCAAATCGCGGAGGATATCCACGCGGTCCAGCGTCTTCACCTCGCTGTGGATATAGGCGCAGCGTATGCCGACCCGCAACATGTATTTCGATAATTCCTCGGCCATGCGCTTCGTGAGCGTCGTTACCAGCACGCGGTCGCCCATTTTGATGCGGTCATCAATTTCCTCCAGCAAATTATCCACCTGGTTGCCACTGGGCCGCACTTCAATCACCGGATCGAGCAGGCCGGTAGGGCGGATGAGCTGTTCCACCACCACGCCTTCGCTTTCCCTGATTTCAAAATCTGTGGGCGTAGCGCTGACGTAAATGGCCTGCGGGATAAGGTTGTAGAATTCGTCGAACTGCAAGGGCCGGTTGTCAAGCGCAGCCGGCAAACGGAATCCGTATTCCACCAGGTTCACCTTGCGGCTGCGGTCTCCGGCATACATAGCCCGCACCTGGGGCATGCTCACATGGCTTTCGTCTACCACGAGCAGGAAGTCTTTGGGGAAATAATCCAGCAGGCAGAAGGGCCGCGTACCGGGTTCCCGCTGGTCGAAATAACGGCTGTAGTTTTCGATGCCGTTGCAATAACCGAGCTCGCGGATCATTTCCAGGTCGAAAGTTACCCGCTCTTCGATGCGTTTCGCTTCCAGAAAACGGCCCTGTTCCTTGAAATATTCCACCTGCGCCACCATATCGTCCTGGATCAGATGGATGATGTCTTTCAGGCGATCGCGGGGCGATACGTACAGATTGGCGGGATAGATGGCCACTTCGTACATCCGCTCCAAACGGCTCCCGCTGGCCGGATCGAAGGAGTAGATTTCCTCAATATCGTTCCCGAAAAAGACCACGCGGATCGCGTAATCATTGTAAGCCAGGAAGATATCGACCTGATCGCCCTTCACCCGGAAAGTGCCGCGCTTGAATTCGGCGGTTGTCCTGCTGTACAAGCTCGATACCAGGGCGTACAGAAAGGTGTTGCGGCTTACGGTCTGGCCGGTATGGATGCGGATCGTGCTCTTTTCAAAATCGTCCGGATTGCCCGCGCCGTAAATACAGGAAACCGTCGCCACGACAATGATATCCCGGCGCCCGGACAGGAGCGAAGAGGTGGTCTTCAACCGCAGCATTTCGATTTCATCGTTGATGCTGAGGTCTTTTTCTATATAGGTATTGCTCTGCGGGATATAGGCTTCCGGCTGGTAATAGTCGTAATAGCTCACGAAATACTCCACCGCGTTTTCGGGGAAGAACTGACAGAACTCGCTGTACAACTGGGCCACCAGGGTTTTGTTGTGACTCAATACCAGCACCGGTTTCTGTACCTTTTCAATCACATTCGCTACCGTAAAGGTCTTGCCCGATCCGGTTACACCGAGCAGGGTTTGAAAACGCTGACCTTGTTCGATGCCTTCCACCAGGCGCTCAATGGCCTTGGGCTGGTCGCCGGTGGGTTTGAAGGGAGAAATCAGTTTAAATGCCTTGCTCATGGGGTTCCTTTACGAGGGTAATAACGTGCATCAAATTTAAGCAGGGAAGCACAGCCGAACCGTGTCTGAAACGGGTAAAACAACGCAAAGGCGGCAATAGTTGGCAGGGCGTGGCGTTATCCGCCTGTACCTTAGCTTTGCACCGTGAAGTTTCGCGCCGGTATCCTGTTCATTCTCCTGCTGCTCTCGGCGATGGGCGCCTGTAAAAAAGAATCTTTTTACGATGGGGGAGATGGGCTGCGCCTGAGCGAAGACACCATGCGCTTCGATACCGTCTTCACCCGCCTGCCCGGAACCGGTTATCCTTTGTCGGTGACGAAGATCATCCAGGTGGTGAACCCGCACAACCAGCCGCTGAAAACCAGTATCCGCCTGGCCGGTGGCAGCACTTCGCCTTTCCGGCTGAACATCAACGGAAGGAATACGCCGGCCGTGACAGACTACGAAATCGGTCCGCGCGACAGCATCTTCGTCTTCGTCCAATGCACACTGGAGGCCAATAACAACCTGAACCCGGCCCTGGTGACCGATTCCATACTTTTCAGCACCAACGGCAGGGAACAGCAACTGATCCTGGAAGCCTGGGGTTGGGATGCGCATTATTTCCGCCGCACCGTTTTGCCCTGCGGCGGTGAATGGGCCGACCGCGACAAACCCTATGTGCTGCTCGATACGGTGGTGATTCCCGAAAACTGCACCTTCACCATCCGAAACGGCGTGCGTGTGCACTGCGGCATCCGTACCAGCCTGTACGTGCTCGGAACCCTGAAGGTGAAAGGCACTGCCGGTCAGCCTGTGATCATCCAAAGCGATAAACTGGCCTATCGCTACCGCTATACCACCGGCTTGTGGAACGGGATTCATTTCCTGGTCGGCAGCACGAACAACGAAATCGATTACGCAGTCATCACCCAGGGCGGTATCGGCATCCGGGTCGACAGCCTGCCGGTGAACGGTTCCGATTACAACCTGATCCTGCGCAATTGCCGGGTGATGCACCATGCTTCGGTTGGATTGCTCGGCGTAACCGGCGGCATCAAAGCGGAGAATTCTGTCTTCGCCGATTGCGGCAGCTTCACCTTTTTCGGACTGTTGGGCGGGAAATACGATTTCCGCCATTGCACCTTCGCCTCCTACAATACCGGTGCAGGTCGCCGCGATCCCCACGTGGCGGTTACCAATACTTTGCGCGATGGCAATGGGAATCTGTTGCAAACACAGCCCGTTCAAAGCTATTTCGTTAACTCCCTGATTTACGGGCCGAATGAAACAGAGCTTGGCTTCGACAACAGCAGCCAGTCACCCTTCTCGCATTTCCTCGAAAACAACCTGATTCGCAGCAACGACGACGCCTTGCGCATCAACGACAATATCCTGAACCTGGATCCGCGCTTCCTGTCCATCAAGGAGCATAATTATGGTCTCGATACGCTCTCTGCGGCGAAAGACAAGGCGAAAATGCTCTCCCCTCCGCTCGATTTCGATGTACTGGGCCGTTTGCGCAGCTTTCCGCCCGATATTGGTGCCTTCGAAAGCCAGAAATGATGAAACCCCTCTTTACCGCATTCCTCCTGCTGCTCGTTGCGGCACTGCCGGCCGAACCGCCCCGTGTGGCACAGAAGGCAGTCTCGGCACTGCAGAAAGGCAAGTACAAGACCTTTTCGCGCTATTGCCAACCCAAGTTCAGGGAACAGCTCAGCGCCGAACAGGTGAAAGGCTTCATGGACAAGGTGCAGCAAACCTATGGCCGTATCCTGAAAATCAGCTACGAAGCGAAACAACAGGCCGAGGGTGTGGAGGTGTATCGCTACCGGCTGTTGATGGAAAAAGACAGTTTCACCTTGCTGATCGGGGTGGAGAAAGACCTGATCAGCGGACTATTCCTGCGCCCTTTTGAGCAACCCAATGTCTGGAAGAAACCGCCGTATGGAACCGGATTTCCGGTTTCAGTAAAAGACCTGGAGCACGGCGTTTCCGGCTGGCCGCTCAAAACGCAATTGCTTTGGCCTGCCCGTTTTGATACTGCGCGGCTGCCGGTTTGTATCCTCGTTCACGGCTCCGGCCCGAACGATATGGACGAAAGCATGGGCCCGAACCGCGTCTTTCAAGACCTGGCCCTGGGTCTCGCCGGGCAGGGTATCGGCAGCCTGCGCTATAACAAACGCACCTTTCAGTACCCCGAGCGCTACAAAGACAAGCTGCTAACGCCCGAGGAAGAAGTCTATACCGATCTCTGGGCCATGGTCGATCTGGCCAAGCAGCACGATTGGGTCGATACCAACCGCATCTTCATCATCGGCCACAGCCAGGGTGCATTGATGGCTCCGCGTTTCGCGGCCCTGCGCAAGGATCTGCTGCACGATATCGCCGGTGTGGTGATGCTTTGTGGTACAGCCGATTCGCTCAGCCGCATCGTGGAATACCAGATCAGACACCTGAACATGCAAAACGGCAGCGCAGGTTCGGAAGAATCGGGCGCCATGCTCCATGCCCTGGGCTCCATTTACGACCCGAATCAGGCCGAGAACGCCGTGGTACTCGGTACTTCAGTGGGCTGGTGGCGCCGCATCGATACCATGTTCAGGCCCGGGTTCCTGGATGCTGTTCCGCACATGGTGGTCAATGCCGCGATGGATTACCAGGTTCCGCCCCGTTTTTACACTTCGCTGCGGGC
>JBKDBI010000124.1:0-3794 GCA_046314695.1 Bacteroidota bacterium | reverse complement strand
GATGCCGACTTTCATATTCTTGGTGAAACGCTGAGTTTTCACCTTACAGCCGGTGTTTTGCTCTGGCCGGTGGTGTTCATTATCACCGATATTGTGAATGAATATTTTGGCAGACGCGGGGTGAAACAGCTTTCCTATCTGGCAATCGGATTGATTATCTATGCTTTCGTCATGGTGCGCCTGGCCATAGGTCTCACTCCGGCTGATTGGTGGGTGGGCAGTGCCGCATCCAAAGGACTGCGCGATCTGAACGCAGCTTACAGTCAGGTTTTTGGGCAAGGTTTATTCATCATTGCCGGATCTTTGACTGCCTTTTTGGTCGGACAGGTGGTAGATGCCCGTATTTTCAGGATGCTCCGCCTTCGGACCGGTGAAAAAGCCATTTGGTTGCGTGCTACCGGATCTACCCTGGTTTCGCAACTTATCGATAGTTATGTCGTGCTGCTGATTGCCTTCTATTGGGGAGCTGACTGGCCCTTGCACCGCGTGATTGCTGTTGGCACCATGGGGTATATCTATAAATTCTCCTGTGCGATTCTCCTTACTCCGGTATTGTACGGCGTGCATGCCATGATCGATCGTTATCTCGGCAAAGAACTCAGCGCCGAGATGATGGAGGAGGCGGTGAGCTAACTATTCCGTTTACAATTTATCTGCTTCCCAAAGCAGGTTGCTGCCGGCAAGACGGTGAACTTTGTTCAAGCGGAGAGGCCCTTGCATCAGCGATTTCCAGCGCTTTATTTCCTCTTCATTGTTCGGAAGGCTGTTGATGAAGAGTTTTCCTCCGGGAGCCAATATCCTGGCCAAATGTGCCATGTACCTTGGCTGTATGCAGAAGTCGGGCTTGGTGAGGTCGATAAAAACATCCTCTATGACGACATCGAACCCTCCGGCCGGGGAGTTTTTGACAAAATCAATGTCATCGGCAATATGGAGTTTGAGGGTGTTTGTTTCCTGAATCCCGAAGACGGATTTGGCCAGGCGCAGCACTTCCGGGTCGGCATCAACGGCATCAATCGAAAGCACCTTTTGGGGAATCGATTCGAGCAATCGCAGCGCAGATCCACCGCCAACACCTAAGAGCAGAATGCGGTGCTGCTTGCCGGTTGGTATGCTTTCAATGACCCGGCGCATCACCTTGTGGAGGCTGCCGTAGGAATAATTGGCCAAACGAGAGTTCAGCACCAGTTGTCCATTTTCCCATCTCCACTCCAACTGTGGGTTGAGGGCAGACTTGCTGTTGCCTTCTGGTATCGGCCAGAGCCAACTGAATAACTTCTTCCAACAGGGGGGCATCGGTTCTGCAATTTCAGTCGATTCGCGCATTTTTGCTGCATGCATTCCCTGCCGGAAACCTTCCCCCCTTTAATACTCGCCAGCCGTTCACCCAGAAGGCGCAAGCTGCTGAGCGAAATCGGCTTCAACCTTGAAATCGCGGATATCGATGTGGATGAGTCATTTCCTGAACATTTAAAAGGAGGTGAAGTGGCTGCCTATCTGGCTGGAAAGAAGGCTTTGGCTTATGGTGTCATGCCCGAAGACAAAGTGTTGGTTTGTGCCGATACCATCGTGGTACTGGGCGAAGAAGTGATCAATAAACCGACGGATGCAGCCGATGCCGCGCGCATGTTGAGCGCCTTATCCGGCCATACGCACCGCGTTTTTACCGGGGTTTGCCTGCGCAGGGGCGATGAAATCCTGGTTTTTACAGAAAGTACGGAAGTGGAATTCAGGGCAATCAGACCCGATGAAATCGACTACTATATCAGCGAATACCAGCCTTTCGACAAAGCCGGTTCATACGGAATACAGGATTGGCTGGGGTATACCTGTGTAACGGCGGTTCGCGGTTGCTTCTACAATGTCATGGGCTTCCCGATGGCACGCTTTTACCGGGAGTTGCAGGCGTTTTGCAAGGGCAAGCACTGAAAACTTGGCAATAAAGCTTTTTCCTGGCTTGTATCCTGGCTGAGATTCGGGTTCAGAACATCCGTTGCCGTTTCATCAGGAAGGGCAGGAGCACTTGTCTGAAATCGCCGGCGGTATCGGCTTCCACGAAATCAATCCGGTACTGACGGCAGCGCGTGCGCACCGATTCCAGCATTTGGGCCATTCCGGCGGCATAGGCTTCGCGGAATTCTTCCGCCTGCAGCTTGATTTCTTCCCCGCTTTCCATATCGGTGAATTTGTAAGGCCTGTTGTCGAATTGCAATTCCAGCTCGCGGCTGCGGTCGGTAACATGGAAAATGATGACTTCGTTCTGCCCATACTTGAGGTGTTGCAGGGCTTCGAACAGGGTTTCGTCTGGTTCGTCGGCGAAGAGGTCGGTAAAGAGCAGGATCAGGCTGCGCCGGTGTTCTTTTTCGGCAATTTCGTGCAGGAGGGTGGCGATGCGGCTGCCGCCGGAAGGTGCCGGTTGTTCCAATATTTGCCCGAGTTGGTGCAAGAGTGCATCAAAATGGGAGGGAGTTGAACGGATTGGACTCTCGCTCAGGATTTTCTCGCCGAATGTCGTTACCCCAAACGCATCGCGTTGCCGGCGCAACATGAGCAAAACGGCTGCAGCTGAGAGTACACTGAAATGCAGTTTCGGCTTGCCCGCATCGGGATAGTGCATGCTGGCGCTCGTATCTATCAGGATGCGGCAGCGCAGGTTGGTTTCTTCCTGGAAGCGCTTGATGAACATGCGGTCGGTACGGCCATACAGCTTCCAGTCGAGGTAGCGCACGGATTCACCGGGATTGTAGGGGCGGTGTTCGGCAAATTCTACTGAAAAACCGTGGTGCGGACTCCGGTGCAGGCCATTGATGAAGCCTTCCACCACCTGGCGGGCCAGCAGATCGAGGTTACGGAAATCCTGTACTTCACGCAGCAGCATGGGGCGAATTTAGGCAGGAAAACACGGCGCAACCTTGCCTTGCAGGAAGCTTACGCAGTCTTAACATCCGCAGCCCTTGCACTGGCAAACGATCAGCAGTTATAGCCGGGTGTACACCAACCGGCCGCATCAGGCTGCCTGTGCATGTCGTCGTGAACCTGGTAATTCGGACTGTAGAGGCGAAGGTCTTTCAAGTAATGCTGGACCCAGGTCAAATGTGTTTGGATCATGGCAGTACCATTTTTACCTAAAGTTTGCATTGCGCGTTGGATTAAAACGCCCCGGTAGATGACTTGAAAATGTGGGATAACGTGGACAAAATTCGGAACCAAATGTATGGCACCTGCTGCCATGAAATCGCTGTAATGCAGGCTGAGGAACTTCAGTTGCTGGCCAAAGTGGTTCTTCAGTTCCTCTTGTTCTTTCAGGGCCATATGGGAGCGGCCATCAAACCGATCCCAAACCAACAACAATACAAGGTGATCGCACTGGATCAGTTCTTCCAGGATGTTATCAGGTTGGACTTTAATAATCATTGTAGCTTAGTTGAAATAAATTTAGTAGTACTATCCGGCAAGGTAGTGGCTTTCTCGACGAAATAAATTGAAAATTGGGCTAACAGGCAAGCTAAATGCTTACCTGTTATTAAGCGTGGCTTTCAGCACGCCGCTTTAGTGCCGCCATAAACCAATACCCCAGTGCAATTGGCTCTAATCAAGGTGTGGCGCAATTAGTGAGAGTAAAGCGCGCTTATCGGCCCTGCCAACTAATTTTTCCACGAACACGCCTTCCTTCACCACCACAGTAACTGGTACAGTTCGGATGGCGTATTCAGCGGCAATACTCAAGTTTTCTCGGCTGTCAATCTTAGCAACGGCCAAGCGATGCGGATAGTCTTCTGCTAATCCATCGAGGT
>JBKDBI010000123.1:0-3182 GCA_046314695.1 Bacteroidota bacterium | reverse complement strand
AGCCAGCGAACCACTGCTTTTAGTTTTGCAAGACAAATTTAAGGCAATGAAAAAAGTACATGTACTCTTATGGTTAACCCTGTTTGCCCATGCCGCAAAGGCACAGCAGGCAGCCTTCAGCATACTGGGCAACGAACAGCGTTGTCGCGACAGTGTGTATCGGTTTCAGAACCAAAGCACCGGGGCAACGTCGTATTCCTGGGATTTTGGGGATGGAAGTGCGCTCAGCAATGCCGTAAACCCCACGCATGTCTACACATCGGCCGGTAATTATGTAGTGACCTTGCAGGCGTTTTCGGGCGCTAATGTATCGGTAACGCGCAAAGGCATTCATGTAAAAAATGTGCCCAATGCCTATTTTTATGTGAATTATTATGGTGAAATATATCCGGGCACAGAATTGCGTTTTGAGAACAATTCCAACAATGCGGAAAGCCAGCGATGGACGCTTGGCGACGGGAAGGCAACACCCATGCTGCATCCGCGCCATGCGTATTCCGCTGCGGGTATTTATGATGTTCGCCTTGCAGTGTACAATGGCTGCGGAGATTCGGCTGAATACATGCAGCAGATTGAGGTAACGGATACCGGCAGCCTGAAGCCCATTGCATCGATGGGTGTCGGCGGGCTGGTTCATTGTCCGAACACATCGGTTGAATTTTATAATTATGCCGAACATTTTGATCGTTTGGTATGGGATTTTGGTGACGGCACGCGGAGCGATGCAGACGAAGAAAGGGTATATCACCGCTTCAGAGATACCGGAAGCTACACGGTTAAATTGTATGCCTACAGGGGTGCGAAAGTAGATTCCATGGTCACCGTATTGCAAATCAGCACCCGGAAACTGGACATGCCTACGCCTTCTTTTTGGCCCTTCAAGATGCTCGGAGGGTCTTATGTGGTTGGCAATTGTGTCAATCAGCAGGTTGGTTTGCGCATGTATTACGGTTTGGGCGAAGGCAGCAATGCATACTGGCGCATCAGCGACGGCCGCGTGCTGCACGCAACCGATACCACGGTACAGTTTGCCGATACAGGCAATTACCGCGTATGGTTTGTGTTGGAGAACGCCTGCGGTGCCAAAGACAGTTCAGCCAATTGGATATACATACGCAGCAGCAACACGTTCACTGCCACGCCCGTCAACATGCAGATGACACCGTATACGGGTTATGTCTGTCCGGGAGGCGTGATACGGTTTGCCGCGCCCTACGATTACGATGCAGATGTAAGCTGGAACTGGGAGATTAACGGTAAAATGTTCTACGATACTTCGTTGGTGGTGTATAGGGTTCCGTCGAAAGACACCGCTTTTATGGTTACCCTGTACCGCGTTCCTCAATGCGGAGCGCCGAGCAGTTCATCGCGCATGGTGTTTGCAAGCAGCCGGGCAAATCCTTCGGCAGATTTTATGGTGGAAAGCTACGCGCCCTGGGCCGGTCCGATGTGCTACCGCGACACCCTGAAGCTGAATGCGAATACCGGCATGAACGCCGACAATCCGGTTACGCATTTCTGGGACTTTGGAGATGGTGGCACATCGACAGCGGAAGCGCCCGTGCACGTGTTCAGCAAACCCGGATGGCATACCGTGCTGCATGCAGCTACGAACAGCTGCGGCATTACGGAGGCATCTGTGCGCACGTTTCACACCCAAAGCAATGTGCCGCCCTTGCCGCGTTTTTATGCCATGCCTTCTGAGGTTTGCTTTGGCGATTCGGTTATGTTCGACAACTTTACCATGGTGGCAGACAGCATGGTTCTTGACTATGGCGACGGAACGCGTGATACATACGGAGGGTTCAGCTTTCCGCATATCTTCCACACCTATCAGAACCCGGGCCGCTATACCGCGCAATTGTATGTGTACAACGGTTGCGCCGGTGATACAGCCCGCACGGTAGTTTGGGTGCGCGAACCGCTCGGTGCTGCGATCCGCATGTCTGATACCCTCATCGAGCCGGGCAGCACGCTTGAATTCAGTTTCACTCCCGGCCGTTCGCGCTCGCACCTTTGGTACCGCAGTGCGATGGCAGGCGATACAAGCTCGGCGCTGACTTTCTCCAAACGCTACGACAAGGAAGGCCAGTTCAAAGTGCATTTGTTCACCCGCGGTGCCTTTGGCTGCACAGAATGGGATTCTGTCGGTATTCGCGTGGCGGTTCCGAGTCGTGTGGTGCTGCATGAGCCGGATATGTTCCGGGCAATCCTGTATCCCAATCCAACGGCGGGAGCGGCTCAGCTGAAGCTGCATTTGCAGCAGGCCGGAACTGTCCGTGTGCACTTATACGACCTTAACGGAAGGAGCATGGCCTCGCTGCAGGAAGGGCATCTTTCACGCGGACCGCATCATTTTGAGGTTCCGACTGCTAACCTGGCGCCGGGTATGTATTTGCTGCGCATACAGGCCGGGGGCAAAGAACAAAGCCTGCGCATTTTGCGGCAGTAAAGCCTGATAATAAGCAAGATAAAAACACCAAAACCACATCGGTTTTGGTGTTTTTTTTTTCGGGGCGTACCTTCGGTTATTCAAGCTAAAAGCCATGCAAATCGCCATTTTTGGAACCGGAACAGTCGGACGAACCCTGGGAACGGCCCTCGTAAAAGCAGGCCATGCGGTATGCATGGGCTCGCGTACGGCAGACAACGAAAAAGCAGCCGAATGGGCAGCGTCTAACGGCAGTGCGGCCTCGCATGGCACGTATGCGGGAGCGGCGGCCACTGCAGGATTGATCATCAATTGTACGCCGGGCCTGGTGTCGATGCAGGTGATGGAGCTGGCCGGTAAGACGCCGCTCAGGGGTAAGATCATTGCCGATTTGTCGAATCCGCTCGATTTCTCGCATGGATTTCCGCCCCGGCTGACGGTCTGCAACGACGATTCGCTGGCCGAACAATTGCAGCGCGCCTTGCCTGAGACGCTGTTTGTGAAGGTCTGGAATACCATGTGGTGCGGCCTGATGGTGAACCCGGGGCTGCTGCAAGGCGAAAGGCATACCGCGTTTTGCTGCGGCAACGACAGCGGCGCGAAGGAAGAAGTGCGGCGCAGCCTGCTCGAACCCCTGGGCTGGAAAGCGGAGGATATCCTGGATTTGGGCGATATCAAGGCGGCGCGCGGGTTGGAGATGTACCTGCCCTTGTGGTTGCAGATCTACGGCGCACTCGGACACGGGGAATTC
>JBKDBI010000122.1:0-6071 GCA_046314695.1 Bacteroidota bacterium | reverse complement strand
TGCAAGATGTCTTCAATGAAATCGAAGGATGGCATCACGCCGCCCAATGCCTTGCGCTCTATGCGGATACGGTCGAGGAGGAAGCAAAATGCATGTTCGGAGTCTGTGGCGCCCATGGGAAAGAAATGCTTCAATTTCAATCCGCGCTTGTAATTGTTTAAGGTTCCGTTGTGCATGAAAGTCCAGCGTTTGCGTCCAAATTGTTTGTCGAAGGGGTGTGTGTTCTCCGTCTTTAATTCTCCGTGTGTCGCGTAGCGCAAATGGGAGAGAATGATATCACTTTTTACGTTCTGGCTCTGCTGCAGCCAACGGGCGGTTGAGCTCAGTGATGCCTGTTCAGGCGCTTTGACAATTTGTGCGTCCGGGCCGTTGTACCATGCCATGCCCCAGCCATGCGGCTGCCGGGCGCTGCGCACCATGAAATTGTCGAAGGAAAAGGTAGGCGTTACCGCCTGGTTGAAGTTGAGGGCTAGGATTTCACACATGGCTGTTTTGATTTTGTGAATGCAAAACTGCAGCCTGATGCTACGGCGCCACCAGGTTTGACGACGTCGTTAAATTCTTGAAAAATAGAAATCAATCGCCTACTACCAGGTGACGAGGCAATGCAATTTTTCTTTTTCCTCCGCGCTCACCTCGAACAGTATACCAATGGCTGAATGCATGTTTGCCAAGTACGAGTTCAATGGCCCGGTTGGCCTTGTATACGGCATCGCGGAACGCTGCATCATCGCGAAGGTCAAAACAGGCATCCAAAGCAAGTGCACCGGCTTGTCCTGCGTCAGTGGATCTAAGTCTTCGATAGAACTCGCCGGCCATCTGTTTCAACGCGAAGCGTTCCTTGTTCCGAAAACCGTTTTCCTGTTCTAAGTAAAGATTGTATAGTGCGAACGGAAGTGGTGGCATGCGAACTTCTTTGCTGAGGTCGGGAAATTCCAGGCTGCACCGATAGAAGTTGACGCGCATCACCACCGGCTGTGATTCGGCGTCTCGCAGCAGCGCAAGCAGCGCAGAATGGCGGTCATTGATAACCAGAAAGCGCAGGAGCGGGACGAAATCTGCAGGTATGTCGTGACTGCTTTCGTATTGTCGATAGGCCTCTGCCAAGGGGTCCTCGCTGGTTTCTATTGCTTCGGTATGCACCGGAGCCCAATTATCTGATTGGTAAAATGCTGAAATCCACCTTTGCCAATCAGCAATGTCAGGTAAACTTGGAATGGAAAGGGAATAGCAAGTTGTGCCTTCGCCAATCCACACCAGATAACCCCAACCTTGGAAGGGAAGTTTGAGTTTGCGGCAGAGCAATTGGGCTGTCTTTGCCGGGTCGTAGCTGGCAGCAAGATCCCTGATCAGGATATGTTGCTTACGGTGATGCAGGAGTGTAAGCCCTGGGAAATACGTGGACCAATATGCATTGGCATCATGGCCTTCTTCAAAATTTGAGTCGTTGATCTCCGGCGGGAACGCCAGCCTGCTGCCCCAGTGACGGCATGCATTGCGGAGCGCTGTGCTGTGCGCCCGATCGGGTTCGTTTTCGTCCAGTTGCAACAGTAGCCAGCCGTTATTGCCGAAAAAGAAATTCAGGCGCCCGGATGCCGGTTTAAAAAGCATATTCCGGTAAATATAAGGGATCGGGTCAATGGCGCCGACCCCGGCGATTAACTGTCTATGGCGATATACCGCAGGAACTCACTGCGCACACCCGGGTCGTGGAAACGTCCATGGTAAGAAGCCGTTACCGTTGATGCGGTTACGTCTTTGATTCCACGACTGGCCACACAGAGATGGCGCGCATCTACTACCACTGCAACATCTTCGGTTTGCAATACCTCTTTGAGGTGTTGTGCAATTTGAACGGTCATACGCTCCTGAACCTGAGGGCGCTTCGCGAAGTAGTCCACAATGCGGTTGAGCTTTGAAAGTCCGATTACCTTGCCGCTGCTGATATAAGCCAGGTGTGCCTTGCCGACGATGGGCACAAAATGGTGCTCGCAGGTGCTGTGGAAGTTAATGTCCCGCTCCACGAGCATTTCATTGTACTTGTAGTTGTTGGTAAACAGGGTTGCCGATGGCAAATTCTTCGGATCCAGTCCTTTGAACTGTTCTTTCACGAACATCTTGGCCACCCGATGTGGCGTGCCTTTCAGACTTTCGTCTTCCAGGTCGAGGCCGAGGATATGCATGATTTCGCGGAAGTGTTTTCCGATGAGTTCGATTTTCAGGTCGTCGTCGATGGCGAAGGCGTCTTCGCGCAGGGGGGTGAGCGCTCCGGAACCTACATGGTCTTCGCCCATGAGTTCCATGTCGTGTAAGTGTTTATTGTCCATGGTATTCAACGCAATTGCGCGGGGTTTCGCAGAGCCTCACTGCCAGGTCGAAACGCGCGTCAAGCCTTTTTCTTAATTTGTGCCAGATAACATACGCGATGTTTTCTGCGGTTGGGTTCAGATCCCGGAAGTCTGCCACATCCAGATTCAGGTTGCGGTGATCGAAAGGTTCGCATACCTCCTGCTCGATCATGTCTTTTACATCCTTCATGTCGATCAGATAGCCGGATACCGGGTCGCATTCACCGGTAACCTTCACTTCGAGCTCATAGTTGTGCCCGTGGTAATTGGGATTGTTGCAGAGCCCGAAGTAGTCTTTATTCTCCTGCTCACTCCATGCTGGCACGTGTAAACGATGTGCTGCATTGAAATGGGCCTTCCTGATGACGCTGATCCGCATTGTCCGAATAGAAACCAAATGTCGATATAAAGGTTTGTTCATAGAATGAAAATCATCATAAAAAGCCCTGTTCCTTTGCCACCCGAACAGGTATGGAAAGGCTTCAACCTCGAATTGTTGAAGAAACTGACACCCGGAATTGTACAGCTGAAAGCCGATGTATTCGAAGGAACGCAACCCGGCTGCCGTTTCGAAATGCGGGTAGGGGCTTTTGGGGTGCTGCAGGAGTGGAAAGGCTTGGTAACACAGGCCGGACAGACTCCCGGGAGTTACTGGTTTGTGGATGAAGGGGTGAAACTTCCCTGGCCCCTGAAAACGTGGAAACACCTCCATGCAGTGCGGAAAAGCGCTAATGGATCCGTTATTTACGATCTTATACAGTTCTCCTGCCGGCCGAAATGGCTGAATCCCCTTATCTTCTGTTTCCTATTCCCTTTGTTTTCTGTCAGAAAACGGAAATATCTGGAATCCTTCTAAACTGCAACCGATTGATTGTCAATACATTTATTTTTGTGGAATTGATTTTACAGTAATCTTAGACAGAAAAAATGTCAGAAATGAAATCGCAGCAAGATTTTTGAATCATAGAAAACCAGAAACGCTATGAAAAGTATGGATTTTGAAAAAATGGTAGCAGGAGAAATGATTCCACTCCGGCATTTCGCCCTCTCGCTGACCCGCAACGACGAGGATTCGAGTGACCTGGTACAGGAAACCATGCTGAAAGCCCTGCGCTACCGCGACAAGTTCGAAGAAGGTACGAACCTTCGTGGCTGGCTGTACACCATCATGAAGAACAGCTTCATCAACAAGTACCGCCGCGATGTGAAGCGCAATACCTTCCTCGACTCTACAGACAATACCTATTTCCTTGACATTCCGTCACACCGAACGGAAAATGTGGCAGAGCTGAAGTTTATCCGCCGCGACCTCGAGAGTGCAATTGAAGAACTTCCGCTCGAACTGAAGGTAACCTTTACCATGAACGTTGAAGGTTACAAATACCACGAAATTGCAGACGAACTCGGTATTCCGATCGGAACGGTGAAAACACGCATTTTTGTGGCCCGCCGCCTGCTCAGAACCAAGCTTGCCACCTACGGCCGCCAATTTGGTTTTGGTTCCCGCAAAGCCTGAGTCGGTAAAAAGTTTTACGTTTCTGCAAACAGGGGACACAGTCCCCTGTTTTTATTTTTACTTCGACCATGCATCTGACCTATTTCTGGCTTGATATCGGCACCCTTCTTTTCCCTTTGCTGCTCAGCTTCGACCGAAAGGTGGCATTCTGGAAAAGCTGGAAATACCTGTTTCCCGCCATGTTCACAGTGGCGCTTTTCTTTTTGGTATGGGATTACTTCTTTACTGTCTGGGGCGTTTGGGGTTTCACACACAAATACTTGCTCGGTATTTTCGCCGGACCGCTTCCCCTGGAAGAGATTGCGTTTTTCCTTGTAGTTCCTTACGCCTGTGTGTTCGTCTATGAATGCCTGCGCATCTATTTTCCTTCAGACCCATTTCGCCGCGTTTACCCGTGGTTAAACTGGTTGTTCTTGCTGCTCTGCCTGTTGGCGCTCGGATTTTACCACGACCGGCTTTATACGTCAGTAACTGCGCTGTTCCTGGCCGGAACTCTTGCAGCGCATATCTTCATTTTCAAAAGCCGGTACATGGGCTATTTTTACCTCGCCTGGATTATCTGTATCGTTCCAATGCTGATCGTGAACGGTGTGTTGACTTCGCTGCCGGTGGTTTGGTACAATGACACCCAAAATATTGGATTTCGTGTGGGAACCATTCCCTTCGAAGACTTTTTCTACAACATGCTCTGCATGCTCATGAATGTCGGAATTTTTGAAATGTTGCGCCGCAGGAAGCAAAAATCCGTTTCCCTTCCTGCAGAACCTGCATCCGCTTAATTTCGCGGCCCCGTGCGCATTGCCGATCTGCTCGAACACCTTCACCGCCATACGCCTGCCGGACAAATTCCGCAGCTGGCATCACCCGGAAAAACACTGCGCCTTGAAGGCACAGCCGGCGCCGGTCCGGCCGTATTGCTTGCATCGCTCTACAGCCGCCATCCGTTTCCCGCGCTGGTCGTGCTCGACAACCGCGACGATGCCCTATACTTCAAAACAGATCTGGAAAACCTGCTGGAAGGTGAACGTGTATTGTTTTTGCCTGAATCGGCGCTCAAACCTTTCTACGCGCATACCCATCATGCCAGCTCGGTACAGGAGCGCGCCGAAACACTCGGGCTCCTGCGCAAGAACCGCTGTCGCCTGCTGGTTACGTATACCGCCGCCGCTGCAGAGCTGGTGATAGAAGAGGCGTTGTACGAAAAGAATACCCTCGAGATATCGGCAGGGCAGGAGATAGACACCGATTTCCTGATGGAGTTCCTGCAAGAAAACGGTTTTCACAGGGAAGAATTTGTGTTCGAGCCAGGCCAGTTTTCCATCCGCGGCGGCATCATCGACGTTTTTAGCTTTGCCCATGAGCATCCGTACCGCATCGAGCTCAACGGCAACCAGGCGGAGAGCATCCGCACCTTTGATATCAACACCCAGCTCTCGCTGAAAGAAATCGGATACTTCACACTGGTTCCCGATATTCGTTCAGGTGCCATTGCCGAACGCCGCGTAGAACTCACAGAATACCTCGACCCGAATACCGTGCTGTGGATGCGTGATCCGCAATATCAGACCGATATAGTGACCAAAGGCTGGGAAGAAGCGCTACAGGAGTTTCATGCACGCACGGCCCGGGAGGAAGAAGCCTTCCATCCCAAGGCGCGTTACCTGCTGCCCGGTCAACTCCGCGAATGGCAAAGGCGTTTTCCTTTGGTGGTTTATGGATCGGAAGCGATCAAAGCCGACCATGTGTTGAGCTTTCATCAACAGCCACAGCCGCGCTTCCACCGCAATTTTGAAATGCTGATCCGCTGGATGCAGCAAAACGATACCGCGAAAATCAAGACCGTGGTATTCAGCGAGAACCCGCGCCAGATAGACCGTTTGCATACCATTTTCAACGACTTAAACGCGGGCGTTGAATTCGAAGCGATCTATCACGGGCTATCGCAGGGTTTTGTGGATGCGGACGCAGGTTTGGCGCTCACCACCGAGCACGAACTCTTCGATAAATACTACCGGCCGCGTTCCCGTCAACGCTACAGTGCCAATACAGCCATGACCCTGCGGGAACTCAGGAACCTGCAGCCGGGCGATTATGTGACGCATATCGACCATGGTATCGGACGCTTTGGTGGCCTGCAGCGCATGGAAGTGAACGGCGTAACACAGGAAGTGGTGCGCATCGAATACAAAGACGGTGATTTGCTGTAC
>JBKDBI010000121.1:0-7637 GCA_046314695.1 Bacteroidota bacterium | reverse complement strand
CTGGTTTTTTGTACACACGGCGTGAAAGGTTTGCGGCAGCTGCTCTTCGGCGCGAACAGCACACGTGTGGTCGATGATACCACTTGTCCAACGCTTGTAATTCAAGAGAAAACCCCCGATACCATTCCACAGCGCTGGCTGGTCTGCGCAAATACCAGCTGGGACGACCTGACCCTCAACCGCCTGGCCGCATTGGCCTCCCCGCTGGGCGCAACATGCACTTTGCTGCGCATTTCAATGGATATGTCTGATATCTCACCGGCTGAAGAATCTGAACTGGCGCGCTGGGCACAATCGCTAAATCACAGCGGCGCCAATAGCAAAGCAGAGTCTGCCGTCAGGGAAGGTTTCGGCGCCGGGCTTGCCCATCAAATCTACGACGAGGCAGTCAACAACAAATACGACCTGATAGTGATGAGCCGCAGCGGTTACCCTATCCTTGGCAAAGCCGCCTACGATGCAGACCGGGAATCGCTGATCAATAATCCGGCCGGAATCCCCATACTTTTTATCTAAAATTTTCAGCATGAATCTTCTGCGCAGCTTGCAGCTATTCGTGCTCGTTTGCATCCTGTTGTATTTCGGCAAGGCGGTTTTCATTCCGATTACCTTTGGATTGGTGATCGCCATGATTGCCTACCCGCTTTGTAAAGGCCTGGAAAAACGAAAATTTCCGCGCAGCCTGACCATTCTCATTGCCTTGCTTGCGGTGATGACAGTTTTTGCCGCCATCGGCATGCTTCTCATCTGGGAGGCAGAAGTGCTCTATAAGCAAATTCCGCTGCTGACTGCGCGCCTTACCGATACCCTGAACCGGCTGCAAGACTGGATTGAAACCCGAACGGGGATGGATGCCGATGCTCAGATTATTTGGCTCAAAAACACCTTTGCTTCCGTACTCGGCGGATTGGCCGGTCTGGTCAACGCTTCGTTTTCGGCAGCATTTTCTGCGCTGTTCAACCTGCTCATGATTCCGGTTTTTGCAGCCTTGATCCTCTACAACCGCGAACGGTATGTGGCCGGACTTGCGGCTATGCTGCCACCGCAACAGCGTGAATCGCTGCCCGCCATACTGGCCCGTTCTATCCATGCGTTCTTTCGCTATATGATGGGCATGGGCAAAGTGTATCTGATTGTCGGTGTGTTGAATAGCATCGGCCTGATGTTGCTCGGCATCGAAAACGCCTGGCTTTTTGGTCTGATTACAGCGGTGATGACCATCATTCCCTATGTCGGTATCCTCATTTCGGGTATGTTGCCGGTCAGCGTAGCGTGGAGCACCTACGATTCAGGCTGGTATGCACTGGGTGTGGTCGCCATCTTTGCTGTGGTTCAATACCTGGAGGCGAATATTATTTTCCCGAAGGTAGTGGGCCAACAATTGAACCTGAATACGCTCGCTGCGCTGGTGGGCATTATGATCGGCGGTTTGCTTTGGGGCGTTTCAGGTATGGTCCTCGTTCTGCCTATACTGGGAATTCTGCGGATCGTCAGTGAAGAAGTCCCCGGGCTTGAGGCCTTGCGCATTTGGCTCGGGACAGGCAAGATTGATAAATAAATCTGTTTTTTAAACCTGATATAAAAGCTTCAGCAGCAGGAAATCAACGGAACACTGATTCGCCTTTTTAATTGCACGCGAACGGAGCAGCCGAAATCTGGACCTTTCTGATTTGCCTTATCGAACAATCGCGATAGTGAATGCTGTTGTATTGTTGTTATTATGCACTATTGAATTATTTGAATCTGTATTTATATGCAAGTCCGGTATTATTTTAGCTTCATGAGGTTACTGCTGATTCTTTCAGCTTTTCTTGCGTGGGTTTGCTTAAGCCCGACAGCGCAGGCCCAGGGAAGGATCTGGACGCGCAATGGCAATAGTTTTCCGGCCAACATTACGGCATATCAGAACGGCAAGGTGCATTATACCCAACCCGGATCCGATCAGGTTGAAAGCCTGGATGTATTGTTTCTGAATCGCTTACAATTTGCCGACGGCCGTATCAATCGGTTTACAGAAGAACATATTCCCCCGGATTGGACGGCCGACACGCTGTTGGCAGAAAGTTTGAGCCCGGAAGCAAAAAGAACCCTGGGTTGGCAGGATGCATTGGCAGCGGAACAACCCTTACCGGGCCGCGATATCATCTTCTTAACCACCACATTGGCTTCGCCGGCTGCAACGCTGATTCCTGCATTGTTTGTAGCCAATATAGGTCCTCATCCGCGGCGATACGAAACCTCCCACCCGAGTCTGCTGAACGATCCGGATTACCGCAAAAGCTTTCGCCAAACCCTTCATAAAAAGAAAAGAAAGGAAACAGGAGAAGCGCTGGCTTATGGGACTGGCGCATTTCTGGCCTTGTGGGGAGCCGTCATCTGGACGATTGAAAAATTTTAAACGCCTGTAACCAACCGCTGGCGTTTTACGCCGCCGGCCTTAACGTTTCGTCTTTTTTGGATGCAGACAGCAATGCTCTTCCTGTATCTTTACACCCCCAAGCATGTCTGAGAAAAAGCTCTTCCTGCTGGATGGCATGGCGCTGATTTACCGCGCCTTTTTTGCCTTCAGCCAAAACCCGCGCATCACCAGCACCGGCCTGAATGCCAGTGCCATGTTCGGATTCACCAATACGCTGCTGGATATCCTCAACAATCAGAAGCCCAGCCATCTGGCAGTGGTATTCGATACGGCTGCACCAACGGCCCGCCATGAGGAATACAAGGAGTACAAAGCGCATCGGGAAGAAATGCCCGAAGATTTGGCACTCAGCCTGCCATGGGTCTTTCGCATCATCGAAGGTTTTGGTGTGCCCATCATCACCAAAGACGGCTTTGAAGCAGATGATATCATCGGAACCCTCGCCTGGCAAGCCGCTGATCAGGGTTTCACCGTCTTTATGATGACGCCCGACAAGGATTTCGGTCAATTGGTACGCGAGGATGTATTCATCTTCAAACCTGCGCGCATGGGCAATGATTTTGAAATCATGGGACCGGCCGAAGTCTGCAAACGCTGGGACATTGAGCGGGTAGACCAGGTAATTGAAATGCTGGGATTGATGGGGGATAAGGTGGATAATATCCCCGGCATTCCCGGAGTGGGAGAGAAGACTGCCCAAAAACTGCTTGCTCAGTACGGTACCATTGAAGGTATTTATGAAAACATCGACAAGCTGCAAGGCAAACTGAAAGAGAAGTTCGAACAGCACCGAGAGCTGGCTTTCCTAAGCCGTCGCCTGGCAACCATTGATACCCAGGTTCCGGTGAGGCTGGAAGAATTTGATATCACGGTCGATCCGGTAAAGCCTGAATTGAAACAGGTATTTGAGGAGCTTGAATTCAGAACATTTATCAAACGGCTTTTCCCGGCAGAGGGCGCTGCACCGGCACCACAAGCGGTACAGGCATCACTTTTCGGGGATGTGGCTGCTCCGCACGCGAATTCATCCTCCGAAAAAATCGTAGAGAAAGAGGTGGTATTGCATGATATCCAGACGGTTACGCACAATTACCATTTGTGCAGTTCGGAGGCTGAAATATCAGCGCTTGTGAAGGCGTTGGAAGGTGCTCAAGCATTCTGTTTTGATACCGAAACAACCGGACTTGATGCGCTGACAGCGGATATCGTTGGGCTGGCGGTGAGCATCCGCCCGCACGAAGGTTGGTATGTTCCTTTCGGGAGCGATCAGGAGAAGAATCGCCAGGTATTGCAACAGTTCAAGGCTGCCCTGGAAGGTCCGGCCCTGAAAATCGGGCAGAATATCAAGTACGATCTGCTGATCCTGCGGCGTTACGGCATCGAAGTGCGCGGCCCCTTGTTCGATACCATGCTGGCGCATTACCTCGTTGAGCCCGACAAGCGGCACAATATGGATATCCTGGCGGAACATTACCTGCATTATCGCCCCGTGAGCATTGAGACCTTGATTGGCCGCAAGGGAAAGAACCAGCTGAGTATGGCTGAGATTCCGGTAGACAAAGTGAAGGAATATGCGGTGGAAGATGCCGATATCACCCTGCAGCTAAAGGAAAAACTGGCGCCGGAACTGCGACAGCGCGAGGTGGAAAAAGTATTCCGCGACGTGGAGATCCCGCTCATTCACGTGTTGGCGGATATAGAAATGGAGGGCATTAAGGTAGATGTGGATTTTCTGCACGATTACAGCCGCCAACTGGCTGGCGACAGCGATCGGATTGAACAGGAGATTTATACATTGGCAGGGCAGAAGTTTAATATCGGAAGTCCGCGCCAGGTAGGTGAAATCCTGTTCGATAAACTGCAGCTCAGCGATAACGCGAAAACTACCAAGACCGGCCAATACCAAACGGATGAAGAGACTTTGCTTGGACTGGCTTCATCGCATCCTGTTGTGCAGCGCATCCTTGACTATCGGCAGCTGCAGAAACTGAAAAGTACCTATGTGGATGCTTTGCCGACCATGGTGAATCCGCATACCGGACGTGTTCATACTTCATTCAACCAGGCTGTTGCCGCTACCGGACGGTTGAGCAGCAACAATCCGAACCTGCAGAATATTCCGATCCGCACCGACCTGGGCAAGGAGGTACGGAAAGCTTTTGTTCCCCGCGATGCTAACCATGTGTTGCTGAGTTGCGACTATTCGCAGATTGAATTGCGGGTTATCGCCAGTATCAGCGGCGATGAAGCGATGATGGATGCCTTCAACCGCAATGTTGATATCCATACCGCAACGGCAGCGCGTGTTTTCGGCGTGCCACTCGATGCGGTCGATAAGGAAATGCGTCGCCGTGCCAAGACGGTTAACTTCGGTATCATTTACGGTATCAGCGCCTTTGGTCTAAGCCAGCGCATTGGTATTCCCCGCAAGGAAGCCAAGGATATCATCGACAGCTATTTCCGTGAATTTCCCGGCAT
Source organism: Bacteroidota bacterium (assembly GCA_046314695.1). Taxonomy (GTDB): domain Bacteria; phylum Bacteroidota; class Bacteroidia; order NS11-12g; family UBA955; genus REEB481. The sequence continues at coordinate 2,740 of JBKDBI010000121.1, read as the reverse complement.
CCGCGATTACATGGATCAAACACTTGATTTCGCCAGGCGGAATGAATTTGTGGAAACCCTGCTTGGCCGCCGCCGTTACATCCGCGACATCAACAGCCGCAACATGACGGTGCGCGGTTTTGCCGAGCGCAACGCCATCAATGCGCCGATCCAGGGGTCTGCTGCCGATATGATCAAGCTCGCCATGATCAATATTCATCAGCTGCTCGATCCGAAACAGTATAAGACCCGCATGATTTTGCAGGTGCACGATGAATTGCTCTTCGATGTTCCCAAAGAAGAACTCAGCACCGTCGAACCCATGCTGCGCAAGGCAATGGAAGAAGCCCTGCCGCTGCGTGTGCCTGTTTTGGTCGAATCCGGACAGGGAAACAACTGGCTGGAGGCGCATTGATCGTATAGCCGGAAGCCCATTGCAATGTGAGGCAATCCCGGGCTTTGCAGTCACTTCTGCGCAAGAACTGCAGGTTTATTCTTGGGCCCCTTCCCGGCCGGGTGTGTTTACCTAACTTTGTGCTTTCCATCGGAAAGTGTTTTTAGAAAAGAGATAAAGAAATGGGCTGTTCATCATGCGGAACCAAAAGCGGCGGCGGTTGCTCGCCGAAAGGTTGCAAAAACAACGGCACCTGTGGCACAGGTGGCTGCAATAAACTCAATGTATACGACTGGCTCAAAGACATGGAGCTGCCAGACGACTATATCCCCTTCAACATCGTGGAAGTGCGCTTCAAGGGAAGCCGCAAGGAGTTCTACCGGAACCCGGAATTTCTCGATTTGTATGCAGGTGATTATGTCGTAGTGGAAGGCGCCCAGGGTTTCGATATCGGCATCGTTTCGCTGAAGGGTGAACTCGTGCGTCTGCAATTGAAAAAGTACGGGGTGGAAGAGGATAACCCTGAGATGCGGACCATCCTGCGCACCCCTTCTGAAGCCGAATTGGCGCGCTTCCACGAGCTGAAGGATAAGGAAAACGACACCTTGGAAACCGCGCGCGGCATCAGCATGGAGTTGCGCCTGGGTATGAAGATCAGTGATATGGAATACCAGGCAGATGGACGCAAGGCTACCTTTTTCTACACTGCCGAACAGCGCGTCGATTTCCGCGAACTCATCCGCCGTTATGCCGATACATTCAAGGTGAAAATTGAAATGCGGCATATCGGTTATCGTCAGGAAGCTGCCCGCCTGGGCGGTATCGGTTCCTGCGGCCGTGAGCTCTGCTGCAGCACCTGGCTCACCGATTTCAAACAGGTGAACGTAACGGCAGCACGCTATCAGAACCTGAGCATCAATACACTCAAGCTGAGCGGTCAGTGCGGAAGACTGAAATGCTGTCTCAACTTTGAACTCGACAATTACCTGGAAGCACTGAGCGAATTTCCCCGTGCCAAAACGGTGAAACTGGATACCGAAACCGGCATGGCCATGGCGCAAAAAACCGATGTATTGAAGCGCATGATGTGGTTCAGTTACATCGACCAGCCAACCTGGATTCCGCTGCCGGTAGACAAGGTGAAGGAGTTGATGGAAATGAACAGCCGCGGCGAAAAAGCACCAGCTCTTGCAACCCTCGCTCCACCGCCGAAAGAGACGGAACGCTTTGTGCGCGACGACAATTTCGGCACACAACCGATGGGCGACGACGAAGATGCGGCCATGGAAAAAGCGGTGCGCGAACAGATGTCGAAGCGCGGACAGGAACAGCGCAAGGGCAAAGGCAAAGGAAACGACCGCAACCGTCCCGACAACCGCGGGCAACGCCCTGAAAACCGTGGTCCGCGCCCCGACAACCGTCAGCCCCGCGACGAGAACCGTCCGCCGCGTCCCGATAATCGCCCACCGCGCGACGAGAATCGTCCGCCGCGTCCTGAAAACCGCAACCCACGTCCCGATAATCGCCCACCACGCGACGAGAACCGTCCGCCGCGTCCTGATAACCGCGGCCCGCGTCCCGACAATCGCCCACCCCGCGACGAGAACGGTCCGCCAAGAACCGATAACCGTCCGCCCCGCGATGAAAATCGCCCGCCGCGGAATGAAAACCGTCCGCCGCGTCCGGATAACCGCGGCCAGCGCCCGAACCGCGGACAGGGAGGCAATAACAACGAAAATCCCAAGCCCGAGTGATACAGGGAGCCGTAGTCATCAGTGGCGCCGGCTCAGGCATCGGGCGTGCCATCGCCATACGCCTTGCAGCCGAAGGCTATTCCCTCATCCTGTTGGGCCGCCGCCTGGTTGCGCTGGAAGACACCCGTAACCTATTACCAGGCAATGGTCATCGCTGCTTTGCGGTGGATGTGCGCGACGGCGAGGCTTTAGCTGCGATTGCCGCTTCCCTTTCCGGAGAGAATATCTATGCCATCCTGGCCAATGCCGGACTGGGTGGGGAGAATCATTACGGTCCGGATGACCGCTGGACCGATATCATCGAAACCAATCTCAGCGGCACCTACTATACGGTCCAGGCTTTTCTGCCGCTGCTGCACCGCGATCCGCAGCGCCCGGGTCAGATTCTGCTCACCAGCAGTGTGCTTGCCCGGCTGGGCGTACAAGGGTATACTGCTTATTGTGCAAGCAAGGCCGGCCTGCTCGGACTCATGCGCAGCTGGGCAGTGGAACTGGCGCCGGGTATCCTGGTGAATGCCATTTGCCCCGGCTGGGTGCGCACCGACATGTCGCGTCAGGGGATGGAAGGCATCGCAGAACGGATTGGCGTAACCACCGAAGCCTTTCACGATAT
>JBKDBI010000120.1:0-8970 GCA_046314695.1 Bacteroidota bacterium | reverse complement strand
CTTCCGACAATCATACCCTGGCTGATGCGCATGTGGTTCACGAAAGCCTGGGTATCGGTGCTTGAAATTGTGCACACTTCCAGGTTATCTGCCTGCAGGTTTACCACCATGCTTTTGGCCTGGAACTTTTCAATCAACGATAACTTTTCCTTGTAGTGTTGGGCTTCTTCAAAACGCAATGTGGAAGCGGCTTCCAGCATCAATTCTTTCAGGTGTCGCTTCACTTCACCGAGGTTGCCTTTGAGCAGGTGGCGGATCTGGGCAATGCTGCGGTTGTATTCGGCTTCGCTCTGCAGGTTTTCGCAAGGCCCTTTGCAGTTGCCGATATGGTATTCAAGGCAAACCTTGAACTTGCCGGCTGCGATGTTCTTCTCGGTAAGGTTGAGTGAGCAGCTGCGGGTAGGATGCAGCTTGCGCGCGAGTTCGAGCACCGTATCCATCACGCGGACAGAAGCGTAAGGTCCAAAATACTCACTGCCGTCGGCCACGCGGTTGCGCATGGCATAGATACGCGGAAAACGTTCGTGAACCAGCTTGATGGAAGGATAGCTCTTGTCGTCTTTGAGGTTGATGTTGTAGCGCGGCTGAAACTCCTTGATCAGGCTGTTTTCGAGCAGCAGTGCATCCATTTCACTGTCTACAACCGTGAAGTCGATGCTTTGGATGCGCGATACCAGCACCTGGGTTTTCCGGTTTTCGTGCTGTTGTTTGTTGAAATAGGAAGAAACGCGCTTGCGCAGCGACTTGGCCTTGCCGACGTACATTAGTTTGCCATCGGCGTCGAAGTATTTGTAGATGCCCGGGCTATCGGGCAGCATGCCGAGGGTTTCGCGCAGGTGTTCCGGTGTCACGGCTTCAGATCGGTGTGGATGGCTTTGACTTCGCCGCGGAAGAAGGCTGCACCTCCTGCTTCGAAGCTTTCCGCGGTATCGGTGGTATAGAAACGCACCTGAGCTTCACTTGTTCCGCAGGTCAAACGATTTTCTATTTCCGGATGACGTTGCAGGTAATAAGCCAGACTCTCCGCTACTATGTCGCCCTGGGCAATCACTTGCACGTGTGGCGGGACAAATTGCCGGATCTTGTCCATCAACAGCGGATAATGCGTGCAGGCCAGCAGCAGCGTATCGATATCGGGATCGGCGGCAAAGAGCCTGCGGATATGTTGCTCCACAAAATAATCTGCACCCGGACTCTGGTATTCGTCGTTTTCGATCAGCGGCACCCACATCGGGCAGGCTTCCTGGGTTATGCGCAGCTCGGGGAAGAAATGCGCTATTTCAATCGGATAGGAGCCGCTTTGCACGGTTCCTTTGGTTCCCATTACGCCGATCGATTTGCTTCGGCTGTAGTTGCCAATTACTTCAGCCGTTGGGCGAATCACACCCAACACGCGGTTATCGGGCGCCAGTTTGGGTAATTCCCGTTGCTGGATGCTGCGCAATGCCTTGGCTGAAGCTGTATTGCAGGCAATGATCACCAGCGGGCAGCCGTGTTCACGGAAGAACCATTCCACCGCTTCGAGGGTGTATTGGAAAACGGTTTCAAAAGAACGGTTGCCGTAAGGTGCTCTTGCGTTGTCGCCCAAGTACACAAAATCGTATTGTGGCAGGCGTTGCACAAGTTCCTGCAAGACGGTCAGCCCGCCGTAACCGGAATCGAATACGCCTATAGGTCCTGCCATACGCATGTAGATTGCAAATATAAGCTGCTAAAAACAGCAAAGCCATCCGCCTGCGGCGAGATGGCTTTGCATCGGAGGTTTATTGCTATTTAAGGCTTGGCGGTGGTTCTGGCCTTTTTCTCTTCTGCGATCATGCGGGCACGCACCACATCGGTAAGGTCGTCGGTCTTAGGCATCACCACCAAAGTGTTATTGGTGTTGTCGAGCACATAGACATAACCTTTTTCCTTGGCAATGGCTTCGGTCATTTTGTTGACTGCGTCTGAAATGGGCTTCAGCAGGTCGTACTGCAGTTCCTGGAGTTCTTCCTGGCGCTTTTCCTGCAGCTCGCGCATGCGGTCTTCCAGGGCCTGGATTTCTTTCACTTTCAGTTCGAGGCGTGTTTTGGGCGTGTTCGGGTTCTGCGACATTTCCTGGTACTGGGTCATCAGACGCTGGTATTCGGACTGGTTCGACATCAGGGTTTCGTCGTAGAATTCGGCTGCGCGTTGCAGTTTGGCCATGGCTGTATCGTAGGCAGCAAGACTGTCAACCACAGACTGACGGTTGATGTAACCGATTTTCTGGGCCTTGAGTTCAGGTGCCGCGGTGAAGGCAAATCCCGCCAGTGCAATCAGGGAGAGCAAGTGTTTCATATAGTTTGTTGTTGAATTAACGGTTGTTTCCGCCGGGCGTAGTGCCGCCGGGTGTTGTATTTTCCTGAGGGGCTATGCCGAGGTTTTCGAGCACCTCGTCGCTCTTGTCGAAACGCGGATTGGAATAGAGCATGATCAGATCGCCACCCTTGTCAAAAATGAAGTCGAGGTTTTGCTCCTTAGCCAGTTTCTGTACCGCTTCGTACACTTTGTCCTGTATCGGTTTGATGAGTTCTTCGCGTTTCTTGAAGAGCTCACCGTTGTAACCGAACTTCTGTTCGCGGTAAGCATTTAGCTCGCTTTCGCGCTTCACGATCAACTCTTCGCGTTCCTTGCGCTGCTGCGGGGAAAGGAGAAGTTCTTCGGCTTTGTATTCGCGGAACATCTGGTCGAGCGAACGTTTCATCTTATCCGCTTCATCCTGCCAGGTTTTGGCCATTTCGTCGAGCTGTGTTTGTGCCGAACGGTAAGCTGGCATCTGGCCAAGGATATAATCGGTATCCACATAGCCGAATTTCTGCGCATGTGCGGCGGGGATGCCGGCTATGGCGAGGAGGAGGATGGCGAAGATTCTCATACGCGGTTGTTATGGGTTTTTCAAATACCGTACCAATTCGGTGCGAACTGCGAAAATAGCGATTTTGATTCCCCTGAAAAGGGTTTCAAGGCAGCCTTTGTGTGAAAGGGTGTTTTTAATGGAATAACGGCACCACCGGGCTGCTAACGAAAGCACTTTTGCGCAGGGCACGGTCGCTCAGGCGGCAACGGATCAGAATGCTGTCGGGCGAAAAACCCGAAGGCCGTGCCGGGATTTCCACCTTCAACTCGCCTTCAATCTGCTTATTCGTGCCGCTGGGTGTGAGCACCGGCAGGCGCAAATGGAAAGACAAGGTATCCAGGGTGAGCGGATCGATGCGCGGACGGGCCACGCCATTGTCCCACACAAAATACTGGACGAGAAAATTATAGAAATTGGGACCACCGAAATCGAAAGGCGGCAGTGTATCGCTTTCTGACAAACCGATATCGCCGTCACCATCGGTGTAGCGGAATCGGAAAAAAACCGAAGAATCCCGCCCGTCGGGGGTTTTGCTTTTTTCAAAACCCCGGTATTCTAACCCGGGCGTTTCAGGGAATTTGTTGCCATCGTCGCTGCATGCCGCGAACAGAAAAACCATAAGCAGGATCGGGAGTGTAATTTTGAAGCGCATGCACAGGATGGCCCTGCGCCTTTTCGCAGAACCCGACAAATTTAACGAATTCGCATTGGCACTGTTCCGCGAACAATGGAATCTGTGTGCACCTTTCCGCGATTATGCGCGTTACAGCGGTGTCCAAAGCCCGGAAGCGGTGGAGCATTGGAGCCGGATTCCCTTTCTTCCCGTCGAATTTTTCAAATCGCACGACTTGCGCTGTGGCGAATACAACCCTGAATGCTGGTTCGAAAGCAGTTCAACCACCGGCATCGGCGTCAGCCGCTTCCCCCTGAAACACATGGATGATTACCTGGGCAATGCGCGTGCTTGCTTTGAACAGGCTTTCGGTGCGTTGAACAACAAGGTCTTTCTCTGTCTGCTGCCTTCTTATCTGGAACGCAGCGGATCTTCGCTGGTTGCCATGCTCAACGATTGGGTAAGTGCTACGGAACCGGCGGGCAGCGGTTTCTTTCTGTACGACCATGCCGCTCTGTATGCGCAACTCCTGAAGCTGACAGCGGAGGGCAAGGATGTGCAGCTATGGGGCGTCACTTTTGCCTTGCTCGATTTTGCTGAATACGTGAAGGAGCGCGGCGCTATTGCAGAAGCGGATGCCTTCACCTTGATAGAAACCGGCGGCATGAAAGGCAGACGGGCGGAAATCACACGGAACGAACTCCACGAGATCCTGCGCTCTGCGTTCAATCTCAGCCGGATTGGCGGCGAATACGGCATGACCGAGCTGAGCTCCCAGGCCTATGCCATTGAACGGGGTATCTACCGCTGCCCGCCGCAAATGCAGGTTTGTGCCATGCGCAGCGACGATCCTTTCACGCCGGCTGAATCCGGGAAAACCGGACGCTTGTGCGTGGCCGACCTGGCTTCAGAACACGCCTGCGCCTTTATCATGACTTCCGACGCCGGGCGCGTATATGAAGACGGTAGTTTTGAAGTACTCGGCCGTCTCGATTACAGCGACCTGCGCGGCTGCAACCTCATGGCGCCCTGAAGCTTAGCTGGTCTTCTTGCGCTTGAGCAACGAGAAATCCGTATCCACTTTGCGGATTGTATTCTTCAGGCGGCCCAGGCCTTCGATTTCCATTTCAACCAGATCGCCGTCTTGCAGCCATTGCTCCTGGTAATTGGGATCGTTGAGCTTGCCGGTTCCGTTCAGTTCAAGGAAGCAACCTGTTCCCACAGTGCCGCTGCCGATCACATCGCCCGGGAAAACATCGGCTCCATAGGCGCAGCGCTCGATGATCTCAGCGAATGTCCAGTCCATTTGCCCGACCGAACCTTCACTTACCTGGATGCCGTTCACAAAGCCGCGCATTTTCAGGTTATAGCTATTGCCGGTATGCCCGTCTTTGGCCGGAACGCGGTAGGCTTCCAGTTCGTCGGGTGTCACGAGCCAGGGCCCGATTACGGTAGTGAAATCCTTGCCTTTGGCGGGGCCGAGGTTGAGCAGCATTTCCTCCATTTGCAGGCGGCGTGCGCTCATGTCGTTCATCACCATATAACCTGCGATATAGGCATCGGCTTCTTCTGCGCGGATATTCCGGCCTTTGCGGCCCAGAACTACAGCGGCTTCCAGCTCAAAATCGAGTTTTTCGAAATGGTCGGGCATGCACCAGATATCACCTGGGCCTTGCACTGCATTGTGGTTGGTGAAATAGAAAATCGGGTACTGGTCGAATTCGGGAATCATCGGCACTCCGCGGTTGCGGCGTGCGGCTTCCACATGCTGGCGGAAGGCGTATCCATCGCGGCAGCTCGTAGGGTGCGGAACTGGCGCCAGCAATTCGTTTTCGTTGTAAGGAATGGCCAGTTCTTCGTATTTACCGGCTTTAGCGGCCTCCTGAATCTGCCGGGCGTGGTCGGCGTTGCGGTCCCAATTTTTCAGGAACAAAGACATATCGGCCGGCAGGCTGCGATCGATTCTGGAAAGCGGATAGATGCGGTTATTGAACAGCAGGCCGGTTTCATGGCCTTCGTGGTTATTGAAGCAAACGATTTTCATATCAGGCTTGGGTAAGGAAGTTCTTCAAACGCATGATGATGCCCACTTCCATATTGTTAACACCTTTGGCGTTGGAAGCGTAAATGCTCAGCCAGTCGGTGATATAGATGAACTCAAACAAGGCCCAGAGATTAAACTGCTGTACGGGAAATTCGAATACGCGGTTCTGCTCGTCTGCCAACACGCCTTTGAGGAAGGTGAAACGCAGGTTGGTGCGTTCATTGAGGCCGCTGTTCAGCAGGATGAAATTGGTATCGCGTTGTTCGTAATAACTTTCGATTACGTTGTGGTTTGCTTCAGGCAGCACGTTAACAAAAGCTTCACCTTTTGCATTTTCCTGAATTTGCTGGCAAAAGCGGATGGCAGCGGCTTCGAAGGCCATATCGCAAACCACCACGAACTTGTGATGAATGGTTTGACGGAAATAATCGAAAAGTGAAGTGGCACGGGCTTTCAAAGCTTCTTTCTCGCCTTTGAGCTTCTGACTGATACCCGCGAGTTCTGCTTTCATGTCCATACCGAACAATTCAGCCAGCAGAAGCAGTTGGAAGCCGAAGCCGTAACCGAGCGCCATGCGGGGTTGGAAGCCTTGCTCGATGGTGTAGAATTTCAATCCGTCGCGGGTAGCGCGGTCGCGCAGTTCTCCGCCGGCTGCGATGCAAATCATGGTGCAACCGCGGGCGCGGGCATCGTCGTACATGGCCAGGGTTTCTTCCGTACTGCCGCTGTAAGAGCAGAGGATGACCAAGGTTTTGTTTCCGGCGTATGCAGGCAATTGGTATTCGCTGAACACTTCAACCGGAATACTGGCACCGGTGAGAAAGCAAAGGCGTGCGAGCCTTCCACCGATACCGGAACCGCCGAGGCCGCCGATTACCACGTTGTTGAACTGCCCGGCTGTATAACCATGACCGGAGTATTGGGCGAGCACATAATCGAGCTGTGCGCTGAAGTTTTCGAGTGATTGTTCGTGCGTAATGGCCATAACGAGAACCGCGAAAATAAGACAGACTGCCATTCAATGTGTTAAACCTGCCTTTCGTCAGTTCGCGCAGGAGTATCCTTATTTATTTCCTAACTTTGGCTTACCTAAACAAACGCCTATGGAAAAAGAAATTACCAAAATCCTTGTTGCCTTCGATCATTCCAGCGCTGCTTCCGTGGCCCTGCACAAAGGGGTAGATGTAGCCCGGCGCTTTCGTGCCGAGTTGCATGTTGTTTTTGTGGAGGGCGAAGAGAAGAAAGCCGATTACGACAGCATCCTAAAGTTTCTGGATGAGGAAAGCGGCCGAAGCGGTTTGAAAATCGAAATGCACCACCGCAGGGGCAAAGCCTTCCGGGAAATCGCCCAATGTGAAAAGGAAATCGGCGCAGACATGCTGCTCGTCGGAACCCATGGAACAGAAGGTTTCGTTCCGTTTTGGCTCGGAAGCACAGCCTTCCGCGTGGCAAGCACCAGCAACTGTCCGGTTATTACTGTACCCGAAGCCAGCCGAGACCAGGTTTGTACACCCATTCTGATGCCGATCGATTCTACCGTCGAAAGCCGTCAGAAACTGGGCCATACGGCCATGATTGCCAAAGCCTTCAACTCCAACGTACATATCCTTTGCCTGAGCAAAGACCGGGATGCCGAAACCCAACACCACCTGGCCATTTACGAACAGCAGGCCATCGAGTTCTTTGCCAGCCGTCAGGTAAGGCACAGTTCCGAAGTGGTTTTTGGGGTGAATGTGGCCCAGACCATTCTCGAAACAGCTAAAAAAATTCAGGCGGGCCTGATTTCCATGATGACGGAAACCGAACCTGCCGGGTTCTTTATGGGCTCTGTTGCGCAACAACTGATCAACCATGCTCCTGTTCCGGTAATGGCCATCCGGCCTAAACACGTAATGGTTGCAGGAGGAGGCTTGTGAGATTATTCCCTTGTCTGCTGCTGGCCTGTCTGCTTTTTTCCTGTCGGGAAGCTGAATTGCTACCTGCCAGGCGAGAGACAGGCCAGCGCGATATTGGATTGATCAGGGTGCTCACCACAGATTATGAAACCCTGCGCAAGCAATGCGAAGCTGCTTCGCGGTCTGCAATAGCCGGCAGGGGAACCACACGCGTTCAATTAATTGCCTTGGGCAAAGGGGATTGGTGTATCCGGTTTACCGGCGGACTCGATGGCTTTCATCAGCTCGTGCATGCGCTGCGTTTTCCCGATTCAGGCATGAAGCCACAACGCAACTACAAAGCCTGGTGGCTGCCCGAACGCGAACGCATGCTGCTGCCGGGCGACGTGCCGGGCTGTATCCTCATCGCCGAGCAGGAGGGCGAAGTGTTCCGATTCCCGGTCACAGCTAAAAACGCTTCCCAAAAGAACCTTCCACAACTGCAATACCGTGCCCCCGATATCCGGCCAGATACCATTGCGCGGTTCGTTTGCACCACTTTCGACTGAGCCCGGAATTAGCCCGTAGCTTTGCCGATTCAAAGCCCGAGTGCAGGCATGGAAGAAATTGAAGAACAAGAGTTTTACGAGCATTTTCGCTTCGAAGCCGACCCCGGGCAGGAGCTGATGCGCATCGACAAATGGCTCATGCACAAGCTGGCCAACGCCTCGCGCACCCGCGTACAAGCCGCCGCCGACGCCGGTGCCGTGCGCGTGAACGGCCAGCCGGTTAAGCCCAGCTACCGCATCAAGCCGGGCGATCAGGTGAGCATCGTGTTACCCGATCCGCCGCGCGATACCGAACTGAAGCCGGAGAATATTCCGCTCGATATTGTTTATGAAGACGATACCTTGCTCATTGTCAATAAACCCGACGGCATGGTCGTGCATCCTGGTTACAACAATTACCACGGAACACTGGTCAATGCGCTCGTGTATCATTTTGAACATTTGCCGATCAAGGAGAATCACCGCCCGGGTCTCGTACATCGAATCGACAAAGACACCAGCGGTCTGTTGGTAGTCGCCAAAACTGAAACCGCCCTGGGTTTTCTGGCCAAGCAATTCTACGACCACAGCATTCGCCGGCATTATATCGGCCTGGTCTGGGGCGATGTGGCCGAAGAGCAGGGAACCATTACCGGCTTTTTGACCCGCGATACCAAAGACCGCCGCCGCTATGTCAATACCGGCAATGAAGACAATGGCAAATGGGCGATAACCCATTACACTGTATTGGAGCGTTTTGGCTTTGCAACCTTGTTGCGATTGGAACTGGAGACCGGCCGCACGCACCAGATCCGCGCACAGATGACATACCTGAAACATCCTCTTTTCAACGACGCACTTTACGGTGGCGATGCAGTATTGCGCTATTCCCATCTGCCGCGTTTCAGGCAGTTTATCGAAAACTGTATGGAAGGCCTGAATGGTCAGGCCCTCCATGCCAGCAGCCTGGGCTTCAAACATCCGGATGACGGTCGCGAAGTGTATTTCGAAGC
>JBKDBI010000119.1:0-26279 GCA_046314695.1 Bacteroidota bacterium | reverse complement strand
GATGCGCGCCAGCAGGTTGCTGCCTTTCTTCGCCGCCAATTCACCCACGCGCTTGTGTGAAATATGCGTGGCCAGCTCCTGGAAGCTTGTGTAAACGAAATTGCGGTAGGGGTCGCGGTCCAGCCCGAGGTCGAAACCGTCAGCCAGCAGGTATTGGGTGCTGATTTCTACCTCGCGCATGTTCACCCGGCCACTCAGGTAAAGGAACTTGTTCAGCACATCGCCGTGCCGGTTTTCCTCGGCCGTCCAATGCCTGATCCATTCGCTCCAGGTATTGCGCCCTTCCTGATCGATGCCGCGCACACCCATGAGCCAGCTTTCGTAAGTGGGAAGCGCTTCCTCGGTGATCATGTCGCCAATCAGCACGATCCAGAAATCGTATTCCAGTTCGTCGGTCTCACCGCGCAAATCGCGGATTTGCTCCAGGAAATTATCTGCTGTCGGATCGGGCAGGAAGTCGGCAGGCTGCCAGATCTTCTCCACAGGAATCAGGTATTTCTCAATGAATCCCTTGATATGCCCTTCCATAGACAACATCACTTCCAAACGCTCCGGTGCCATGCTCATGTTACAGGCGCAAATCTCGTTTATTCCTGTTGCATACTTGCTATTTGGAGCGTCGTATTCAAGGAAAAGAAGCAATGCCAATAGGGCCTGACCGCTTTCTCATTTATTCTATTCGTACCCTAAACCATTGCGGTTATCGGTTGGAGCAATCCAATACCTCAATGGCATCATTCCATCAGAAAAAACGCTACTTCCACCCTGCGGTTCAGCGCCCTGTTTTCCGGGCTGTTGTTGGGCCGCATCGGAAAACGACTGCCTTGTCCCAGGGTGCGGATGCGTTCCGGTGCCAAACCTTTGGAGATAAGATAATCGCCCACCGCAGCCGCCCGCCTGGCCGAGAGAACAAGGTTTGCTTCTTCCCTGCCGCTTGAATCGGTATGCCCTTCCACACGCAATGCCCATAGTGGCCTTGCCAGCATCCAGGCTGCCAACTCATCCAATTCTTCCTTGCCTGCAGCATCCAGCTCTGCTGAATTGGCCTTGAACTGAACGGCCTGCAATACCAGAGGCGTATCAGGTACTTCGCGCACCGGTTGATCGTTTACCGCAGGAGGCCGTTCATGGGTATTGCCCTTACATCCGTGTACATCGGCGCGGTAAAGCTGCAAGTCGTCGATGAAATAATAGGCTTCGGCTTGCCCGTTGGGAGACACCCGCACGGCGTGGATGCTATCGGCCTCCCGGAACCCGCCGATGGTGATAAAGCGTTCGCCGCCCAATGCACGGTAGGTTCCGCTCAACTGCATCCAGCGATCGGCATAGAAAAGCAACTGACCGGGTTTATTGAGGATATGCGCCTTCAAACCGCTCTGCGCAAACTGATAAAAACGGAAAGAATCGCGGCTGAGATGCACACCTACGGCATCGGCAGCCAAAGCAGACCTGCCGCTCAACCTGAAATGCACCTTGACACAATACAGCGTGTCGGGCTGTAAGGGCTGGGTGAGCTGGCCCTGGATGTATTCAATGTGCCCGGCGCCGCGCGAATAAATCCGGATGCCGGCTACTGCACTTCCATCCCTGGCAGGTGCTTTCCTGCCACGCATGTAATCGGGCGTGCCGGAGGCCGGCTTCCAATTGTCAATCAGGGTATCGGCAATATTGATGGCGGTTAGCTCCGGCCAGTCGACACTTGTATGCTCAAAAGAAGGATTGGCAATGAGGTTCCTGCCCTTTGTTAAGGGTATTTCATCAGATGGAAGAATATCCGGATTGTGGACCTGCGTTACCACCGGCTCCGGCCCGCGTGAACTGCGCGCTGCGGGGGCAGTGGCTGTGCGGAGCAAGAGTATGCCGTCGAATTGCAGAAAACGGCGGTACAAGGCTCCGTTCCGGTATTCATGAACCGAAAAACTGTCACGCCCTATAGCTTCTACTTCCCAGCGCAGGTCGTCCCACTCAAAATTGCCTTCCCCTACAAAACGTACATCTTTTTCCAATCCGCGACGTTTGAATCGCTGCAGGCGGATAAGCACACCGCTGCTGTCGTACCATTGCCATTTGCCGTGAGGAAGATTGGCGCGGTCTTTATGCCGGCCGTAGTGCTCTATTTTCGCGAGCGTGCCGTTGCGGTAATAATACTGCCAGGTACCGCGTTTGGTTTTTTTCCTGATCGTTCCTCCGTTCGCTGCAGGCTGTAGCTGGTAATGATCGGCGTAACGGCCGCGTTCCTTTACCTGGGATTCATTCCAATACGCGGCAGCCGGCTTACGAAAACACGCGGGCAGGGCGATGAGGAAAACGACCGCTGCAATGAGGAAAGAACCGGCGCCGGGCTTCAATCAGGAAAGAACGTTGGAAATGAACCGCTATTGCCTTACCGGTATCAGCGGATGTAAACCAGCTTGCTCATGTACACGTCTGAACCATCCCGGTTGATGCTGAAAATGAGATAGATACCGCTGGTAGGGCGCTCTCCGTTCATCTTGCGACAGTTCCAGGTGGCAGTTCCGCCATTGGCCCGCGTTTCGTACACCACATAGCCATTCACGTCGGTAATCTTCACTTCCGCATCAGCAGGCAAACCCTGGATCATGACCTGGCCTTCAAAACCGGGGCGCACCGGATTGGGGAAAACCTTCACATTCTGATGGACATCGGTACCGGGCGTTGCATCACCGCGCCAGCTGGCTGTTCCTTCAGCCGTTCCAAAAAAGACTTCACCGGTTTCTTCCATAACGCCGATGCACTGAATCTGGTTCGATGGCAAGGGGCTGTTGTCGCGGGTGAAGTGCCGCAATACGCTCATGCCGTTTTCGGCAACCAGGTATGCACCATTGTTCGTGCCAACCCATTTGCGTCCGCCGCCATCCACGGTAATGCAATTGATCACCTGTGTTCCGAGGAGATAACCGGTGGCATTGCCTTCACGGATTACAAAACGATCGGCATTCACCTGCCGGGTGGGAGGGAAAACCTGGTCGGGACGGGTGAACACCGCCAGGCCCTGATCGGTTCCGACCCAAACATAGCCGTAGCGGTCGGTGGCAATACAAAGCACTTCGCTGCTCGGCAGTCCGCCGTTGTCTGTAGCGTTGTTCAGGAAGCGCGTGCGGTCGTCGAACGGATTGTCGGGTGTTTCATTGTCGTCGAACACCTGCAGGCCGATCGGACCGTTGGGACCGGTTCCGGTATTGTTGTAGGCGATCATCCACTTGCGCCCGTAATCATCGACCAGCAATTGCCCAACATTGTTATTGGGAAGGCTGAAAGCTTGCCAGTTGCCGGCTTTGCGTTGCACGGAAAGTCCGCTTGCACTGCCAAAATTGGTAACCCAAAGGTCGCCGTTGCGATCTGTCGCCAGGCCGCTGACGCGCGTCCAGGGCGTTCCGGGCAACTTGCGCAGGGTGCTGTTGGATGAATCGACGCGTTGCACCGGTGTAAGCCCGCGGAAAACGACCATCCCGAAGGAATGGGTTCCAAGCAACACGCGGCCCTTCTCGGGTTCGCTGTGCGCCACCGTCCAGTCGTAAAGGCCGGTAATCACAGGGTTGGGTTCGATATTGAACCAACGGTTTTCGTTGTAAATGCTGTACCCGCTTGCATTGTAGGCGTTGCCGAAGGTATTGGTTGTGCCGCCGCCGGTCATGTAGAGCGTGCGGCCGACCGAGGTCATTTGGTAAGGGGTTTTGAAAGCCGGACCGTTGGGAAAGAAGCTGATTTCGTTGTTGCCTTCTTTCTTGATGAGGCCGTAGGTATTGAGCACGAACCAAATGGCGCCGTCGGAGGCGGCAATGCCGCGTTCGATAATGTTAACGGGCACGGTTTCCAGGTTGCCATTGCCCGGATCACGGAGGATGCGGCCCTGGGCGAAGAGATAGAGCTTTCCGTGAAAGACGCCGATATTGGCTATGGTATCGCGGGCGCCGTTATCGAAGTTGCTCCAGACGCCGGCGCTGTAGCGCTTTACTACCTGGTCCACATCGCAGATAAGCTGGTTTTTCCACTCTGCCATGTGTCGGCATTGCACACCGGGCAGGAAAAGGCTCCAGTTGTTGAAGTCGTTCAGGTTGCGGGAACCGTCGAAAGGCGCGCGCATGATACCGTCTGCGGTGGCCGCGTAGAGCGTGTCGCGCACCACAGCCGAGGCGAAAACACCAACGGTGGTTCCACCCGGACCGATAGCAGTGTATGAATCGGTGAAGAGTTGCCGATCCAGATCGAGTACAATCAAACCCAGACCGGTGGACAGGATGGCGTTGTTGCCGCTGAAGAAAACATGCCGCAGGGCTTTTTCGCCCTGTTGCTGAGATTGCAACACGTATGGCAAATTGACGATTTGTTCGCCGCTGCGCAGCAAGTCGATATTGCCGTTGCGGTAGCCGATGATCACGAGGTCTTTATCCGGCTTAGCTTCCATGAGGGAAATGCCAACATCGCTGAAACCATCCAACGCCGAAAGCCTTCTGATTTCACCATCGGCCTTGTTGACGGTGAAGAGTCCGTTTTCGCTGGCGGCGAGAATTTTCCCACCGGCTTCGGCCAGGTTAAAACAGTCACGGTAGGGCATGTGTATGCGCCAGCGCCCAAAAGGAATATCTCGGTCCTGCTGCGCGGTCAGGCCGTTTCCTGGACCGGCCATCCAGCAGACAATACAGGCTATGAACTTCGCTACACGATTCATTCGGATTGCAAATTACGACGGTAGAACGGCGTTCCTCCTCAGATATTCCTCAGTTCATGGTAATTTTGCCGCCAATGTTCTGGGACAAATTTGCCGCCCTGATTCTGCGTCAACGCATACTTTGGTTGTCGATTATTCTGGGCTCCACTGCTTACATGGGCTATCGCGCGGCCAGTGTCGAGCTTGCATACGACATGCAGAAGCTCGTACCTAAGACCGACAAGGAGTTCATCAGCTATATCGCCTTCAAACAGAAATTCGGTGAGGATGGTAACAAATTCATCGTGGGCATTCATTCCCCCAATTTCTGGAAGCTTGAATTCTTCCGTGATTATGCCCGCATGTGCGACAGCCTGGCAGCGATTGATGGCGTGCTCGAAGTGGTTTCGCCATCGCGTGTGGTGACCCTGGAAGTAGACGACAGCCTGATGGAATTCCGCGCCCAACGTCTGATTCCGGCCGACATCAACAGCCAGGAAACCCTCGATTCACTGTATGGTGTATTCCGTGGGCTCCGCTTCTACGATGGATTGATTTACAATAAAGACAGCGGCGTGGCGCTCTGCGTCGTTTCCATGAAACAGAGCATTCTTGATAGCAAAGACCGCCTCGCATTGATGAAGAAAGCCACCGATATCACGGCGGCTTTCGGTGAAAAGCATAAGATCGAAATGCGCTATTCCGGTCTGCCTTATATCCGCCACGAGTTCAGCACCAAGGTGAAAGATGAAATCAAGAATTTCACCTTCATCGCTTTCGTTGTAACAGCGCTGCTTATCCTTATCCTCTTCCGGAGCATTACAACCACACTTATCTCCCTGGTATTTGTAACCATAGTAGTTATTTGGTGTCTTGGGCTAACCCAAATATTCGGCTATAAGATTACGATGCTGATTGGCACCATGCCCCCACTACTGGTTGTAATTGGAGTCCAGAATACCATATACCTCATCAACAAATACCACGACGAATACCGCAAGCACAGGAACAAGATGAAGGCGCTTTCGCGGATCATCTCGCGCATCGGCGTGGCCAGTTTGCTCATTAACCTCACCACAGCCATCGGTTTCGGTGTATTCTATTTTACAGATACCGCCATGCTGGAACAGTTTGGTGCTGTTGCTTTTTTCAGTGTGATGGCCATCTTCTTCATCACCCTCTTTGGTCTGCCGATTCTGTACAGTTTCCTGCCTCCTCCAAACGAAAAGCAAATGAGTCACCTGGAGAACAAAAACATGACGCGCTTCCTGGAATGGGTGCAATACATGGTTTTCCACCGCAAGCGCAGAATCTATTTCTGGAGCCTGGCCTTGACCGTTTTCGCCGGCATTTATATGTGGCGACTCAAACCGCTGGCGTTTGTAGTGGATGACATTCCGGAAAAATCTAAACTCAAGAAAGACCTGTATTTCTTCCAGCAAAACTTTAGTGGTGTAATGCCCTTTGAAGTGGTGGTGGATTGCACAGAGGAAAACGGGGCACGGAGCTATACAACACTCAACAAGGTATACGCGCTGCAACGCAAGCTGACCAAGTTTCAAGAATTATCAAAACCCATCAGTCTGGTAGAAATTGTCAGCTTTGCCAACCAGGCTACACACGATGGCGAACCTAAGTATTACCGCCTGCCACCTGCCACCGAACTGGGTGAGATTGCATCGTATATGCCTGAACCACAAGAAGGACGCAAGAGCCTGCTGGATGGTTTGGTTGACCGCGACTTCAAGCAGTTGCGAATCAGTTACCAAATGGCCGATGTAGGCAGTGTGCGCATGGGTGAAATCAGGGCAGAAGTGGAAGAAATCATCGCGCAACTCTTCCCGCGCGATCAGTTCGATGTGCATATCACCGGCACCTCCGCCATCTTCCTGAAAGGGAATTCATATCTGTATGAATCGCTGGCCAGTTCCACCTTCTGGGCTTTGCTGATGATTGCCTTCACCATGGGGCTGCTCTTCCCTTCGCTGAAGATGATCCTGATATCGTTGATTCCGAATGCGATTCCGCTGATCATCACCGCCGGCATCATGGGTTATTTCAATGTCCCCCTGAAACCCAGCACCATCCTGGTTTTCAGTATTGCCTTCGGGATTGCCGTCGATGCCACGATTCACTTTGTGACGGTTTTCAGGCGGGAATTGAAACACGGTTCGCGCAACTTACGGCAAACACTGAGCGATGTAATCATGGAAGTAGGCCATAGCATGATCTACACGATGACCGCCCTGTTTACCGGTTTCATGATTTTCGTGTTCTCCGATTTCCAGGGAACAGTAGCGTTGGGTGCCTTGACAGGATTGACACTTGCCACCGGCCTCTTTGCCAACCTGTTCTTGCTGCCCGCCCTGATTCTGAGTTTTGAAAAAGGTCTGAATCCAAAAGAAGAACTCGAAGAATCTGTGTTGGAATTGCCTGACGAAGCGGACGAAGAACCCGACGAAGAAACAACACCCGGACTGCCTACCAGTCCGGAAGACGAGTCCGGGCGCTGAGCCTGCAATCTTTCAGATTCGTTCTATGGTGCTGCTGCCCGACTGATCGCTGTTCAGGTTACCTGTGCCTTTCACTTTTACGCCTGAAGCCCCTGAAGCTTTAACATCGGCCCGACCCGTTGTATAAATGGTGGCATGTGAAGCGCCGCTGCAGTTCAGAATGGCCTGATATGCCTGCATATTGCCGGCTTCAAGGCTGCTGGCGCTGCTCATTTCGGCCTGAAGTTCGCTGACAGAGCCTTCAAGTTCAGCCTGGGTTGCGCCGCTGCAATCGAGTTTGATCTCGTGTGCGTTGAGCCTGCCAACGATGCGCGAAGCGCCTGAACCTTGCACTTCCAATTTATCCGCTTTAATGTCTTGCAGACGTACGTAGGATGCGCCTGATACCCTCAGCTTCTTCAGGACGGGCAATTCGATACGAACAGCCTGCTGATCGTCGCGGTCCCAGTCACTTTCCCGTCTTAAAACCAAGGTACGGCCCTCTAATTGCATACGTATTCCCTCCGCTTCCAGCGAGCGCTCGCTGCGGATGGCCCAGCCGGTGCCGGTTACGATTTCAGCCTGAACGGCGTTGCGCAATTCGATGGCATCAAATTCCCCAGGTGAAACGCGTTCTGTACCGTGAAATTCAAGCGGTTCGTCGCAGCGTATGCACTCGATTCCGTTGCTGCCCATTCGCGCCAGGCGTCCGGCAAATGAGGAACCATTGCGGCCTTCCGCATTGATGAGCCCTGATAGAATACCTTCACTATTCCGGTTGAAGCGCAACACGCGGCCTTGTGGAACCTGCAAGACCAGCAGCACCCGCTGCCCGCGGATATGCTGCGCCGGCGGTATGAGGAGATTGTTGTCTATCATCAGCCTGTTCCCGCTTTGTGTGAATGCCACGGGAATAGCTGCTGCATTGCGTTCGGCTTCCGTTGCGCTGGACCCTCTTGCGCTGCGGTAAACCCAGATGTGAAACTGGCTGTCGGGACTCATCCGCACATCCAGCCGTACATTGTGCAAGCGGAAACCACTGGCAGTGGAATCATCTTCATCCGAATAGCGGAAACCGGTGAAATGGTATTGGCTGCCATAATTGCTGCTGATTTCCAGCGTATCGCTTACCTGCAAATCTATTTTTTGGCGGGTTTCGCCTTTGCTGCGGAACTGTCGCGCAGTATTCACTGCCATCCCAAACAAGCCGATCCATGCGAGAATAGTCAGGCTAAGAAAGCCTATGCTCACCCAACGGTTCATGGTTTGCCCTGCCAGGCGCGTCAGCAAGCGGATTCCGCCAATGATGGCAGGCAAGCCAAGCGCGAGAAGGAGGAACACCCTGAACAGATCAAATTCCCAGGCTTCATTGAACACACGGGCCAGGGTATCGACTCCGTTGATATGGAAACCGTCGGCGCCAAGTTGCGGGTTTCCGAAAATCATTCCGGCCACCAGCGCCACACCGATGAAGAGCAGAAAGAACGCCATTACGTAGGCGAAGACTTTCAGGAATACCAATCCAATGCGACCGAGCAGGATGAAAAAGCGGTTGAGGAGGTTCCGTGCTTCGCTTCCCTCGAAAGTTCTGCGCATGTTTTCGCCCATCCTGGTACCTTCTTCCTTCAGGCGGCGCTCCAGGTTGCGAAGGTTTACATCTTCACCATGCATCTGCAACCTTTCGGCTGGCGTTTTAGCAACGGGAATAATGAAGACCAACACGAGATAAAACATCACACCGCCGCCGTAAAAGAAAAGGGTCGCAGCAAATGCAAGTCTGAACCAAAGCGGATCGGTATTGAAGTAGGCGCCAAGGCCTCCGCAAACGCCGGCAATCATCTTGTCGTCGGGATGGCGAAACAAGCGGCGCGGACCGGGTGTCGGGCCTGACTTGCCTTCTTCTGCTCCGATATCAGACGGCGCACCCATTACCTCGAGCACGGCCGTAATATCTTCCATGTCGAGATGTTGTCTGAACTCGCCCATGCGATGGCGGAAGAGTTCGGCCATGCGCAGTTCGATATCCTGGATGATCTCATCTGCATCCGGATCTTGTGCCATCCCTTTGCGGAGGCTGTTGAGATACTCGTTTAAACGGTCGTAGGCGTCTTCTTCTATCTGGAATACCTGACGGCCTAGCTGAATGGATATGATTCGGTTCATGGTTTGGGAGATTGATTGCGTATGTGTTGGATGCTGGTAACCAGTTCGTCCCAGCTGTTGTGTAATTCTGTGAGCATGTCTTTGCCTGAGTCGCTGAGGCTGTAATACTTGCGCGGCGGACCACCAACGCTTTCTTCCCAGCGGTAACTGAGCAATCCGGCGTTCTTCAAGCGGGTTAGGATAGGATACAAGGTTCCTTCCACCACCAAAATCCTGGCGTCTTTGAGCAAGCCCAGGATGTCTGAAGCATATACTTCCTTGTGGCTGATGGCCACGAGGACGCAATACTCCAGGATCCCCTTCCGCATCTGCGATTTACTGTTCTCGTAATTCACAACGCAAAGATCTATGTCTTTCTTGGTATTATGCAATACAAGGTACTAAAAAAACAAACTTTCTATCCGGGGAATACCCGCATTTATGGAAAAAGAAAGCGGTTGGAATCAGCGACGCCTGCGCCTTACGGGCGCAATGGGCTTAGCCGGAGTGATTGGCGGGGTTAGCACAACAGGCGCTTCCGGACGTACAAAATCGAACAACGCGCGCTGCGGCATGCGCTCTGGGTCCCAGATAAATCCACTCAGCTTGTCTGCTCCGGCCGGAATCTGATCCATTGGATACACATTGCCTTCGGGTGCGCCATAGAATCGAACGCCTTCCACTCGACCGGAATCGAAAGCCAATTGCATATCTGAACACTTGATAACATTGGCACCGCTGAGCAAGCTATCGTTTTCGCGGATATAATACACGCTGCGACCGTTGCCCATGATCCGGGCTGTTTTAAGCTTGTTGTCGCTACCAAACCATTGGTCCATGTTCAGCCCGCTCATCTGGCTGAAATGCGTACTGTCTTCCCGGGTGGCAACGAATGCGTTCTGTCTGAGTTCCATTTTATACAGGCGCTTGTTGGCGAGGAAAACGCGCATGGTATCGGCATGGAGACGGTTGTTTCCACTCCAGAGCACCGGTTTTCCAAAGAGCCTGAATGTACTGTCTTCAACCAAATAGACGATGGAATCGCAGCGTCCGGAAAAGTCACCCTGCATCAGCGCTGATTGATGGTACATGGTCAGGAAGCGTTTTCCGGCCAGGGTATCCTGCACATATACGAATGTATCGGCCTTCAGGAAGAGGCTATCGTTCCCCGGGTCGCTGCGGTGGGCCACCGGATTGCCGAAGATGCGGGAGCGTTTGTTGTTTCGGTCGTACCATCCGTATTCACCCAGAATGGAAAAATCCTGCACGCTGTCATACAACAGGATATTGCCCCGTGCCCGGCCCAACCCCGCGTTCCGATCGAAGGAGAGTGTATCAGCCGACAAAGTGTTCTCTTTGGAAACGATGCGTGCGCCGGCCCAGAAACGCGACATACCTGAGGCTGTGTTGTACCAGCCACGCTGGCAGTGAATGGTGTTGTCCTGGCTGCTGATGGCCGTTGGGCCGAAGAAACCCGCGGTTCGCGTCTGGGTATTGTACTGCAGGGTGTCTCCGCGCATGGTGTAATCCGGATGTTTGAGCTCCACATTCCGGCGGAAATACAGGGTCTTGTTTACGGCGTTGTACGAGCCGGTGCCGCTGCGCAAGTCTATGTCACCATTTACAATATGACCACCTTCGAGGTAATAGCCGGTTCGGGTTTGGGTATTGTATTGCACCGACGGGGTGCGCAGGGTCATATCCCCGTCGCGCAACACAACATTACGCAATACACGGGCCACCTGCTGTTTCCCATCGTATTCTAACATATCGCCGGTCACCGTCATCCCTTCCGTGCTGGTAACCGTAACGTTTCCGGAGCCGGTAAGGAAATTGGCCTCCATATCAAACACAGCCTGATCGCAACGCACGCGGTTACCGTTCTGTTCAAAATTTACATTCCCATCGAGGTACTGCAGTTTCTTTCCATCTACTGCAGAAAAGCGCAACTTATCTCCATTGATATTGATGGGTTGTGCTTCCAGCAAATCAGCAGAAAACAGCCCGCACAGGGTGAGTAACTTCGCGTAACAGAATAATCGCTGCAACAAGAGACGAATCGAACCGCAAATAACGTGCTAAAAAGCTTCCTGCATTTCATCGAAGAGGCGGGTTTACCTTTAGAAAAAAACCAGACTGTTCTGCTTGGTGTCAGCGGAGGTGCCGATTCTGTATGCCTCGCGCGTTTGATGCATCGGGCCGGATTCAAGGCCGCTATTGCCCATGTTAATTATGGTTTGAGGGGAAAAGAAAGCCAAGAAGACGCGGAATTTGTGGCGTTGCTCGCTGCAGAACTCGGGTATCCGTTCCATTTGCTGGAAGACAGGGTTTCCGAAACGGAGAAACGGCAAACCGGATTGCAGGCGGCAGCGCGCAAACTCCGTTACACATGGTTCAGTAAACTTTGCCGGAGCCATGGTTACTGCTATGTGGCAACTGCCCACCACTCAGACGATGTGTTGGAAACCTACCTGCTGTATGAACGCCAGGGAAGACAAACGGCCGCATTAAACGCCTTGCCGCTCATTCGCCTTCTGGACAATTCCGATCCGGATTCACCCACGCTCCTCAGGCCTTTGCGCTTTGCACGCCGCAAAGAAATACGCGAATGGCTGCAGCAAGAGGGTTTCACCTGGCGGGAAGACAGTTCAAACGCCAAACCGGATTATGCCCGCAACCGGCTCCGACAGGAGCTGGAGATATCAGATGCGCATTCCGATCTCGCGGCGATAATCCATGTAAAACAAACATCCCATCAGTTACAAACCGAATCCTGGCAGGCACTAACCCCAACTGTCACCTGCCGGGAATATGGAGAAACGGTATTCCTGTGCGAGGATGTTTATGCATTACCGGATGGCGAAGTATGGCTGCATTGGTATCTGCGTTCATTTGGGTTCACTGCGGCACAAGTCACACAGCTTTGGGCGAACGGTAGAAACGCCGGTAAAACATATATCAGTCTCTCAGGCTGGAAGATTGAAACCGCCCGGGGCCGCTGGTATCTAATCAGTGAAGCATACGAACCATGGGAGGATGTCATTTTACACGCCGGAGAGCAAACCGCTGCACTTCCCTTTACCCATGTGGGATTAGAAGAAGGTCCATCCAATTTCTATCCTTATTCCAATCAGCACATGGCCTTTCAATTCGAAGAACCCAATCCGGTCTTAGAGCTGCGGCCATTCGGAACAGGTGAAAACATGTACATGGCCCGTGCAGGTCATCGGAAGATCAGCGATATCTTTTCTGAAGCCGGCATACCAAGGCACCGCAGGCATGTTTGGCCGGTGGTAGCGTACAAGGGTCAGGTAATTGCTATTCCTTTGGTAAAACGCTCTGGCTTGTACCCTGTGAAAAGTGAGGGATCGACTGTATTCTGGTTGAGCGCAGCAAAGCTGTAAAAAAGAAAAGGACCGGTAATACCGGCCCCTTTCTTGAAGTTTACTGTGTTGCCATGATCAGGGCGCATCCCACCAAACAGGCTCCAGCAGATTGTTCACCACTGTTGCCTTGTTGTTGTAGAGACGCTCGTCGATGGAAGTAGGCAGTCTGCGTGCAATTCCGCTGAGGTTGGAACGCGGGTTCTTCACGAGCGCAGGGAGGCCGGTACGTCGCCAGTCGTGATAAGGCTCCAGCATGGTGTAGCCTGCGATGTACTTCTGGGTCATGATCTTGTTCAGATCAATGCTCGCAGCTGTTTCACTCGCATTGGCTGCTACATAGGCTGCGTCGGCCGAACCGGTAACCTGGGTAAGGTGACCGATTACACCGTCGTTGTGTGCCTGTGCAGCGCGGGTTTTGTTACCTGCTGCCAGGGCGGCTTCGGCTTCGATAAAGCAAAGCTCAGCATAGGTGGCAATTGGTGTCGGGCTATTGGCTGAAGCGAAGTAGGTTCCAATTTCAGACACGTTGCGCGTATTGCTCGAACCCAGCACAGAACCTTCGTACTTACCGCTGTCATTCTTGGTAAAGTAGAAGGAACGACGCGGATCATTCAGGCCATTCATGATATCAGTGAAAGTCTTGTTGGCCTTGATATAGTTCCGGCGCGAAATCTTGCTAAATGCGTACCACTGGTTGTATTCGTTGGCATTGGTACCGAATACGCAGTTGGCATCGGCGGCGCCATCTGTGAAACCATTGGCCTTGGCGCTGTCGACAGCAGCCAGGGCTTTGGTATGCCAATTCGCATCGCGATTGCTGGTGCGCATGTGGTAACGTGCCTTGAGCAGGTATGCGAATCCAATCCAACGACCGGCATCACCACCGTAGATGAAGTCGTCGCTGCCAGGAGCGATTACGTTGTCGCTGCTTTTGAGCTGGTTGATGCCATCGGAAAGCAGGGTCTGAATGGTGTTCAGCACATCCTGTTGCTTGTCATAAGCAGCAGCATATTGCAGTTCTTCACCTTTGAAGGCATCGGAGTAAGGCACATCGCCCCAGAAATCGGTGGCAGTGCCGAGCAACAAAGCGGTCAACACATTCGAAATACCTTGGTAGTGGGGGTTGGCTGTTCCTGCTTTCTCCCGGAGAACCTTCAGGTTTTTCATACCCTGGATATAGATGACTGACCACTCATTGCTGATGTCGCCTTCGTCTACCTGATACTGGTCGTTTGCTTCCGATTGGAATTGGCAACCCGCGTTTTGCTGGGCCCACATTGAGGCGATACGGCCCATATTGCCACCATAATTGGCAAATACGGCCAGTTCTGCAGCGGAGAGGATGAGCGGCGGAGGTGCATTGGCCGGAACATTCGGCGAAATGTCTTCTCCCTCCACATATTTCTTACATGCACCGGCGAAGAGCATGGCGCCGAGTGCTGCGATAAGGCTGATTTTTCTCATGATACGTGTTGGTTTAATAATCAGAAGTTGAACTTGATGCTGGCGATCCATGATTTCAGACCGGGGTTGTTGAAGTAATCGAAACCACCGATGTTGGAACCTGCACCGGTAAGGCTGGTTTCAGGATCGATGCCTTTGTACTCAGTGAAGAGCAGGAGGTTTTTACCCACGATACCAAGGTCGAGGCTCTGGATCAGTTTGGTAGACTTCAGTTTGAGGTTGTAGCTCAGACCAAGTTCACGCAGACGGGTCCAGCTGCCATCCTGAATAGCGTTTTCAGACGCGTAGGAACCGGCATCGCCGCGGTAGGTGCGGAAATAATCGAAAGCACTCACCTGACGATCGTTCGGAGTTCCGTCGCTTGCTTTAACACCTTCGATCAGGTACAGGCGATCGCGCTCTGCAGTTTCGTCGGTGATGCCCAAACGGGTCAGACGTCCCCATGTACCGTTCCAAATTTGTCCGCCACGGCGAACGTCGAGCAGTGCTGTCAGTGTTACACCTTTGAAAGTGAAGGTATTGCGGAGACCACCGTACCATTTGGGATAAGGTATACCGATGTTGCCACGCTGCGCATCCACCAGCGGTAATCCGTTGGAACCAATCAGCAACTGACCGGCATCATTGCGGCGCCAGCGGGAACCGTACAGCACCCCGTAAGGTTCGCCTACGATGGCATATGAACCGTTCGATGCGAAAGCTGCTTCGATATTGATTTCATCCACACCGGGTGCGAGCTGGAGAACCTTGTTGCGGTTGCTGGCCCAGTTTACATTCACTTCCCAGGTAAACTTGTCAGACTTGATGGGCGTACCACCGAGTACCATTTCGATACCGCGGTTCTCCATCTTGCCAGCGTTCTGGGTTACAGAACCAAAACCGGATGAAGGAGCGAGCGGCATACCCAGGATGATGTTGCTGGACTGCTGGTTGTACAGCGTCAGGTCGAGGCTGGCGCGGCCTTTGAGGAAACGCAGGTCGAAACCGATTTCCATACCGGTGTTACGCTCGGGCTCCAGGGCGCTGTTGCCCAATCCGCCACTCTGGCCGAAACCATTCTGGCCGAGGTAAGGGAAATTGATACCTGATGTGAATCCATCCGTGAAGGAAGGCTGCACAAAATAGGTGCGGGTTGCATAAGCCGGAGGATTGATACCTGCTGTTGCATAAGCCAGACGCACTTTACCGTAACTCAGGATTTTGTTGGTTCCGGTAAGTTCGGTGAACACAAACGAGGTGTTAACAGAAGGATAGAAGAAGCTGCTCTTGGCAGTACCGAAGGTAGAAGCCCACTCGTTGCGGCCGGTTACGTTCAGGTAAAGCATGCTCTTGTAGGAGAGTTCAGCATTCAGGAAGATAGCGGCTGTCTTCACCCGGCCGCTCGAAGAGCTGGCGTAGAGATTGGCTGCATTGTTGATGTTGTAGAACTCGGGAACAGCCAGGTCGCGTCCGCGCAGATATTGGTCGCTGCTGAAGCGGTTGTTCAGGTTGTTGCCGAGGAGCACATTCAGTCCGATATCGTCGGTGAGCTGACGGCGGGCAGTGATGAGCAGGTCGCTGTAGAATTCCTTGTAGCGCAGGACGTTCTCAGAGATTTCTCCGCCGGGAGCATTGTCGGGCTGGTTCGATCCAACGGCAAAAATCTGCTTCCGGCTATCGGTCCACTGGTCAATACCCACGCGGTAGGTAACATCCAGCCAATCGAGCGGACGGTAGGTGATGTACGTGTTGCCAAGCAGACGGTTTACATCGTCTGTGAAAGGGTTCTCGTAAACAGACCAGTAAGGATTGTCGTAGGGAGCGAAATAGGTATAGTTGCTTCCGTCGGGGTTTTTCCAACCATCTGTACCCTGACCGCCGCGAAGGTCGAAGTTTGCAGGAGTACGCAGCAGCGACAGCATCACACCTGAAAGGTTACTACCATTCTGCGAGCGGGTACCGCCAGAGTTGATGAAGTTCAGCGAGCTTCCGAATGAAATCTTGTTGTTCAGACGGGTGTCTGTGTTCACGCGCACCGAGGTACGGCTGAACTTGGTATTCGGCACTATACCGGTCTGGTTCATATTGCCAATCGAAGCGCGCACATTGGTACGCTCGCCTCCCGCAGAAACTGACAGGTTGTTGTTGTAGGTGATACCGGTTTGGAAGAAGTTCTCTGCATTGTTGATGGCGTTGGTGATTTTCGGACCCCATGCATCGGGAGCTGCCTGGGTAGCAGTGCCACCGTCAACAAGGCTCCAGCCTGGAGGAATGGTTCCTGCAAAAGCTTTGCGGGTTCCGGCTGAGTCGATGAAACGACCACCACCGTTCACGCCCTGACCGTAACCGGTTTGGATTTCGGGCAGTTTGTTCACCTTGCTCCATTCTACGCTGCTGCTCAGCGAAGCAGAGAAGTTGCGGCCACCACGGGTAGCTTTACCGCGCTTGGTGGTAATGATGATGGCGCCATTGGCACCACGTACACCGTACAGCGCAGCGGCAGCGGGGCCTTTCAGTACGCTGATGCTCTCAACATCATCCGGGTTGATATCGATACCGCGGTTCGAGTTGTTTACACCCGACAGGTTGCTGTTGAAAGGATAATCACCTGCGGTGCTCTGGCTGGTGCTGTTATCAATCGGCACACCATCTACTACCATCAGCGGCTGGTTGTTGCCGGTGAAGGTTGCGTTACCGCGGAGGATGATCTTGGCCGATGCACCCGGAGTTCCACCGGAACCTTGTACAAAGGCACCTGCTACTTTCGAGCTGATGGCCTGTACGACGTTCTGTTCGCCGGAACCCTGAATTTCAGCACCGCTCACGTTCTGTGACGAGTAACCCAAGGCCCTTTGCTGCCGGGAGATACCGAGTGCTGTGATGGTTACGGTGTTGAGTCCAACTTCGTCCGACTCCATCTTCACATCCAGCTTGTCTGAGCCAGTCGGAATGTCGAGGGTCGCTTGTTGGAATCCATTGAGCGTAAACTGCAGCTTTTTCGCCGATGCCGGAGCATTGATGGCGTAGCGGCCTTCGTTGTCGCTGAAAACGTTGATGTTCGTGCCCACGACAGAAACGGAAACGTTGGCAAGGTTCTGGCCATCTTTCGAGCCGGTAACCGTTCCAACAATCAACCGCGTCTGCGCCTGCAGGCTCTGAACACCGAGCAGGCCCAGGAGGGCCGCTGCTTTGAGAATGTGTCTGAATCTCTTCATAGGTGTTTGGGTTTTGATTGAAAAGTGCGTCAATCTTACGCTTTGGCAATCAAAAAGTCAAATTCGTCGAAAATGACATTGGTCAATCGCTTTTTTAACGTCTTATTAACAAATAAAATCCGCGCTTCGTCATATCATACGAAGCTGTTCAATAAAAAAAGACCCTTTCAGGTCTTTTTAAAAAAACTTTTCAGATTGAATCCAGCTTGACCCTTAATCCAGCAATTGATCCAGTAAAACCACCATAACTGCCACAGAAGCGGCACCTAGTTCAAGTTCACGGCGGTTTACATTTTCAAACACATCCGTTTCAGCGTGGTGTACATCGAAGTAGCGTTGCGGATCAGGCAGGAAAGAGAGGAGTGCTACGCTTGAATCAACGCTTTTGAGCGGGCCAATATCGGCACCACCGCCACCAGGCTCCAGTGTTGCAATTCCATAAGGTTCCAGCAGATAGCTGTATGGGAGGAGCTTTTTTCGGATGAGGGTATCGACACCAAATCCGCGCGGCGTGAAGCCTCCGCGGTCGCTTTCCAGCGCTGCGACATGTGTTTCTCCGATGCGTTGCGCTTCGCGCGCGTAGACCTTAGCGCCACGCAGACCGTTTTCTTCGTTCATCCAGAATACACAACGCAAGGTGTGCCTGGGCTGATAATTCAAGGCTTTGAGGATGCGCAGTGCTTCAAAAGCATGCATGCAACCTGCGCCATCATCGTGTGCACCTTCACCCTGGTCCCAGCTGTCAAAATGCCCGCCAAAGGCAATGATTCGATTTGGGAAAACAGCTCCCCTGGTAGCGGCAATGACATTGTGCGAAGGCCTGTCTGGCAAGGTTCTGCAGCCCAATTGCATGGCAAGTTCCAGGTCCGGATCTTCTTGCTGCAGCCGCTCCAGGAGGTTTGCAATAGCTGAAGCCACAGCCATGGCCGGAATACGTGGAACGCTGTCATCGTAGATCATGACACCGGTATGGGCATGGAGATCGCAGCGGTTTGTCATGCTTCTGACCAGCACAGCTGCTGCTCCGAATCGCGCGGCTTCAGATGCGCCATTCACCCGCTGCCCGACGCAACTGCCGTATGCGGCAAAGGTGTTGATGAGCCGCTCATCGAAAGCCCGGTTGAACAAAACAAAAGCCCCTTTAATCCGACCAGCTTTACCGAGCGAATCCAGTTCGGCTTTACTGTTCACAACGATGATTTTCCCTTTTACCTCACCGGTTGTACCCACGCTCCCACCCAATGCAACAGCTTGTAAGCGATAACGCGCAGCAGGTTTCAATGGCAACTCTTCAAAAGCTTCGCAGAGGTAGTCGGCCGGTTTGTGCTTGTTTCGTAACTGATTGCTGAGTGCTTTCGACCTCAGCCACAATGCTTCCGTTTCACTTCGCTCCCAAACGGGCACCAATACATCTTGCGTATAGACAGAATCAAAACGGTAGGAGCGCAACATATCGAGCGCCCAGGCCACACCTTTTTCTGCCTGGGCCGAACCGCTGAGCCGGTGCCCGATGGTCTTGCACAATTCTCCCAACCGCTGATAACTGTGTCCGTTAACCAACGCTTCGTCGAATATGCGGCGAATAAAGAGACTGTCAACCTGCTGGGCGCTGAGACTCAGCGATGCGGCAGCGCAACATGCAAGAAAAAAGCAACGGCGAATGATCATGGAAGCGGATAATAGATGCGGGTGAGCCAATTGGCAGGGTTCTTTTCCATTCCGGGATCGGTGAGGTATTCTTCTATCCAGGTGCCATCGCCTTTGATTTTGTTTTCGGCCATGTAGCGTGACAGGGCAATATGCGCCTTTTCTGTTCCCTTGTACTCACCATAGTAGTCTGTTCCGAAGGCACCGCGCGCGGGAATATTGATTACCTGGAACCCTTCCATTTTGCCGGTTGGGATGCTGGCGACGGGCACAGCAACACCCACATCCATCACCTGATTTTTTTCGTCGTACAGATAGCCGATGGCGTAAATGGTGCCGGTCATAGTCATTTTATGTTCAGCCAATTTGGCCATCAGCTGACCAACGGTTTTTCCCATGTATCCGCTGTCGTTCATCACATCGAAGCGTACTTTGTTGCGGATCATGGCATAGATGCGACCGGGCACAGTGGTCTGAAAGATGGGGAATCCATCGATGGTTGCTAGTTCTTTGGGACGTTCCAAGTTGGATTTGATGCCTTCTTCACACACCTTTTTAAGCGCTTTGAGTCCGTTTTCATAATCCGGACCAATCATTTTGTCCATGCTGCCCATAAAAATGAAGAAGAAGCGTTCGATGAGGCCTTGCTCTCCGGCCATACCCCAGGTCACTTTCACTTTTCCATCTTCCCCTTCCATTTTCAGATCAATTTTGGCATGGCTTTCAAAAGGTTCTACGAAGTGCAGATCTGCCTTAAGCGCTTCCATCGACTTGATATCGGTGGTTTTCATGGAACCGGAACCCATGTCTTTATTGCCTTTCCATTGGATAGATGAACCCGGCTGGCCGTCGTTCCCGGCATAGGTGTAGACCGCATTGGTGTCCATTTTGGCCCAGGGGTTCCAGTTATTGAAGTTTTTCCAAAGAGAAATCTGTTGCCATACAACGGCTTTCGGAGCACTTATTTCGATGCTGCGCTCTACTTTATAGGCGGCAGGTCGGGAGGCTGCGAAGACAAACAACGCCGCGATGGCGATGCCGAGCCCGAGGAAGATTTTGGTTGCAGTTTTCATAGCGAGGAGCGTTTAGGGCATCGAAAATGCTACAAAGCGCTGAGACTTCATAGCGAAAATAGAGGGCGTCGTTTGAAATAATGGAGGAAATGTGTAGCTTAAAGTTTTGATTTTTAATATCTTAATCAATTTCTTGTATCCTTGGTGCCCAGAATATACGGAAGCTTGCAACAGTATATTTTCTACGGCTATCAACCCGCTTTCTGCTCGCTTCCCAGGTTTTCAATATCGGATTGCGTACTTCCTTAACTCCTGCGCGGGCAACCAGAGCATAAAACAGCCATCCTACGGATTCTTGGTGCAAGCTTCCGTATAGTCAGCCATAAAACCTTAACGTATTCTTTTCCAACCGGTTACAGCGGCAGCACAATCCCTGGTGCAAGCTTCCGCATAATCGGACTCATAATCGTCAAAGCCTTCATTTCCAACGGATTCCATCGGCGTTACAATCCCTGGTGCAAGCTTCCGTTTAGTCCGGCGTTAACACCGTTCAACCTGTGCTTCATTGTTGTCAAAGCACAAGTGCTTCACCCTCTTTCCTTCCTCGAAGCAGCCTGCACTGCCAATCCATTCAAACCTATTCCCGAACTTCGATGTTCCCTTATTCACTCACATGGCCAGACCCGGTTTCATTTTCAGTCGATACTTTGAAAACAAGGAAGAATCGAATTTCGATTCACTCTTCCGCATCTTCCGTGAACTGCTGGTCCATACCAGTGGCGACGTCGCAGAAGCGCTCGACTGGCTCACAGAACTCGACAAGGCCCATGAACTGACACCCGGCAACTACGGTATCGGCGATTTCATCGAAGAACTGCGCGAAAAAGGCTACCTGAAAGACAATGAAGATGGCAGCATCGCCATCTCTCCATCAACAGAACAACAAATTCGCCGCGACGCGTTGGAACAGATCTTCGGAAAACTGAAAAAAGGCAAAGCCGGACAACACAAAACCACCTTTACCGGTCAGGGCGACGAAATGTCTGCCGATTTACGCGAATACCGTTTTGGTGATGGGCTCGACAACATCAGCATGACCGACAGCCTGCGCAATGCACAAATCCGCGCCGGCAGAGAATTTGAAAGCCTCGAAGAACGCGATCTGGTGGTGCGCGAACGCGAACACAAATCGCAAACCAGCACCGTGCTGATGATCGATGTGAGCCATAGCATGATTCTATATGGCGAAGACCGCATTACACCGGCTAAAAAGGTGGCCATGGCGCTCGCCGAACTCATCCGCATCAAATACCCGAAAGACACGCTCGATATCATCGCATTCGGCAATGATGCATGGCCCATCAGCGTAAAAGATCTGCCTTACCTGCAGGTTGGCCCATTCCATACCAATACCGTCGCAGGCCTCGAATTGGCGATGGAACTGCTCCGCAGAAAAAAGAATCCCAACCGGCAAATATTCATGATTACCGATGGGAAACCTTCCTGTCTCAAGGAAAACGGCAATTACTATAAGAACAGTTTCGGGCTTGACCGCAAAATCATCAACCGTACCCTCCAAATGGCGGCACAGTGCCGAAGATTGAAAATTCCGGTGACAACTTTCATGATTGCGCGCGACCCATATCTGCAACAGTTTGTCCATGAGTTTACCGAAGTGAACGGCGGCAGAGCTTTCTACACTGGTCTTCAGGGATTGGGCGAGTTGGTTTTCGAGGACTTTGAAACAAACCGACGCAAAAAACTCTGACTCAACGCACCAGGTTCATCACCCAGGCAGAAGGATAACGGCCAACTCTGCCGGCTTCCGCACAAACGGCCTTATTAAACCCGGGATCGAGCAGTATTTTTCTGTGAATCCTGGTGGGCACGTAGGCGTCAATCAACAAATCAAGCACTGTCTGCCGTATGCTTTCACGATAGGCTACCAGGTTCTCTGCACAGGAGCTGAAGGAGAAGCATGCTTCGCTGCTGATGCGTTGCCAGATATCGCTGCCACCGGTTCCGATATGACTCAAATCTCCGGCCGATTGCAAAAATGAACCATGCGCCCTGGCTGCGCGATACAAACATGGATCAGGAAACAATGGCGGCAATGCTGATGTTTGCTGGAGCTGCGCAATCAGCTCGCGGGTAGAACGGATGTCATCTTCAAAAATGCGCCGCCCGCGCAGGGTGTCATCCACATAGAAACCCGGCGCCAATTCTTTCTTCACAATCAGCGTGAGATCCAACGGAGGCGCTTGCAGACCAGCTTCAAGCTGCGCGAGGTATACGGAGGCAAATTCAGCATACAGCGCCGGATTGGAACGCATGCGGTTGATTTCAGTGAGCATCATCCGTTCACGGATGCTCATGTATCCTGCCATAGAACTGTACATGCTTTGTTCCGCACCCTTCCAGCGCAGGGTATCCGGAACATGCTGTGCTGTGAGGCTTGTAGCACATGAGAGGCTAAGAAAAACGAACAGATAACGTCTCATGTTGGCGGTTTCCACAAAAAAACACCACAAAAAGGAGACTTACAATGCCCGGAAACAAAGCAATGTAAATTTGACGCTCCGAAGCCCGACATCCATGCAACATTTCCCCGGTCTCCCCTTCTTCGAATTTTTCATTGGCCTGGCAGCCGATAACCGAAAAGGTTGGTTTGATGCCCACCGCGACGCCTACGAACGCGATGTGAAAGCGCCTTTTCATCAACTGGTGGCCGCCATGCAAGAAGCACTTGGCGCCCCTTACGATCAAATGAAGACCAGTGACTTGATATTCCGAATCAACAAAGACATCCGCTTTTCAAAAGACAAGTCGCCATACAAATTACACATGGCAGCAGCCTTTGCTCCGGGAGGCAAGAAGGATATGATGAACCCAGGCTTTTATTTCCAGCTAGGAGCCGAACAATGCGTCGTGTATATGGGCGTTTACAATCCGGATACCGCATTGGCCGATCGCATTCGCCGATACATAGCCGCAAGGCCCGAAAAACTGGAAGCGCTGGTATCAGCACCGTCCTTCCGCAAAACTTTCGGCACTTTGCAGGGTGAAGAACAGAAACGCGTAGCCGGCGATCTGAAGGAGCTCGCAACCGCCCATCCGCTCATCGCCCGTAAACAATGGTATTTTGGCCACAATTTCGAACCGGAAACCATCCTTGAAAACCAACCGGTTGACTACCTGATGCAAGTTTACCGCAGCGGAAAAGCGGTGAATGATTTCCTAACATTGGCCGTTAATACCTGACATGCAGATCCGCCTTGCACAGCCGGCCGACGCAGCGGGAATATGCGCGATTTATGCGCCCATTGTCGAGACCAGCGCCATCACGTTTGAGTATCAGGTGCCGGGCGTGGAAGAATTTGCCGGGCGAATTGAAAGTGTCATGCAACTATATCCCTGGCTTGTTGCCGAATCGGATGGAAAAATTGCAGGCTATGCTTATGCCGGAAAATTCCGCGAGCGCGCCGCCTATCAATGGTGCTGTGAAAGCTCCGTGTATATACATCCCGACTTTCAGCGACAGGGGCTTGCCCGGAAATTGTATGAAATGCTCTTCGGTTTGTTACAGGAACAAGGAATGATCAATGTCTACGCCGTCATAACCCTGCCGAATCCGGAAAGTACAGCCTTGCACAGCAGCATGGGCTTTATTGAAACCGGAACCTTACACAAGGCAGGTTTCAAGCTTGGGGCCTGGCACGATGTCTTGTTGATGGAGAAAATACTCGGCCCGCATCCGGAAATGCCGGAAAATCTGAAGCCTTATTTCTGGCGGTAAAAAAGGCTAATCGGAACGCCTTTGAAATCATAGCTTTCCCGAAGCTTGTTTTCAAGAAATCGGGAATACGAGTCTGCCACATACTGGGGAAGATTGCAGAACAAGGCAAATGCGATGCGCCGCGAACGCAACTGGGTTACATACTTGATTTTTACAAACTTACCCTTGCGGCTTGGCGGTGGTTGATTTTCGATAATCGGCAGGAGGAAATTGTTCAACTCGCGGGTGGAGATACGCCGCTGCATATTTTCATGCACGTGCATCACCTCTTCGAGCGCCTGGAAAATGCGCTGCTTGGTCATGGCTGAAATGAACAGAATCGGCACATCGGTGAAGGGTTCCAGACGCTTACGTATGTCTTCCGTATACGCCTTCATGGTATTCGTTTCCTTCTCAACCAAGTCCCACTTGTTCACCAGAATTACCACACCCTTGGCGTTTCTGTGTGCCAGCCAGAAGAGATTGAGATCCTGCGCTTCAAGACCGAGCGTGGCATCGATTATCAACACAACCACATCGGCTTCTTCCAGCGCGCGCAGCGAACGCATCACCGAATAAAACTCAATGTTCTCCTGCACCTTGCTCTTTTTACGGATTCCTGCAGTATCGACCAGAATCAAGTCTTTACCATAGGCTTTGTAATGCGTATGGATGCTGTCGCGCGTGGTGCCGGCGATTTCAGTTACAATATTTCTGTCCTGACCGGTAAGGGCATTGATGAAAGACGATTTTCCAACATTAGGCCTTCCAACAACGGCTACTTTGGGTATCCAGGGAAGCGCAGGCTCTGCATCAGCCGATTCATCATTCTCATCTATGGGTTCAGGTAAGCGCTCTTTAACCGGGGTTTGGGCGTCCGGACCGAGGATCTCAACCACACGGTCGAGCAGTTCTCCTGTTCCGGAACCGCTGATGGCAGAGATTTCAAATAGCTCGTCAAAACCCAGACTGTAGAATTGAGCTGTTTGCGGACTCACCTTGGCTGTATCCACCTTGTTGGCAACCAGCAAGACAGGCTTACCTGCGCGGCGCAACACATCGGCAAACTCTTCATCGAGCGGATGGATATCGGATGTCACATCAACTACAAAGAGCAGCAAAGCCGATTCTTCGATGGCGATATGCACCTGGTCGCGGATGGCTTTTTCAAACACGTCTTCGCTTTCAGGTACGAAGCCGCCAGTGTCTACAACCATGAATCGCGTGCCGTTCCAGTCGCTTTCGCCATAGTGACGATCGCGGGTTACGCCGCTCACGTCGTCTACGATTGCCTTGCGCTCTCCGGTTAAACGATTGAAAAGGGTACTCTTCCCGACGTTCGGTCTTCCCACGATTGCAACAATGCGATTCATGCTGCAAAGGTAGTCAGATGCCTTGGGTTCACAGGATTTTAAGGATTCCTTATATTTGGCGTGACCATGTCAGTATTCCGGGGGATTTTATTATTGTTCCTTTCGTTTCTTGCAGCGAACCTATCCGCGCAGGGGAACAGGTTAACTTTTACCCTGAGTACACCTCGCAACCTGAATATTTGCGCAGGAAGCGATACCGCCCGGGCAACCGTCATCAATATCAGCCCCGGCGCGGTAAGCAGCATTACTGTTACACTTACCCTGCCACCCGGCGTTATGTATGTGCCGGGATCTGTCGCCGGCACCGGCGTCAGCGAAAACAATATCAGCGATCTGAACAAACCGGTATTCAATGGGCCCAATCTCAGTCTGGCCAGTCGTTTTACGTTTCGCTACGGCATCCGGTCCAATTGCGATTTCCTGGGTTTCCTGAACGCAAGCGGAACACCCAGCATCACATGCAGGGCCGCTTATGTGGGAAGTTTTGACCAGGCAACTTCCAATCCGTTTCCTGCCAACGTGCCGGCACCGGGCTTCGCTTCTATCAGCAATCAATCTTTCACAGGTAACGTTGGCGACCGTTTTGTGCGCACTTTTACCATTACCAATTATGGAAAAGGTCCGCTGACATCGATTACGCTCAGGCGTGTAAACGGAAAGGATATACGGACGTATGGTGTAAACCGCAGCGCTACTTACTTCGGTCGCGACACCGTGATCAACGTACTTGGAAAATCGTTCTTTCAAACCATCGGCGACCGCGATTCGGTGCTGGATCAAAACGAATCTGTCACGATAACGGACAGCATTGAAATCATTGGCTGCAACGCCTTTGCCACAAGTATTGAGCTTACCTGGGGTTGCGATGGAAAAAACTGCCAAACGATTCGCTCAAATGCAACAGTGATCAAAGATACCCGCGCACCGATTTTGACCGGTATCGTTCAGGGAAGCGTGAGCACCTGTTATAATTCCGCAACTGCTTCAGCACAGCGTTTACGTTTCTTCAACCGCGGACAAATGAAGGCGGAAAACGTGCGCATTACACTTGCTCAGAGCGCCAATTTCGGGTTTAGCAACAACATGATGTCGCGGCTGGATACAGCCAGCATCTGGTTGCGCCG
>JBKDBI010000118.1:0-3060 GCA_046314695.1 Bacteroidota bacterium | reverse complement strand
CAGGGCAGCGCCGCCCAGGGTAACAAGCGCGAGGATGGTGTGTATTCTCTTCATGGGGAAAACGATTGGTTCACTTCATTCCATCAAAAGTTGTGCCAGTAGCCCCTTGAAAAAGGATTTCAAAAGGATGAAGCGACCATGAACGAAAATCGGGCGACGAAAGTGATTTTTGTGTGATGAACCATCGTTTGTTGCTCTTGCGCGAGGAATGGATTTTGATCCCGGAGGAGTGTATTCCTTTTGGTCATTGGGAAGAAAGGTTCGAAGAACTGAAGGAATTGGCCGCATGCGAAGGCGGCAATCTGCGCGTTTGGTGGTGGGCACATGAAGCGGAAAAACGGGGCCATCCCGCCTTGTATTGCGAAGCCTGGTACGATGAAGGTTATGATCACATGTTTATCAAAGCCTTACAACCGGCACATTGCTTTCCGGATGAAGCAGATGGGAACCACGTGACCGGTTTCCTCTTGCCTTACCGCCAAGAGCCGGATAAAGAATTGTTCTTGCGCATTACGGATCTTTTGAAGGAAATCAGCGAATTCGGTCTACCGGAAGTGGGCAGTGCCACCTACTTCCCTGAATATCCGGGTCTTGAAGGTGTGGACATCCCCAACGAATTGCGCCTGGAACTCATCCGGTGTGCATCGCTTGCCGAAATACACGAAAGACTATTGCCCTTGCTGAAACAGGAAGTGGACGCCCTGCACAGCACGGAATACCTGCTCGGGCTGCTGCGCGGCGATATGTATCTTCGCCCCGACGCGGAATGAGCGCTTTTCCCTATATTCTTTGCCTCGAGACAACGGGTGATCGCTGTACCCTGGCGATCTGCGCCGGTTTCAATGTACTGGCGCAAGCTGAAGCGCCAGGCACGCGGGCGCATGCCGAAGCATTGGCTCCGCTTTGCAATGCATTGCTGCGCGAAACGGGCGTCCGTCCGGATGCCGTGGCCATCAGTGCCGGACCCGGCTCCTATACCGGCTTGCGCATCGGCACCAGCCTGGCCAAAGGACTCTGTTATGCCTGGCAGGTTCCGCTCATCGCTGTAGATACGCTTGCGTTGATGGCCGGCGCGATGAAACAAGCCTCGACTGCCCAAGAAAAGCTGCGCCTCATTCCCATGATCGACGCGCGGCGCATGGAAGTTTACACGGCAGTGTACGACGAAATCCTCGCATGCCTTGAACCCGTGCATGCTAAAATTCTCGTTCCGGACGATTTCCAGGCCTATTCACAAGATGCCCGGGTTGTTTTTGCCGGCAGCGGTGCCGCTAAATGGAAAGACCATTGCAACTGGAGTGGCAATGCTGTGTTCATCGAAACCGGAGATCCGCTGGCCTGGAATATGATCGCGCCTGCGCTGCAGGCCTTTGAATCAGGCAAATTTGAAGATCTCGCTTATTTCGAACCTTTTTACCTCAAACCCTTCATGGCCACCCGGTGAAGCAGATCCTGCTCCTTGACAATTACGATTCGTTCACCTATAACCTGCTCGACTACCTCGAGACAGCCGGTGCGGCGTGCACGGTATTGCGCAACGACGAGCCATCACTTTTTGCTGCCGCAGACCAGGCAGACGCCATAGTCTTGTCGCCCGGGCCCGGCACACCCGAAACTGCAGGCAAACTGATGGCGTGTATTGCCAATTATATCGGCAGCAAACCTATGCTCGGCATCTGCCTTGGCCACCAGGCATTGGGAATCTATCTCGGCGGAACCCTGCGCCGTGCCCACGAACCGGTGCATGGCAAAACCAGTGAAGTGATTCACGACGGCCAAGGATTGTTCAAGGGCCTGCCCAATCCGGTGCGTGTTTGCCGCTACCACAGTTTGCTGCTTGCCGATGCCGGCCCTGAAGCTGCCATCAGCGCGCGCACTGCCGACCAATCCATCATGGGCTTGCGGCACAGCCAACTGCGTTGTGAAGGCGTGCAATTCCATCCCGAAGCAATCCTGACCGATTACGGCAGGCGCATGATAGAAAACTGGTTAAACGGGCTGGACTGAGCGAATAGCCGCAAGGATACCGTCGCGGTCGTAACCCAGTTCTCTCCACAATTCAGCCACAGAACCGTGCGTGGGAAATACATCCGGGATGCCGAGATGCTTGATTACACCTGCATATTTCCGGGCTGCGGCATGGCTGGCCACCGCACTTGCCAATCCGCCTTTCACAACGCCGTCTTCCAGGGTGATAACGGCATCAAAACGATCGAATACTGCATCGAGTAAATCGGTATCGAGTGGTTTCAGGAAGCGCATGTCGGCGACGGCGGTTTGGGTCTCCGACAACTGCGCAGCTTCAATCGCTGTGTAACACAACGGGCCCAGAGCGAGGATGGCTGTGCCGGAACCTTCGCGCAACCATTCCGCTTTTCCAACTTCACTGGCCGGGAATTCGATTTGAGTCATGGGCTGACCGCTTCCACCGCGTGGATAGCGAATGGCCCAGGGCAATTGAGTATCTAACGCTGCGGTATGCATCAGGGCGCGGAGATGTGTTTCATCTCGGGGAGCGGCGATGATGAGGTTGGGAATCGGATTCAGGAAAGCCAGGTCGAAGCTTCCGTGGTGTGTCGGCCCGTCTTCGCCTACGAGTCCGGCGCGGTCGATGCAAAACACCACGGGCAGCGATTGCAATGCAACGTCGTGAATAAGCTGATCGTAGCCCCGCTGCAGGAAGGTTGAATAGACACTGCAGTAAGGTTTCATGCCTTCGGCGGCGAGTCCGGCGCAGAGCGTTACTGCATGCTGTTCTGCGATGCCTACATCCCAGAAGCGATCGGGGTATTCCTGCATGGCACGGCGCATACCGCTACCCGAAGGCATAGCCGGTGTGACGCCGCAAACCTGGGGGTACAGGGCGGCCAGCTCGCAAAGCGCAGCACCAAAAACATCCTGGAAGCGCAGGCTCTCTTTGGTTGGCTGTGCAGGGTCAAGTTTCACCCATGCCGGAGCGCTGTGAAAACGGGTTTGTTCTTTTTCGGCCGGTTCATAGCCTTTGCCTTTGATCGTTTTGACATGCAATACGGCCGGCAGACTGCCTTCTTTTAATTGTTG
>JBKDBI010000117.1:0-2355 GCA_046314695.1 Bacteroidota bacterium | reverse complement strand
GGACGCATCGAAATCAAGCGCAAACGCCCACCCTGCGCACGTTTGAACCATGGATGCCATTCCGGAATCCGAAGGTTCAGACCCCGTAACTCTACAGACATTAGTTCCAGCTTTTGTCCTTCTTCATTGCTAACAGAGCGTTGTATTGGCCTTGCGCTTTCTGATGCGGATTTTTTTTTCGCTGGTTCCGGAATCGCCGGGAAATCCGCTGTGCCTGCTGTGATATGATCAAGCATCGCATACCAATCCAC
Source organism: Bacteroidota bacterium (assembly GCA_046314695.1). Lineage (GTDB taxonomy): Bacteria > Bacteroidota > Bacteroidia > NS11-12g > UBA955 > REEB481. Next base: position 2,104 of record JBKDBI010000117.1, on the reverse strand, counting down.
AAGGTCGGCCATCATCACTTTCATCTTCTGCATCATCAACCAGATAGGCCGATAATGCCGGTGGCCCAGATGGCGCTGTACCTGCATGGCCGAAATGGATTTCTTCTGAAATGAAAGCACCGCAATGGCATAGACCCAGTAATGAAAAGGAAGCTTCGAATACTCCAGGAGTGTCCCGCTGCGCAGTGTCGTCTCCCATTTGCATTGCTTGCATCGGTACCTGAGTCGAGACGGGAGCCACAATTGGTCTGATGAACCGCAACGGTTGCAGTAAACACCATGCTTATCCCGAAATTCCTTCCACAAAAGAGCACATTTTTCTTCTGTGTTGTAAGTTTTAATAAATGTAAAAAAGTCCATACTAAAAAGAGCTATAATGCAGGTGCAATATAGCCTTTTGGCACATGAGACCAAAGCCATGTGGCAAGCTTCAGACTTGTCTAAATGAGAATTAAACGTATATAAACGTGTAGCTTGTTTTCAAAAATGTATAAGCGGTTTAAAATCAAATATTTAACCCAAAATTATCACCACGAAAAATCCCGCTCATGAGGCATTAAACCCATCTTTTCTATTCCAACTTTCAAACTCTCCTCTTCATTCCATCTTAAACGTGCACACCTCCACCTCTCTATTCCAGGAGCAGCGCAATGTCCTTGTCGCTCCATCCGGGCGCATGAACCACGACTTTTTCAGGGTGAAAGAGATGCGATGTTCGTAGCCTTCTGCAAATCCAGCAGTAAGTCGCTTGCCATCCGGATCAAGCATTACAACACTATCTTTCCGCCAATGACCCATCTGACCGCAAAGATGATATCGCAGTTTCCAGGTATCCGCCTTTGCTTCGTCAGCGAGTGTTAGGCGGATTACTTTACCTGCTCCTTTCTGGTCATTGGAAACAGCCAGTACACCATTGCGGTACAGCCACCAGGTGTTGATGTTCTCCGGCTTTTGCATGCTGCCGGCTGTCAGGAGCAAAGCAATAAGGATCAGGCTTCTCAATGCCCTTCTTCCTCTTCGTGGTCCTGCTTGTTGGGTGCCGCTTGTGGAACGGCAGCGTCTTTTCGGATTTCTGGGTGACGGATATAGCCACCGCTCGTACCTGCCATCTGCCCGGTGACAATCCCCGCTAAACCCAGAACCAATACACCATAGGAGGCAGCCGGTGCCATACGGTGCTGCTTGCGGTCGAGCCAGAAAGCCGCCAACGCAGTTGCGCCGGTGATCAGACATGTGATCAGAAAGAGTTTGCCTTCGTCTTCATGGTGTTCGATCAGATCGTGCGAAACGCCAGCCAGGTGTTCGATGGATTCTTCTGCTCCTTCACCGCTGAAGAACGCCGGCAAAGCGGTCAGCGCTGTGACTGCGTAAAGGCCCATCGCAGTCAGTTTCACGATGCGGTTTTTTAGGAAAAAGCCTGCGAGCAAAACGAGCAGGGAAAACACCATGCCCATGATGGGAAGGTGATTGAACATCAGGTGCAGATGGGCGGGGTTCATGCAACGAAGTAAGCCTGTTTACGGCATTTTTTTACTGATTTGCAGCAGTTCCGGCTAAAATCCCGAGATTTAACCCCATGAAAGCTCCCCATCTTCAGGAAACGCAGCGCGGCATGCATCCACTGCTCAAGTTGCTGCTTGTAGCCCTCGTATTGCTTTACGGATATTCCGCCTGGTCGCAATGGGTGCTCGGGGAACCCTGGGGGAACAATCCTTCGCCTGATTGGCTGATGGCGCTGATTCTGCTGTTGCTCCTGGCTACTGCGATCCTCATGTTCACCTTGAGATTGGACAGCGAACTAAGCGAAAAAGGAATCCGCTACCGGCTCTTTCCTTTGCAGCGCAGTTTCCGCGAAATACCATGGTCGGCTGTGCAACAGGCCGGTGTGCGCAAGTACAGGCCCATCGCAGAATACGGTGGCTGGGGTATACGCGGGCTGCCAAAATCCAAAAACCGGGCCGTGAGCCTGCGCGGTGACTATGGTATCCAGCTCGTGCTGAAAGATGGCCGCAAGCTGCTCATCGGCACTGCCCGCGAACTTGAAATGAAACAAGCCATCGAACACTTGGCCGAAGGCAGGTTTGAGGTCTTGTGAGCCGCAAAA
>JBKDBI010000116.1:0-3184 GCA_046314695.1 Bacteroidota bacterium | reverse complement strand
GCCAATATTCCCAAAGATACCGTCGAGCGTGCCGTGCGCAAAGGCAGCGGACAAGAAGCTGATAACCTGCAGCCGGTGGTTTACGAATGCTATGGGCCTTCCGGGCTCGGCATCATCATCGAAGCGACAACCGAGAACCTCAACCGCACGCTGGGAAATATCCGGGCGAACCTGAACAAATATGGCGGGAGCCTTGCTTCCCGCGGTGCCCTGAATTTTGTTTTTGCTCAAAAGGGTGTTTTTATGTTGGATGCACCTGCGCCGGAACAAGCCGACAAAGTTGAAATGTTGCTCATAGACGCTGGTGCAGACGATGTGCAACGCATCGGCCAGCAGTGGGAAGTGCACTGTGCTTTCGAAGATTTCGGGCCCATGGTGCAGGCACTGCACGATGCCGGTATGCAAGCCCGCGAAGCCAATTTGCAGCGCATTCCAGTCATTTTTAAGAAACTGGCAGCAGACGACGCGCGACTGGCCTTGAAGCTGATTGCCAAATTGGAAGAAGACGACGATATCGACACGGTATACCATAACCTCGAGTACGACGAAGCTTTGGCCGAGGCTTTAATTGCTTCAGGGGATCTTTAAAATCTACTTATCAATCGCTGTATTTTCGCAGCCCTTTCTATGGACAAACGAGCACTTCTGGAACAAAAGCGGGCTGCCTCGCAGCTTGGCGGCGGCGAAAATCGCATTGAAGCACAACACAAGCGCGGTAAGCTGACCGCCCGCGAGCGCCTGACCCTCCTGCTCGACGAAGGCTCATTTCAGGAAATCGGCGCTTTCGTTACCCATCGCAGCAACGATTTTGGCCTGGAAAAGCAGCGCTTTTTGGGAGATGGTGTGGTAACGGGGTATGGAACCATCAGTGGCCGCCTGGTGTACGTGTTTTCGCAGGATTTTACCGTTTTCGGTGGTTCGCTCAGCGAAACCCATGCCCAGAAAATCTGCCGCATCATGGACCTTGCCATGGAGAACGGCGCTCCTGTGATCGGTTTGAACGACAGTGGCGGAGCCCGCATCCAGGAAGGTGTCGTTTCCCTGGGCGGTTACGCGGATATCTTCTACCGCAACGTGATGGCCAGCGGTGTGATTCCGCAGTTTTCCCTCATCATGGGACCTTGTGCCGGCGGTGCGGTTTATTCTCCCGCCCTCACCGATTTCGTATCGATGGTGGAAGGCACGAGCTATATGTTTGTTACCGGTCCGAACGTGGTAAAAACGGTTACCAACGAAGACGTTAGCAGCGAAGACCTCGGCGGCGCATCGGTGCACAGCACCCGCAGTGGTGTGGCGCATTTCGCAGCTGCCAACGAAGCGGAAGCCATCCAACACCTGCGCCGTTTGCTCAGCTATATTCCCCAGAATTGCGAAGAAAAGGCGCCTGAAGCTGCGTATTCCGGTGGCAACGAAATCCGCAAGCAACTCGCCGAACTCGTTCCCGCCAATCCCAATCAGCCCTACGACATGCGCGAAGTAATTCAGGGTGTGGTCGACGACAACAGTTTCCTCGAAGTACATGCAGGTTTCGCCGGAAATATATTGGTTGGTTTTGCCCGCCTTGCCGGTAAGAGCATTGGCGTGGTGGCTAACCAGCCTGCCGTATTGGCCGGTGTACTCGATGTGCATGCATCGCAAAAAGGAGCGCGATTTGTGCGTTTCTGCGACGCCTTCAATATTCCCTTGCTCGTTTTTGAAGATGTTCCAGGATTCCTTCCCGGAACCGATCAGGAGTGGAATGCCATCATCACGAACGGTGCGAAGCTGCTGTATGCCTTCAGTGAAGCAACGGTTCCGCGCATCACCGTAATCACCCGCAAAGCTTATGGTGGTGCTTACGACGTAATGAACAGCAAGCATATCGGTGCCGACATGAACTATGCATGGCCAACGGCGGAGATTGCGGTGATGGGAGCGCGCGGGGCGGCTGAAATCATTTTCCGCAGCGAAATCGAAGCCGCAGCAGACAAGGCAGCAGCCTTGAAAAGCAAGGAGGATGAATATGCCGAAATGTTTGCCAATCCATACCGGGCCGCTGAACGCGGTTATGTCGACGAAGTAATACTTCCCGAAGAAACCCGCGACCGCCTGATCCGCGCCTTCCGCATGCTCGAAGGCAAGGTGCGCAATTTGCCCCGTAAGAAGCACGGGAATATTCCGCTGTAATCAGTTTACGGCTGCTAAAGGGCACCCTGTTAACTGACGTGCATCATGCGCGATAATTCTGCATTTCAACCAATTTTGTTGGTATGAAACGGTATATCTCCATTGTCATCATGCTTCTGGGAAGCCAGTCTTTTAACCTGTCTGCTCAGGAGGGAGTCACCCCTTTACCGCAGAAAGAGAAGCCATCATTCGAAAACGGTGATATGTTTTTTACCGGCGGCTTCGGTTTTGGCAACCTGCTGGTGGCCAATTTCGAAGCTTCGGGTTTGAACAACGATGTGATCGAGAAGCGCACCACAACAGGGCCCTTGTTCTTCAAGTTCGAGCAGGCGCTATCGGATAATGTTGGTTTCGGAGTGAATTTCGCCCTGCTCACCCTCAAAAACGAATGGACAGACGCCGTTGACCCCCGCATCTACGGAACGGGCCGATACACAGGCTGGAGTGCTTTGGCGCGGGTGAATTATCATTTCAAGCCGGGAAAATTCTTTGATCCCTATATGGGTTTCGGCATGGGTTACCGCGACGACAAGGTCACAGAAACCAGTACCGATCCGAATAATCCGCGTTTCGATACAGAGGTTACCGATATTCCGATCAATCTGGGGTTGGATCTGACCCTGGGCTTCCGCATGATGTTCAGTGAAAACCTGGGTATGTACATGGAAACTGGCATGGCCAAAGGGGTAGTGCAACTGGGACTTTCGGCCAGAATCTGAACCGCGGTTGCTCAATTCGGACGTCTGTGAACGGATTATTAACCCAAATCGTCCGGCCTTAACTTCTTTTTTTCTTTCTTTGCCCACGCAATCAAGCAACTTTTATGGACATCAAAGAAATACAGGCACTCATTCGCTTTGTGGCTACACAAGGAGTGGATGAGGTGGAAATCAGCCGCAAGGATTTCAAATTGCTGATCAAGAAGAACCCGGTTCAGACCATAACCACTATCAGCGCTGCACCGGCCCAGGTAACTGCCGCCCTTCCGGCTGCCGTTCCAGCGGTACCTGCGGCAGCT
>JBKDBI010000115.1:0-5749 GCA_046314695.1 Bacteroidota bacterium | reverse complement strand
GAACACCACAGCGACCCGGTGGCGCCTATGCGTCGCTTCCTTCTGCGCCAGGGCAGGTATGCCATTTTCGCCTTTTTACTCGTCGCCGTTTCAGTAGGAGCCGGAACCATAGGTTATCGCATCATTGCAGCTGTTTCCTGGATCGATGCGTTTTACATGGCATCCATGATTCTTACCGGTATGGGGCCTGTGGTGGAAATGGAAAGTACCGGGGCAAAGCTCTTTTCTTCATTTTATGCCTTGTACAGCGGCGTTGCTTTTCTGAGCATCACAGCGGTATTCTTCGCGCCCATGGTCCACCGCCTCATGCATATCCTGCATGTGAATCCGGAAAAGGAGAACGGAGCCCGATAATCCTTCCACGCCATCCGCCCGGCTGCGGCCACCGCCGTGCATGGCAGGAATCATGCCTTTTCCTGAGCGCAGCTGCCGGATGTGCCCTGGCAGCTGTGTTACCTTCGCTGCAGGAACCAATGGGTTGTTTGCCCTGTGAAACCCGTTCACCATGAAGAAACCAGAACCGACCATCGACAACTACCTGGATGCACACTACATCCACCGGAGCAATTGGCTCAGGGCAGCAGTGCTCGGAGCCAACGACGGGATTATCTCCATATCCAGCCTGGCCATCGGTGTTGCTACGGCGAGTGTGAGCCGGGAGCCTGTGATGCTCGCTACTGTTGCAGGACTGGTTGCCGGCGCCTTGTCGATGGCGGCAGGTGAGTACGTATCCGTAAGTTCCCAGACAGATATCGAAAAAGCCGATATCGAGCGTGAAAAAGTTGAGCTGGCTTCTATGCCGGAAGCGGAAATGCAGATACTGGCGCAGATATACGAACGCCGCGGACTGCAAAAGGAAACAGCCCTGCAGGTAGCCAAAGAGCTCACCGCCGCCGATGCGCTGGGCGCCCATATCCGCGACGAACTTGGGATCAACGAAATCAGCCAGGCCAATCCGATTCAGGCAGCCTTTGCATCCGGAGCTGCATTTACTGCCGGAGGAATACTGCCTTTGCTGGTTGCGTTGTTCGCACCCCTTCAATGGATGGAGTATGCGCTCTATGGGTTTACAATTCTCTCTCTGATTATCCTAGGTGCAGTATCAGCCAAAACCGGAGGTTCAAATATCCTAATGGCCGTCTTGCGCATTGTTGTCTGGGGAACCATTGCCATGGGTTTGTCTGCCCTGGTAGGCTATCTCTTCGGTGTGAGCGTTTGATGACGCCGGTGCCTGGAAACACAAGTTCCCGACGATGACCCGCCGGTATACATGAAAATCATCAACGCCTATTCCGTACCCATCTTCCTGTTATTTCTCGCCGGTGTATTCTTCGCACCGGGCCTCGCTGCCTTGTTGTTCGGTTTGTTGTGTGCTTTGCTTGCAATGGAAGTGCGCAGCACCTTGCGCAGCTTGCGCAAATCGGGTGCAGAGGCCATCGCGAAAATTGAACGCTTCGAACGCGATTCCGACGGCGATCCAATCCCGGTCATGTCGTTTGAAACCGCAGATGGAACCCGGGTGGAAGGCCGTCCATTTTACCATTTCAGCAGCTCCTTCGTTTTCCAGTCCGGAAGCAAAACCGAGGTAGGGAAGGAGCAAGTTGTTCTTTATGTTCCGGATAACCCTGCGGCGTTTGTCAGACAGCAGGATGCAGGGCAAGCCCGAATTGTGTACCGGATGCTGCTGGTATTGATGATACTCGTCGCCGCGGCCGGGATTGCCGATCTGACGGGGTATTTGGATATTGAAACGTCGAAGCCTGTTTTCTGAGGCCAAGCAGTGTATCAACCGCGGGGGAAGAGCGCTTTCCACAGCATCCTGAAATCACGCACCGGATCGTATTGCAGTGCGTAATTCTCGTACAAGCGCCTTTCCCAGTCGGGTTGCGCTTCCAGACCGGTATATCCGGAGCTGAGCGGCTGAACAGGCTTGCGCAGCGGTGGCAATCCCTTGGTTTCGGCAGGATAACCAATCCAGGTGCGGCTGCCGGCAATCACAGCCGGAATCTGCTGCAGCATCCTGCGGCCCGCATGGGTAAAGAGAATAAAGGGCGACAGGGGCAGGAGGGCCAGCGCAAAGAGGATATCGAAGGTGCGTTTCTTGCGCCTTACCTGCGGCATTCCCAAAGCGTAACGGTCCTGGTCGCCGGTCCATTCCCCACGGCCATCTTTCGAATCTGAACCGATGACAAAGGACGCACCCGGCGGAACGGTTTTGAAGCGCAAGCCTTTGCCTTTCAGCTGTTGCATCAGTGCCAGCGCCTTTCGGACAGGCAATTCGTTCAGGTTGAATACCAGCGTATCCGCCTCATGTACGAGCGCACAGGTGAGCAATTCGTCCGGATTGTCGGCGCGCTGGGGGCTAATCTCACCGGCGATATGGGCTCCGGAAGGGAACTGCCGTATGCGCCTCGCTTCGTCGGCACCCGCTACCAGCAACCACCGCCTCCCGGTGTTCTCTTCCTGGTTGAATTTGCCGCCACTCAGCGCTTGAACAGCCACCCGCCAGCCGATAAAAGCTACCCACGACCAAATGCAGCCAAGCCCGAGGATGGCCCGGCTGAATTGCAGGGTTTTGGGCAGAAAGGCATAGGCGGAAAAGAGGATCAGCGATCCGGCTACCGCACCGCGGCTGAGGTTCTTCCAGCGCAAGGGCCGGTCGTAGCCGCCGCTCAGCCAGGTGAAGAAGAGGATAACGGTGATATAGGCCGGCAAATGCCACAGGAAGTATTCCGGGGGATAGTAAGCCCGCACGAACTTGTTGTTCAGTTCCCAATAGCGGGTAATGGCAAAGAAGCCGGTATAGAGTACGGCAAAGTCGGTGAGTGGTTGCCAGATGCGCGCGAAATAGCGACTGAGCAGGGCGCCGAATGCCCGCACCTGGATGGCCAGGGTGATGAGCAGGGCAAAGAGGCCCGCACTTCGGCTGGCGTAATGCTTGCGCGCAAACAAGATCATCGCCTCGTAGAACACTTTCACATAGCGGGCACTTTGTTTTTTCGTGCTTTCTCCTTTGTAATGGATGATGCGCGTGCCGGCAAAATAGACATTCATATACCCGGCCTGCTGGATGCGGTAGCTGAGATCGATGTCTTCTCCGTACATGAAGAAGCGTTCGTCGAGCCAACCCGCTTTGTCGAGGGCGCTGCGCCTGATGAACATGTAGGCGCCGGAAAGCACATCAACCGCATGGTTGGTTTCAGGATGCAGGTAATGCAGATGATAACGGCCGAACAGCTTGCTTTTCTTAAAAATAGAGGCCAGTCCGGTCATCTTGAAGAAAGCCACTGCCGGTGTGGGCAGGCCGCGCTTGGATTCGGGAAGGAAATTGCCGGTCCCGTCGATCATGTGTACGCCGAGCGCACCGCATTCCGGATGGATTTCCATGAAGTTGAGCGGGGCACTGAGGCTGTCTTCCTGCAATACCGTATCCGGGTTGAGCAAGAGCACGAATTCGCCGCTGGCTGCAGCAATGCCTTGGTTGTTCGCTTTGGAGAAGCCTGTGTTTTCGCGGTTGGCGATCAGTTTCACCTGGGGGAACTGCCGCTGCAACATGGCCAGGCTGTCGTCTTCGCTGTTGTTGTCAACTACAATCACTTCCGTATCCAGGCCGCGTGCGGCGCGTTCCACGCTTAAAAGGCACTGCTCGAGGAAGTAGCGCACATTGTAATTGACGATGATGATGCTGATGCGGGCCAAGGTCAGATATGGTATTCGGTTCGGTGGATGATGCTGCGCCCGAGGGTGATTTCGTCGGTGTATTCGAGTTCGGCGCCAATACTCACACCGCGCGAAATGGCCGTGATGCGCACCCCGCTTTCGCGCAGTTTCCGGCCCAGGTAAAACATGGTCGTATCGCCTTCTGAAGTCGGGTTGAGGGCCATCAGCACTTCGCGCACTTCGCCGTTTGCAACGCGGGGAAGGAGGGATTGGATATTCAGGTCGTCGGGCCCCACGCCGTCGATGGGTGAAATGAGCCCGCCGAGTATGTGGTAAATGCCCTTGAACTGGCCGGTGCTTTCAATCGCCAACTGATCGCTGAAGTCTTCCACCACACACAAAAGGCTGCGGTCGCGGTTGGGGTCGGCGCAAACGCGGCAAACCTCCTGCTCGCTCACATTGCCGCATTCCACGCAGGTGCGCAGGTCGGTTTTCAAGCGAATCAGGCTTTCACCGAGGCGGCGTACTTCGGCTTCCGGACGGCGCAGCAGAAAGACTACCATCCGCAAGGCCGTGCGTCTTCCCACACCGGGAAAACCCGCCAGGGCCTCGATGGCCTGATCAATGATGCGCGTTTCGGAATTCAATCGGGCGAAATTAATCCCCTTTCCGGGCCTGTTCGTCATTTTCCTTCTGCACTGCCTTTTATCTCTCTCTCCAGACGGTTATACTTGTAGTGTATGGAAAATACTTTCGCAATCGTACTGGTTGTTCTTGTCGTGCTGGTGATCCTTCGCGCTGTGAAGGTGGTGCCTCAGCAGAACGCTTTTGTGGTGGAACGCCTCGGGAAGTTTCACCAGGTACTCGAACCAGGTATCAATTTTATTATTCCCTTTTTTGACAAGGTAGCCTACAAGCACTCGCTGAAGGAGGTGGCGCTCGACATTCCGGAACAAGTCTGCATCACCAAAGACAACGTACAGGTGGGAGTAGACGGGGTGATTTTTATTCAGGTGGTTGATGCACAAAAGGCTTCTTACGGCATCAGCATGTACAAGTTTGCCGTGATACAGCTCGCGCAGACCACCATGCGTTCCGAGATCGGCAAGATCGACCTGGACAAGACCTTCGAAGAGCGGATGAACATCAACAAGCAGGTAGTGGCTTCAATCGACGAAGCTTCGATAGGCTGGGGTGTGAAAATCCTCCGTTACGAAATCAAGAATATTACCCCGCCCAAGAGCGTATTGGTGGCGATGGAAAAGCAGATGCAGGCCGAGCGTGAAAAGCGCGCCGTGATTTTGCAGTCTGAAGGTGAAAAGCAAAGCGCCATCAACATGGCAGAAGGTCAGAAGCAGAAGGTCGTATTGGAATCGGAAGCCTTGCGTCAGCGTCAGATCAACGAAGCAGAAGGTGAATCAGAAGCCATCAAGGCGGTAGCGCAGGCTACGGCTGAAGGCATTACCCTGGTTGCACAAGCTATCCAGACCCACGGAGGAATGGAAGCCGTGCAATTACGCGTGGCTGAAAACCTGGTTGAACAGTTCGGGAAATTGGCCAAAACCAATAATACCCTCATTCTTCCGGCGAACTTCAGCGATATGGGCAGCATGGTAGCCGCTGCGATGACGGTAATCAAATCTCAGAACGCACCCAATAATCCTCCCGCCAAATCATGAGTGAACCAACCGTTTGGGGTATCGCTGGCCTGATCATGATCATCGCCGACGTGGTGCTCGGAACCTTTTTTATGCTGTTCCTCGGCGGCGGAGCATTGCTCACAGCTATTCTGGTTATGGCCGGTGTACAGGAGCCGGTAATGCAATGGCTGGCTTTCGCCGGATTCTCCGCCTTTGGTGTGATCCTTTTTCGCAAGAAACTTGTGGCCGCTTTCGGTCCGCGTAAAAACGAGCGCTATGTGGAGCATATCGGGCAGAAAGTCCGGGTAGTGGATGCCATTCCGGCCAACGGACAAGGGCGTGTGCTCTACCGCGGCAGCGAGTGGCCGGCACGCACGGCAGATGGTTCAGCCCTTGAAGCCGATGCGGCCGCTGAAATCACGGCGACAGACGGCATCTTGCTTACTGTA
>JBKDBI010000114.1:0-2969 GCA_046314695.1 Bacteroidota bacterium | reverse complement strand
GCTCCAGGCAAAGTCGTTCAGCGTTGCAGTCCAGGCGCGGTCGAAATTGACACCGATCAGACGGCCGTCGGCATCGAGCACCGGGCTGCCGCTGTTGCCGCCGGTCGTATCGAGGTTGTAGAGGAAGGCGACCACCACTTTGCCGGTCTTCGGGTCGCGGAACATGGCAGGCGGATTCTTCACGCGCAGCTTGTCCGAATAGACGCGTTCCAGCTTGTAATCGGGCAGTGTATTGGCCTTTTCGAATACGCCGTCGAGCGTGGTATAAGGCGCATTCCATTCCCCGTCGTTCGGGCTGTATCCTTTGATATTGCCGTAAGTGAGGCGCAGCGTGGCGTTGGCATCGGGCGTGAAGCCGTCCGGCCGGAGTTGTTCTTTCAGGGCGATATAGGAAGGGAGCTGGGCGCGGAGGATATCATCGCGCTGCTTTTCACGTAATTCGGTCTGGATGAGCAGGTCGAGCAACTGATCGGCCAGCTGGATGAGCGGATCTTTCAGGTTGATCAGCTTATCCGGGCTCTTGCGGAGCATGGCCATAACGGCAGCTGTGTCGTTGAGGATGGTTTTCTTCATCCAGTTCTTTTCCCAGACAGCCAGGTCGCCCAAGGCGTTGACGGGGGCAGGACGCAAATCGGGATTCAGGGCCTGCATGCGGCGCAGGAGTTCCATCAGGCAAAGCCGTTCAAATTCAGCATCTTCAATGGCATAGCCTTTCAGGATATCTTTCTTAACTGCTTCGGTGATGGCGCTGCGGCTGCTTTGTTCTTTCGGTGGAAGTCCGTTCAGTTCACGGCGCGAGCGGGCCAGGAGGGTGGCGAGGTAAAACTGCGGCACATCGTTCACCAGGCGCTGCAGCAGGAAAGTGCGCGGAAACTCGCGGATGCGGGCATCGTAATGGGTTTTCAGCACAGAGAAAACAGAATCGTACTGCATCCATTCCGGCGCGGTGCGGGTGAGCAATTCCATGCGGCGGTCTTCGGCTTCCTTCTCCTGCATCACATCCGTGCGGCGAAGGCCCTGCAGTTTGCCGCGGTAGTTCTTTTCGGTATTGCTCAGGCCCTGGATATCGTCGTAGAATTTGGCATAGCGGGTGGCATTGTTTTCAGACAACTGCTTCATGGTGCGTATCTGCCAGTCGAACCAGTTGCTCACTCCGGGCAGGATGCATTCCTGCTGATAGCGCAGGAAGTCAAACGGCTGGTGGCGGAAGGTGCGGCCGGGATAGCCCATGATGAAAACGAAATCGCCTTCGCGGGTGCCATTGGGGTTGACCTGCAGGTGGCGCGCAGGTTTGAAGGGTTTATTGTCTTTGCTGTATTTGGCAGGTTTGCCGTCTGGGCCAACATAAGCGCGTACAATGCTGAAATCGGCGTTGTGGCGCGGCCATACCCAGTTGTCTGTTTCGTCGCCGAACTGACCGATGCTCACCGGCGGAACGTACACCAGGCGCGTGTCTTGCAATACCATATAACGGAACAGCGTGTAGCTGCGGCCGGTGAACATTTCGGAAATTTCCACCGTCAGATCCGGATTGGCTTTTTTGTCGGCTTCCGTGATGCGGCGGATGTTCTCACCAATGATCCGGGTGCGTGTGGCCGGATCGGTATCGCTGCCCACGCCTTCCAGCACTTCCTTGCTCACGTCCTGGTAGCTCATGGTGATGCGGCAGGGAATGCCTACCGGGATTTCCTCTTCCTTGCTGCGGGCGGTGAATCCTTTTTCGATATAGTCGATGTTCACGCGGCTCACTGCACCTTCCACGCAATGGTGGTTGGTGATCACGAGTCCTTCCCCTGAAACAAAACTGCCCGTACAGCCACCCAGGCGCACGAGTGCATTGGTGAGGCTCACCTTGCCCGGATTGAAGATTTCTTCTTTTGGGATGCGCAATCCGGCCTTCTCCAGGTCAACACCCTGCAGGGCGCTGAGCGGATACATGCCTTCATCGGTGCGGAAGGAGAGGGTGAGGGCGATGCAGCCCAGCAGACTGAAGTGGAGAATACAGGCGCGAACGGATTTCTTCATAACTAGCGGACAAAAATATCCGCTGAGTCTGAGAATGTTTCGTTTCTGACGGTGCTTCCTTCAAAAATGAAGCGGACATTGCCCGTGGGCCATTTGATCAGGCTGGAATCGGCATGCAGGATGATGCGTTCCGGATAATTACCCGATAGGTTGAAATACTGGTAAATGATATCAAAACCCGGAGGATTGAGTTTCAGCAGGTTCCTGTAGGCCGGAATGACAGCGCCGCCTTTCAATTGGAGCGGCTTGTTAAGCATGGCCTTGAAACGGGCCGTATCGAAGGGATTGATAAACTCGAAACCCAGGATTTTGGTGTAACAGACACCCGGCTTCTTCTTGCCATCTTCTTCGCGTCGGGTAGCGGCCATGGGAACGGTGAAACTAATGTATGAACCGCCCGGGGCTTCGATGGAATCGCGCAGGATGTCCACTCCCGTATAAATAATCCGCGTGGGGGCCGGATCCTGGCAGCAGGAACCCAAGGACAACAATGCGGCAGGCAGCAGGAAGAAAATCAGCTTTCTCATTCGATGAAACTGGCGTGGATGAAGTGGTCGAGTTCAGGCAATTCTTTGCGCGCAACGGCTATCTCTTCTTTGCTGCCCTCCCAGAAAGCACGTCCCTGGTGCATGAAGATGATGTTTTCCCCGATATCGTATACCGTCTTCATATCGTGGCTGTTGATGATGGTCGTGATATTGAATTCGTGGGTGATATCGTGCAGGAGGTCGTCGATAACGCGGGAAGTAATCGGGTCGAGGCCGGAATTTGGTTCGTCGCAGAATAAGTATTTGATATCCAGGGCGATGGCGCGGGCAATGCCGACGCGTTTCTTCATGCCTCCGCTCAACTCGCTGGGGTATTTTTTATTGGAGTTTTCCAGGTTAACACGCTTCAGACAGAAGTTTACACGTTCGCGCCTTTCTTCTTCGCTCATGGGTGAG
>JBKDBI010000113.1:0-8319 GCA_046314695.1 Bacteroidota bacterium | reverse complement strand
GAGCTACCCAACCAGGTGACATTCTTCAATAAGGCAGCCATTAAAAATACACTATGGAGTATCCCTGCTGGTAGTAAAGTGGTGATTGATGCGGCCAATACTACATTCATTGATCAGGATGTGGTTGAACTGTTGCATGATTTTCGCAATACATATGCCCCTGAGCATGAAATTAAACTCAATATGATTGGTTTGAAACTGGAAGACGCCGAAGGCCAGGTGCTCCAGTTTAAAGAAGTTCTGGATAAGGAAACAAGGGCCGGACTAACGCCTGAAAGGGTTCTCGAATTGATGAAACTCGGGAATAAGCGCTTTGTGGATGGAAAAGAATCCGGCAGGCGCTACAGTATTCAAGTTGGACAGGTAGCTGCCGGACAAGCGCCAATGGCTGTTATAGTTGGTTGTATCGATTCAAGAACTTCCCCGGAAATAACATTCGATGCCGGTCTGGGAGACTTTCTGACTGTTCGCAATGCCGGCAACATTCTGAGCCCCGGTACGCTTGGCAGCCTGGAAGTAGCTGTAAAGCACTTGGGCGTTAAGCTCATTGTTGTTAAATGTCATACGGATTGCGGTGCCGTAAAACTTGCCATGTTAAATGAACATTCAGGCAATATCCATTTTGTGACAGACCAAATTGGTTTGGCGCTGGAAGAATGCGGCGTAACAGCCGGAGCGGCAGATATAACAGATAAAAATGAAGTAAACCGTGTGGCTCTGGAGAATGCCCATATAACCATCCGGCATATGTTGCGGGATAGTACCTACCTCAATGATCGTGTAAAAAGCCGCGAAGTAGGTGTAGTATGCGCTTTTCACGATATCCAAACCGGAAAAGTGAGCTTTGAAGAATTGAATCGGGTGGAAGATTGATCCGAACGGCTAAACCGAACTTGCAGCCTTAAGGCAATTGATAGCGCTTCGGCGGTCCGGGCCAGACGAACAGACCATCTACATCAGGCAAGAGTTGATAAACATCAGCTGCGCTTGTATTGTCAAGGTCAATGTAGAAACATTGCTTTCCGCCATCATGAGAGTATCCCAAAAGATATCCTTCCGTTAGCGTACGTTTTCCGCTGACACTGATGTACATCTTCTTCGGAATCAATGCATAGGCACTCCCGCTCAGGCTGGCAAGGTGCTCCACAGGCATTACGACCAGGCTGTCAATGCGGATTCCCTGCCGAGCCATGGACTCGTCTTCCTTGACCAATCGCGCAATGATCTTATCCCGATGTGTCAGGTTGTTGCTCATGCCGGGAACAACTGCATACTTCAGGAATACAGCATAGTCTTTCCGATTATGCGCCTCGGTCATTTCCTTCACCTGCAATGTGATAGATTGAAACACCTCCGGGGCAACCAGCGCCGGATTTTCGGTCGGTCGTCCCGGTACGCGCAACGGTTTCCCGTCAATTCCCTTTGGTGGCTCAATAAGACTGTCCTGAATAGTTGGTTTGCCCCATTGAGCAGAGGTTCCTGTGCTGTCGTTCAGATCGCTTTTGCGATTAGGGGTGCAGGCAACAACCAGTAAGACGGTTGTTGCAAGGGATATAAGAAACCTCATGATACTGTAACGGTGCAAAAATGCAGGAATTGCGGATAAATCGAGCCTTTCCGGAAAGTGTTGCTGAGGTGGAAATGAAAAAGCCCGGACAGCACTTGGCAAATCCGGGCTTTTAAACTGCGGTTGGAATTACTTCACTTCTTCGAAATCGACATCTTGTACCGTGCTGTCGTTCGGATTGCTGCTTCCGCCGGTATTTCCGGTTTCCTGGTTGCTGCCCTCTGCCTGCGCTTTGTACATGTCTTCGCTTGCAGCTTGCCAAGCCTGATTAAGGGATTCAATGGCAGGTTCGATCGCGGCGAGATCCTTGCTTTCGTGTGCAGTTTTCAGTGCAGCAAGCGCACTTTCAATCGCACCTTTCTTATCTGCAGGAATCTTATCTCCGTATTCTTTCAGCTGTTTCTCAGAGTTGAAGATCAACGCGTCGGCATTGTTCAACTTTTCAGCTTCCTCCTTGCGCTGACGGTCGCTGTCTGCATTGTCGGCAGCTTCGCGTTTCATGCGCTCGATTTCATCCTGGCTAAGACCACTACTGGCTTCAATCCTGATTTTTTGTTCTTTACCGGTGGCCTTGTCTTTTGCAGTGACGTTCAGAATGCCATTGGCGTCAATATCAAATGTCACTTCAACCTGCGGAATGCCACGCGGTGCGGGTGGAATGCCGTCGAGGTGGAATCGTCCGATGGTCTTGTTGTCGCGTGCCATCGGGCGTTCACCTTGCAGAACGTGGATTTCCACACTGGGCTGGTTGTCTGAGGCAGTGGTATATGTTTCGGTTTTGCGGGTCGGGATCGTGGTATTGCTTTCGATCATCTTCGTCATAACACCACCCATGGTTTCAATACCAAGACTAAGGGGCGTAACGTCAAGCAGAAGGATGTCTTTAACCTCACCTGTAAGCACAGCACCCTGAATAGCAGCGCCAATCGCAACTACTTCGTCAGGATTTACACCTTTACCGGGCGTGCGTCCGAAGAAATCTTCCACCAATTTCTGGATGGCCGGGATACGGGTTGAACCTCCCACCAGGATAACTTCATCAATATCGGCAGGCTTCATGCCTGCGTCTTCCAAGGCTTTTTTACAAGGTTCCAGGGTTCGACGAATAAGGCTGTCGGCGAGTTGTTCAAACTTGGCACGTGTCAGCTTGCGAACCAGGTGTTTCGGTACGCCATCTACTGCGGTTACGTATGGAAGATTGATTTCTGTTTCGGTGCTGGAAGACAATTCGATTTTCGCTTTTTCAGCAGCTTCTTTCAAGCGCTGCAGGGCCATCGGGTCTTTACGCAGGTCGATATTCTCTTCGCTACGGAACTCTTCAGCCAGCCAGTCGATGATCACCTGGTCGAAGTCGTCTCCACCCAGATGCGTATCGCCGTTGGTGCTTTTTACTTCGAAAACTCCTTCGCCAAGTTCCAGCACGCTTACGTCGAAAGTTCCACCGCCAAGGTCATACACCGCAATTTTCATGTCGCGTGTCTTCTTGTCGAGACCATAAGCAAGGGCTGCTGCGGTTGGTTCGTTGATGATGCGCTCTACTTTAAGACCTGCAATTTCGCCGGCTTCCTTGGTCGCCTGGCGGCTGGCGTCGTCGAAATAAGCAGGCACTGTGATAACAGCGCGGCTTACTTCATGGCCGAGGTAGTCTTCAGCAGTTTTCTTCATTTTCTGAAGAATCATAGCGCTGAGTTCCTGCGGAGTGTAAAGGCGGTCGCCAATGCGAACACGGGGTGTATCATTGTCTCCTTGCACTACTTCATAGGGAACGCGTCCGGCTTCGGATTTCATTTTACTGAAACGTTCACCCATGAAACGTTTGATTGACATGATGGTGTGGCGTGGGTTGATAATTGCCTGACGTTTCGCAGGATCACCAACTTTTCGTTCACCATTGCCATTGTCCATGAAGCCAATCACCGAGGGCGTGGTGCGACGGCCTTCGCTGTTTGGAATCACAACCGGCTCATTGCCTTCCATTACGGCTACACAGCTGTTTGTGGTTCCAAGGTCGATTCCTATAATCTTGTTACTCATGTGGTTGATTTCTCTCACAATGGCAAGTGAAGTGCCAAAGAGAATCAACGGCTGTTTTTGGGTAGAAGGAAGGGTGAAATCTGACTTAATGGCAGTTTTGCCAAGGTTTTTATGCCAAAGGCTGCCGCTACGGCATATTTACATTACTTAGAAAACAAAGTTCAGCGGTTTGATTTCCGGTCTTGCGTTGAACACCAACTTCGAATTCTGATCCAGTTTCACGCGTGGAATGGTTTGTATATACCTGGAGGAGAAGATACCGAGGCCATTGGTTATGTTGGTGTAGTCGGCTTGCTTTTGAACAATGCCAATGCTCGGCTCGCTTACCGAAATATAATCTACCAGCTGCGGTGCACCGCCATAGAAGCGGATATTCACATGCTGCACACGACGACGCAACAACGGATCGGCTTTAATCCGCGCTGCTACGAACTGGAAGAACGCTGTACGTGGGATTATATTCGTAAGGCGAACACCTCCTCCGAAGAAATTGGTCCGCTGGTCACGCAACATATTCCAGGTGATAGACTTACGCGTTTTCATGAAGGTGTCAGCTGCCGGAAATTCGTCGTACACCAATTCCATTTGTACGTCGTAAGACCCCGTGTTTTGTCCGCTGCTATAAATCACCGGAATGTTCTCAAGCTGCAAATTCAAGGTACTGAATGTATCCTGAGCAGGTGCTAAAACAGATGCCGGTCCGCAGATGGCTGTCTGAGCTGTAACCTTCAACCCGGTAGAACGGCGTGTAATGTCTATGCGATAGTTGTTGAACTGTGAAAGTCTCGACTTGAAAGTCCATAGCGTGTTGCGGTCGTAGGCGAATAGTCCGCTGTCCTTTCTTATGCTGTTGTCTTGAATGCAGGTGAATACCACATTGTCTTCAACCCTGATTATCTTCACTTCAAGGTCGTTGAAATAGAGCGAGTCGCTCGTAGATGCTGCTTCCAGAGCCCCCGTGTTTTCGTTGAGGAATGCTTTGTTGATCTTGATGTAATGAACGGAATCGGTTGGATTCAGCAAACCGTAAACAACCAGCACTTCTTTCCATGGCGCGTTGATGTCGACCGTGTTATCACAGGCAGATACAAAAAAGAACAGGCCACTAAGGGCTGAGAGCAGGAGTTTGCGGGCGTGTTTCAAAGTGTAATTGCCTAATTTTGCGCGTTCGGTCTGCAAATATGAGGAAATTCCCCCTGCTCTGCTCCCTGATTATCCTGGCTTTACCAACGGCCGGACAACAGGTTACACGCGATTATCCGCGGCTGCTGTGGGATGAGGATTTCAACCAAAGCAGTGAAAAATGGCCGCTTACTTACAATGCAGACAATTTTTTTGTCATCCAGAATGGCAATTTCGAATTGCTCAGGAGCAATCAGAAAACAGGAACCTTTGTCTTTTCAAGGGAAGAACGCAATTTTAATTTCTTCGAAGCCAGAACGCGAATCGTCTTCAATGAAGGCCCGGCTAAGATGCCCGTTGCCGGCCTAGTCCTTCAGGCTCAGCCAGATGGGAGTGGTGCTTTGGTGGTAGAAATCAACAATAAAGGCCAGTATCGTGTGCGAAGAGTCCGCAGCGAACAAAGTATTTACCTGACCGGAAACGGTGAACATGAGGGTTGGATGAAACCGAAAAAGGTACTGAACCGGACCGACAACATCATTACCGTTAAGACCTATGAAAAAGTCTATGATGTTTACCTCAACGGGCAATATGTCAGCACATTCACGGAATTGGAGTTCTCTTCCGGCAAGATGGGTTTTTACATCGGTCCCGGAACGCGAATCAGCACAGATTACCTGCAGGTAAGAGGAGATGACAACTTTACTATAGCCGGTGGTGGAGGATCTGAAATTCAGGAGGAGAACCTCACTTTCCAGCAAATCATTGTCAAGCTTAAAGAGACCATCAACAAGAAAGATCGGCGTATTGCTGAATTGGAGGCAGAAGTTAGGCGTCTGGGCAGTGCCAGGGGTGGCATGGGTATCGATACTGTTTCAGCCCGAAGAGCCCAGGAACTGGAAAGACTAAATGCGGACCTGATTCGCGAAATAGAGCGTTTGCGGATGGAGACTTCCAGCCAACAAGCTAAAATAAAGGAATTGGAATATTTTCGGAATCAGATACGTGAGGGAGAAAACGGAGATATCCTCATCAATCTTACCAATGTCAATCTGCGGCTCAAGCAACAGGTCGATAAGTTGGAAACACTCAGGAAAGTACTGGAAACAGAAAACGCGGATTTAAGAAATGAAAAACTGCGCCTCCAGCAGGAAAACGACCGCATTCGGGCTCAATTGAGCAACCAGGAAACGGAGATGAGGTATCTGCGCCAGCGTCTTGCAGAAAAAGACAGCCTGCTTATAGCATGTATGGACCGGAAAAGCAGTATTCCTCAAACCGATCCGGTTGACCAACGGCAAGGAAATCGCAACCAAGAACCCGCAAAAGAGGTACCAGGCATCAACACACCGGGTGGTATAAGTGCAGACGAAATCCGCCGACTGCAGGAGCAAGAGCGCCAGTTGCAATCGGATAACAATCAACGCGGCAAGATTTCAGATAAACCCGAAAAACCGGAGAAACCTAAACGCAAGGGCGGCATTCCACCTCCGATAATCATCGATTAACCTAATGAGCATCCACAAAACAGTGAAGCGCGTTACGACGCATGTGCTTCATGAAATGAAGGAGCGGGGCGAAAAAATCGCCATGCTTACTGCCTATGATTTTTCCCTCGCCAGGATTATCGATGCCGCCGGTATAGATGTAATCCTGGTTGGAGATAGCGCCAGCAACGTAATGGCCGGGCATGAAACAACCCTGCCCATCACCTTGGATCAAATGATATACCACGCGAGCTCAGTTGTGCGTGGCACCGAACGCGCCTTGGTCATCGTTGACTTGCCCTTCGGCAGTTATCAAGGTAACAGCAAGGAGGCGCTGGCGAGTACCATTCGCATCATGAAAGAAAGTGGTGCGCATGGCGTAAAAATGGAAGGTGGGGAAGAAGTGATTGAAAGCGTTCGTCGGATCTTGACGGCAGGCGTACCCGTTATGGGTCACCTCGGCCTCACACCCCAAAGCATTTACAAATTCGGAACCTATACTGTGCGGGCTACCGAAGAACTGGAAGCAGAAAAATTGATTACGGATGCAATTGCTTTGCAGGATGCCGGTTGCTTTGCTTTGGTGCTTGAGAAGATACCCTCCGCCCTTGCCGGAAGAGTCGCACAAGAAGTAAAGATTCCGGTTATTGGTATTGGTGCAGGTCCGCAAGTCGATGGTCAGGTATTGGTTTTGCATGACATGCTCGGTATTAACAAGGAGTTTTCGCCGCGGTTCCTTCGCCGGTATGAAAACTTGTACGATAGCATATTCAGCGCCGTTACTTCCTATACATCGGATGTTAAACGGTCTGATTTCCCATCTGCTTCGGAAAGCTATTGACAGCTGATCTCAGGATTCAATGCTGCGCTTTATAACCTGGTTTCAACAACGGGCCAGGCCTCGTATCATTGGTATGGTAACGCTGGCTTACCTGTTGTGTGCGCTCGGTATTATGCAACCCGGCGTCAAAAAGTTGGAGAAGCTTTCGGGTAAGCCGGTAGACATTCTGGATCTTCAGTTAGGGTTCAGTGTTGAAAAAGCACAATCCATACTTTCCGGTTACTCTGCGGCCGCTCTTCAGGAAGCAGCCACTTTTTTGGTCTGGGCCGATACTTTGTATCCATTGATTTATGGGTTACTGCTTTCCTTGTTGCTGGCCGTTTTTTTTCGAAAAGGCAGAATCCAATTTGTCGTGATGGTTCCGGTTCTGGCCGTTCTGGTTGATTTTGCTGAAAATTACTGGTTGTACAAAGTGCTGAACGGCTACCCCAAGGAGGAGGTAAGCTGGATTGAATATGCATCTGCGTGCAATACAGTGAAATGGAGTTTACTCGGTATATCTGGAGTCTTTTTGTTGTTTGGATCCTTGCAGCGCTTGCTCCGGTTCCTTCCGAGTATGCGGGAAGTTGCACCTTGAATGCGTTATTGTATTGTTGATCAAAGGGATATATTCTTCACTTTAAAGTTATAAGTGCTCCAAAACAAGGTCTGTAAGTGTCAAATGGCAACATTTGCGTTAACCCCTCTTAACCGAGTATACTGAAAATTGCACCTATCAGTTGTGGTAAGGGTTTGCGGTTGGTTCTAGTTAATAAAACAAGATTACTTCTCGTTCCGAGAATGACGACTTTATTCTTGTGTTGGTTGAAAACACAAGCTATTCAGATGGGTCTAAGGGTGTCAGAAGCGGCTCTGGGACTGGATTTGTCTTGGGTGCAACTTTCCGTACACTCGGTTCAGAACCAGCGTAGTGGCCAAAGCCAGGTTGCAGTAAACAACAGTAACCAGTAAGATGATTTTTGTTTCTGCACTGTAAAATCAGTCCGGAACACTTGCCGGGCTTCAATCTCCGTCAGGTGCAACTTTCCGCACACTCGGTTCAGATAACGTTGCAGTTCCGAGCAGTTTGTTCTCCTCAATCCAGCCAGCTATCCAATAATTTCCACCCAATTCCTCCATCCTTCCCACGCCAATACACATACAATGCCCTGCCCTGCACGTGTCCATCGCTGTACTGGGCCAGTGCCCATTTCGTGCCGATCGGTTTCACCCATTCCACATACATGGTCCCGCCCAATACCGCCGTATCGGGTATCAATTCCGGATGT
>JBKDBI010000112.1:0-2635 GCA_046314695.1 Bacteroidota bacterium | reverse complement strand
CTCACCGTTTTTGTAATTTATTATTGTATCGTAACCACAGCCGTTGTATAATTTGCCAATGCCAGTATTTGCAGCAGCAAATACTAAGACCAGGTGATTTTTACTGAACTCGTAACCGGAACGAGGAGAAATCTCAGTTTTGGGAATTATATATTCATACTGAGCTAACCCAATCTTGGGTAGCAGAACCATCAAGGTTATACTCCTTATTATGTACGAGAATAAATTCATGATTAATTAGGATCCTGATCACAATCCTCATCGTGTTTTGATATATCCTCTGTATATAGTAGTAAATCAATTTTAACAGGATTAATTCTAATAATATTGGATGTATTTATGATATTTTTTTCAGATTTATTATCAGACACGAGCGAAAGTACTTTGCTACTACAAACATTATTATCATTAGAAAAAATCCAAGTTTTGTTATCCAGATTATTGATCCGGTCATGAGTTATGGTAATGAAAGTATTCACTTCTCCGTTCTGAGGAAGCGTATTGGAAGAAGCATACAAAGGAGCATCATACAGGTTGCAATTCCCTAAAGTGTTAAAGTAACTTGTAATATCTAAAGGAAGGGGTGCTACATAGTGTTGATCGGTTACAAATACTAAGCCATTTGAAACATTGCCATTGATATCCAATTGACCGCAAATGGGAACTTCAAAATGCCACCCTGGGTTTACAGCAGTGAATACTCCATAATCTTTTCCACTGTAAAATACTGTTGTAGAGTCAAGAAAGTAAATATTTTGTAAGAAGGGTATATGTGTACGAAGCGAGTCGCCAACAATAAGTGCAGTTCTATGATGTTCTACATAGTAGCTTGAGACTAAATTGTGGGTTGATCTGTTGAAGAAACTAATATTTGGAACAAAATTACCTCTGCTATTCGCCGCTACAACAATATATTCATCATTGAAAATTACTCTCACACCAAAATCATTAAGATTTGCTGTATCGAAACAATTATTTGTCCAATTGAAGTCTCCATTCAGTAGGTTTACTTCACCAAAAAGCAACCGTCCCGCAGTTGCTGAGCCAGTTGTATCGCATTCTGCGGTATAAGTACCAGTCACATAAGCAGAGTTATCATCCACAATGGCCATATCATGGACTATGTCGTAATCCTGGGATATTGATGTTGGCGCGAAATAATCAACATTTCTGGAATAGACAGGGTTCATATTCATATCGGTTCGCATGATGGCGCCGCGCCGGTTAGCCAGTTTGGTCATACTGTCACTCCATGCGCCAACAAACATGAAATCTCCATTGGGCATTTGGTCTATATCCGTAAAGAAACCGCAATCATTGTAGAAATGTTGAGCTGTGATATTTAAAGCAATATCGAGTTTCACAACGAATGGTCGTGGGCAGGTGGAAGAAAAGTGTTTAAAATAGCCTGTAATCGCATACCCTTGGTTTCCGTTCAATGTGATAACTTTTAAAGGAAACAAATTTGTTACTTCAGGTGGAACAGGATAAAGAAACTTTCCTGTTGAAAATCCGCCATTATTATAAAATTCAACTACTTTTATTCCATAATTACTGACCCCGCCAAGGGGATTGTCACGTGTGGCAGAGACAGCAATATACCCACTGTTGTCATAATTCACTGTTGTAGAATAGTCTAATGTTATGGGATCTGAAATCGTGGTAGTTGTTGTTGCAGAAGTCAGGTATAGATGATACCGTTCATCAATCGATTGCGCAAACAGGGAAAGCGAGAAACTGGAGACCATGGCAAGAACAAAAATACAAGATTTTTTGTTGAAAATGTTCTTTAACGAGATGGTGAACAGCTGGTGTGAATTCTTTTGTGTCATAATTATCTAAGTAGGTTATGCGAATTTATACATATCATCGCTTGCTTTAAACATCAGTTTCTTCGTTGCTACTTTAATGCTGTGAATTGTGCGTATTGCGGAACATATTTTGGGTTTGTTTGGTTTATAATTATGTAATCACTGTTTATATTTATTCAAAATACTGGAAATGTGCAAGCAAGAAACCTCATGTAAGTTTCATTTAGAAGTCACAGCCCAACGATAAAAACGTGCAGGGCTGGCTGAGATTCACAGCCTTTCCTACCTTTGCGCCCTCTATGGAATTCCGCATCGAACACGATACCATGGGCGAGGTGAAGGTGCCCGCCGACAAATACTGGGGAGCACAAACCGAGCTTTTTTAATAAGCACCGAAACGACGGGCCAGAAAATGTTGGTGCTATTTTGAATTAAATTCCCAACAGATTATTGAGTAGAGTAAAAAATCAGTAGTTAATCCACTTCACCGCAACACATGCACCGTTGTCTGCAAAAACGCGCGTTCTCCATGCACCGATTGCACGATGGCAGTGACGGCATAAACGCCTTCAGGTAAGGGCCTGCCCAGCTGGTCACGGCCGGTGAAGGGATGCTGCGGGTCGGCTTCGAACACCTGCTGGCCCCAGCGGTTGTAAACGCGTAAGGTATAGGTGCCTATGGCTGTGCCCTTGGGTTCGTAGCTTTCGTTCAGTTGGTCGTTGCCGGGGGTGAAGGCATTGGGCAGGAAAATGCGGAACAATTGCACCACGCGTACCTGCATGGCTGCGCTGTCCCAACAACCATCCGGACTGAAAGCGTTGAGC
>JBKDBI010000111.1:0-10545 GCA_046314695.1 Bacteroidota bacterium | reverse complement strand
ACACGCAACGTGGCCATGGGATTGCCTGGAGCCACTGCTGCTCCTTGGGTTTCACGCGGACCGAACAATGTCGGTGGCCGCACCCGCGCCCTGGCATGGGATCCGAACGACCCAACCCGCAAAAAGGCCTGGGCCGGCGGTGTGACCGGCGGATTGTGGTTCAACAACGACGTAGCCAACAGCAACAGTTCCTGGCAAAGTGTCAATGGCTTCTGGGATGTTTTACCGGTAACCTGCATCGCCTTCGATCCGAACGATACCAAAATTATCTACGTAGGCACCGGTGAAGGCTGGCAAACCGGTAGTTCGCGCGGCGGAGGGATTTGGAAATCAACCAATGCAGGTTCAAGTTGGACACGCTTGAGTAGCACCGCCAATTTTCTTTATGTAAACGATATCGTGGTACGCAATGAAAACGGCACATCGGTGGTTTACGCCGCTGTTGACGGTAATTTTTACATGGGAAGCTGGCACGGAGAAGGTGAGTCGGGTATACGCCGCTCTGTCAATGGCGGAACCTCCTGGACCAATGTTTCACCTACTGTAAGCGGTCAGACATTTCGCTTTGTGGCAGCCGATCTGGAGATCGGTGCCGACAACCGCCTCTGGGCAGGAACCAAAAGCGCACCTTACGGCACTACTGAAAAAGGTGGCGGTCGTGTAATTACCTCAACGAATGGCACTACCTGGACCGTTTCATATACCTCCACTGCCACTAAAACCGGACGCGTCGCCATTGCCTGCGCCCCTTCCGATTCGAACTATATCTATGCAATGGTGGAACACAGCCAGAAATGTGCAGAGATCATCCGCACCTTCGATGAAGGCGACAATTGGTCAGCCAGAAATGAACCGGTTGATGTGGACGACGGAATTCCCGACGACGACTTTACACGCAACCAGGCCTGGTACGATTTCGTGATTGCGGTAGATCCGAACGACCGCAACCGCGTGGTGGCCGGTGGAATCGATCTGTTCATTTCCACCAATGGCGCCTCCACCTGGACGCATATCTCCAAATGGAGCAATAACAACAACCTTGCATCGCTGCCTTGTTCCTATGTGCATGCCGACCAGCACGCCATCGTATTCAAGCAGGGCCGTTCCGATTCGGTTCTTTTTGGTACCGATGGAGGCGTTTTCTTCACCGGCCGGCTTGCTTCCGCAACTTCGCAAAATGTAATTGTCGAGCGCAACCGCAACTACGTTACCACCCAATTCTATTCCGGTGCCATCAGTCCGGGAAAGGCAACCCATAACCTGCTCGGCGGCACCCAGGATAATGGCACCATCAAGACCAATGCACCCGGCAGCAGTGCCGGTGTCATGGTGACAGGTGGCGACGGCGCTTATTGCTTCATCGATCAGACTTCAACCAATACACAAATTGCATCCTACGTCTACAATCAGTATTACATTACCACTAATAACTGGTCGAGCTCCAGTAAGTTCCTGGATGAATCCGGCAACGGCAATTTCATCAATATTGCCGACTACGACGATGTGCAGAACGTGCTCTATTCAGCCCGCACCGACGGCACCATCTTCCGCACTTCCGGCTTGCCGTCTTCTCCCAATACCCAATACTTTACCTACGCCAGCGGCACACCGGGTAAAATATCTCACATCAAGGTATCGCCTTACGGCGGAACTTCCGGCACGGTTTTCATCGGCACCGAAACAGGCCGTCTATACAAAATGACCAATGCCCTGAGTGGAACCCCTACCTTCACCAATCTCACAGGTAGCCTGACTACAGGAACCGGTCGCACCATCAGCTGCATCGAAATCGGCGGGAGTGAAGACACCTTATTGCTCACGTATTCCAACTATGGTATCAGTAACTCTGTATTGTATTCCACCAATGGCGGAACAAGTTGGTCGAACAAAGACAACAGCAGCCTGCCGAATTTCCCCATTCGTTGGGCGTTGTTCAATCCGATTAGCCGATCCGAAGTGATCCTTGCCACAGAAATAGGCGTTTGGGGCACCGAGAACATCCGGGCAGCAAGTCCGACATGGAAAGCCCAGAACGAAGGCCTGGCCAATGTGCGGGTTAATATGCTAAAGGTGCGTAAAAGCGATCTGACGGTCGTGGCTGCCACATTCGGCCGCGGGTTCTTCACCAGCGACGGATTCAATACCATACCGCCGGTTGCCGGTTTCAGACTGAGCGACACATTGATTTGTCTCAACCAGGTACTTCTTCCTTACGATACATCCGAAAACAAGCCGACGGCCTGGAAATGGGGCTTCATACCCAATACCGTCGATTTCCTGAACGGAACCGATTCTGCCAGCCAGTTCCCGGATGTGCGCTTTCGCGCTGCCGGGGTTTACAGCGTTCAGCTGACTGTTTCCAATTCCAATGGCATCAACAGTGTTACCCGCAACAATGCAGTCCGGGTATTGGATACCTTGATTCCAACCTTGAGCATTTCGCCTTCAAGCAATCCGGTTTGCCAGGGGAATGCGGTAGTATTCACATACAACGCCACCAACCAGGGCAGCGCGCCGTCACTTCTTTGGCTGTTAAACGGCAATTCCACCGGTAACAACGGCAGTGCCTTCACGCGTTCAGCACCCGTCGACGGTGAAGTTATTGCCCTGCGCCTCACCTCTTCGGAGCGCTGTGCGAGTCCTAAAACCATCACCTCTTCGCCTGTTACGATCAGCATCCAGGCCAGGCCGGATGCGCCTTTGATCAGCCGCGTCGGAGATTCCGTTATTTGTAACAGTGCAGCCGACAGCGCATATTGGTATGTAGACGGAGCCCGGATCGCACCCAAATCCTTGCGCTTCAAGGCTGTTATCGGTGGCACTTATCAGGCGCGGATCTGGAAAAATGGCTGCCTGAGCGATCTCAGCAACAGCGTGCAATGGTGGGGAATGAATACCCAGTCCATTTCGATATCCGGTCTCCGCGTATATCCCAATCCGACCCAGGGAACCGATTGCAAAGTGGAAGCCGATGCCCTTATCAACAGCCTGCGCTTGTATGACATGCAGGGCAGGGAAATTGAAATCCGTACCGAACGCCTGTCTGCCACCGCCATCAGACTCTTGCTCAGCGATTTGTCTGCTGCGCAATACGTGCTGAAAGCAGAAACCGCTCTTGGGACAGAAAGCGTTTCCATTCGTGTAACGAAGTAAAAGCCCTTGCTTAATTTTGCAACATGGAAAACGACCTGCTTGAAGCCGAAACCCTGGTAAGCGACTTTCTGCCACTCAACGGAACCGACCACATTGAGTTCTGGGTGGGCAACGCCAAACAGAGTGCCTATTACTACCAGCAGGCCTGGGGTTACAAGCTCGTAGCCTATGCCGGACCGGAAACAGGCGTGCGCGACCGTGCCAGCTATGTGCTCCAGCAGAACAAGGTGCGCCTGGTGCTCACCACAGCCCTGAATCCGGAACATGAAATCAGCCAACATGTGTTATTGCACGGCGACGGCGTGAAGTTCCTTAGTATATGGGTTGACGATGCGCGCAAGAGTTTTGAAGAAACCGTTAAACGCGGCGCAATAGCCGTGCAGGAACCAACCGAATTCAGTGATGCCGACGGCAAGGTGGTAATCAGTGCCATTAAAACCTATGGCGACACCGTGCACCGTTTCGTGGAACGCAAGGAATACAACGGCGCGTTTCTGCCGGGTTACAAGGCCGTTACCAATGCCATGGAAGTGCGACCGGTCGGGCTGAAGCATGTCGACCATTGTGTGGGCAATGTGGAGCTCGGACGCATGAACGAATGGGTGGAATTTTATGAGCGTGTGATGGGTTTCCAGTTGCTGGTTACTTTCGACGACAGCGATATCAGCACCGAATACAGCGCACTGATGAGCAAGGTGGTGAGCAATGGAAACGGGTTTATCAAGTTTCCGATCAACGAACCTGCAGAAGGGAAGAAGAAGAGCCAGATTGAGGAATACCTCGATTTTTACCGCGGCGCCGGTGTGCAGCATATTGCCATCGAAACCGATAACATCATTGAAACGGTAAGTGAATTGCGCCGCCGTGGCATTGAGTTTCTGTATGTTCCCGAAGTGTATTACGACGAGGTTCCGGCCCGCGTAGGCACGATCGAGGAAGATATGGAAGCATTGAAGAAACTGAATATCCTGATAGACCGGGACGAAGACGGGTACCTCCTCCAGATTTTCACCAAGCCGGTGGAAGACAGGCCGACGCTTTTCTACGAAATCATCCAGCGCAAAGGCGCTCGGAGCTTCGGGAAGGGCAACTTCAAAGCCTTGTTTGAAAGCATAGAACGGGAACAGGAACTGCGCGGAAATCTCTGAGCAGCTCCCTCCTGAAAAATGCCGCAGCAGCGCTGCGGAGGTACAACGTAAGAAACCCAGCTTGAAACGCACACTTCTCAGCCTGATCGCGCTATTGGGCGCCATGCAGGCATCTGCTCAGCCTTGCGGCAACCAGGCAAGCACCGACACCGTGCGCAAATGCTTCGAAATCCTGAGCATACTCGTGGATGGATGCGGACTGGGCAACCTCGAAGGCGAGAATGAATTTGTGCTGATGCGCATTGGCCCGCGGAACCTGAGAACTTCGGATATCGATATCGATTGGCCGAACAATTCGTTCAAAGGCATGGTGCAAAACAGCACTACAGCCGGCGTGGTGCAAGAACTGAACAAAAACATTAAAGCCTGTGGCAGGTTGATCGAACCAAGTGGAGGAGTGCTTCCGCGCCGCAGCCGGGTGTTGTTGTTCGGAAGCCCGGCGTTCAATACCGGCCTGTACGATTTTTCTGAGCTGCGGGATACGGTGTACTGCATCTTCCAGGCTTATGGCAACCAGGCCGGGCATTTTGCTAACTACGCTTCGGGTTCGGGCGGCAACCGCACACTCATCGTCAACTTTAAAGGCTTCTGTGCGGATACCATCACTTACGACCGCGCCAAGCTGGTAAAAATCGACGGCAACCCCGGCGGTGAAAACGGAGCTTTCGTGGAATTCAGCAACAGCGGTATTCCCACGTATCGCAACAACGGCTGCAAGCCTCCTGTACCCGCGATGCGCGTGGATGCAGGAACAGGTGGTGTTTATTGCGGTGCATCTTCTATTCAATTGAATGCAGTGATTGCCCATGGACGTTGTTTTTCATGGCGGGGTGGCAACGGCACGTTTTCGGATACATCAAACCCCAGGGCAATCTATTATCCCGGGCCGGCGGATACATCACTGGTGATTCTTCGTGCCGTGCTGCGCGATGCCTGCGGCAGCGTGAGCGATACGATTCAACTGCGCTTTACCGGTGCAGACCGGCCCATCATTCGCATCAGCAGGCGAGAGGCTTGTGTGGGAGGGGATTTCATCGATTTCAGCCTGGCCAATACCAAACCGGCGACCAACCAATGGCAATTGCGCGGCAAGGGAATGCTGTTCCCCAACGGCAATTCGGCGCGCTACACATCCGGCTCAGGCGACTCGGGAACCTTCGCTGTGATCGTACGGCGGACCAGCGGTGGCTGTGTGTCAACCGACTCGCTGCAGTTCCGTATCTGGAAAAGGCCGGGTTCGGTATTCCGTTTTCCCAACTCCACGCTTTGCCTGCCCGACGCACTCGCCCCGCTCGATCCGCTCGCGCAATGGGAAATCAACGGTAAACCGGCATCGTCTTTCCCCATTGCTTCACCCGGTCTTTACCGGCTTACAGGCAAGCGCTGCAATCCGGGTTGCTGTGATTCTTCCTTCATGATCCTGAACGCGGTGATTGCACCCGTGGCAACCTTTACTCCCAATAGCGGAAAATATCTTATCAATCAAGCGATTCCATTCCGGCATACAGGCACTGGTTCCATCTATAACTGGAATTTCGGGGATGGCAGCCCTTCCACATCCAACCAAAAAACAGCCAACGTACAGTTTGCATCGAAAGGCATCAAGACGGTAACACTCATTGTCCGCGATACAGGCTTCTGCAGCGATACAGCTACCGGAACATTGGAAATTGAAGAGCCTGAAACGGATAAAAATATGTTCGTGCCGAATGTCTTTACCCCGAATGGCGATTCCCTGAACGACTATTACCAGCCTTACGAAACCGGACTTCAGGAACTCGAGTTGCGCATTTTCAACCGCTGGGGCCAGAAAGTATTTGAGTCTTCTGACCCGAATGCCCGTTGGGATGGCCGTTGGAAGGGCCGGGAAGACTGTCCGGAAGGCGTGTATTACGTACTGATCAAAGCGCGCGACCGCAAGGGCAAGTTATATGATTTCAGTACTACCTTGACTTTGATACGCTGAATGTAGTTGCACGTGAGCGTGCAATCCGTTGAATGTCCACACCCTGCGGGAATAATTCCTGCGTTAAACGTCAACACACGAACCTAAATATCAACTCTCTTTCGCAATATTGCGGCATGGAAGCGCTCAAGCCCATTTTACAGGTAGCAGAAGAATTTGGAATCGCTGCCGCAGCCGTAGAACCTTACGGTCGTTTCAAAGCCAAGATCAATCCGGCCGCCGTTGAAGGCGATCGCAAAGGCAAGCTGATCATGGTTACGGCCATCACCCCGAACAAAGCCGGTATCGGCAAGACAGTGAATACCATCGGTCTTTCGATGGGCATTAACCGCCATGGCAAGAAAGCTGTGGCCGTGCTCCGTGAACCTTCGCTCGGACCATGCTTCGGAATGAAAGGCGGTGCTGCCGGTGGCGGAAACTCACGCCTGGAACCTTCGGTAGACATCAACCTGCATTTCAACGGCGATTTTCACGCCATTACTTCGGCCAACAATATTCTCGCCGCGCTGCTGGAAAACCATCTGTACCATACCCGCGCTGCCGGACAATGGAAAGCAGTTTACTGGAAGCGCGTGCTCGACGTGAACGACCGCAGCCTGCGCCATGTGATCACAGGCCTGGGCGGAACCAGTCACGGTGTACCCCGCGAAGCCGGTTTCGATATCACCCCGGCTTCTGAAATCATGGCCTTGCTTTGTCTGGCCACCGATTACAACGACCTCCTTACCCGCATCAACCGCATTGTACTGGGCAAAGACCAGACTGGTAAGGAGGTAACCGTTGGCGACCTGCAGTTTGGCGATGCCATCGCCGTACTGCTCAAAGATGCCATCCATCCCAATCTGGTACAAACCTGTGAAGGCACACCGGCATTGATTCACGGCGGACCCTTCGCGAACATTGCGCATGGTTGCAATTCGCTCATCGCGACACAGCTTGGTCTGCGTCTGTCGGAATACGCGGTGACTGAAGCCGGATTCGGTTCTGACCTCGGCGCCGAGAAGTTCTACGATATCAAGTGCCGCATCGGAGGCCTGAAGCCTTCGGTATCGGTGCTCATGTGCTCGCTGCAGGCGCTCAAACTGCACGGAGGCGCTTCTGAAGCGGAGATGCAAAAGCCCGACGCAGCGGCCCTGGCCCGCGGCATGGAAAACCTCTCGCGCCACCTCGACATCCTCAGCCAGTTCGGACCGCCGGTGGCTGTGGGCATCAATTGCTTCCCCTGGGATACACAGGAGGAGCTCGATTATGTGCGCAACTGGGTGATCGAACGTGGCTTTGCTGCTGAAGTAACCCGTTGTTTCGCCGATGGCGGTGCCGGATCGTTCGACCTCGCTGCCCAGGTAATCCGACTGGCTGAAGCAGCAGAGGCGCAAACGCCGAACTTCACCTATACGGCTGAGATGCGCATCACCGAAAAAGTGGATGCCATCGTGAAGAAGATTTACAAAGGCCGCAAGGCGGTGTTCTCCGATTCAGCCCTGAAAAAGGCTGCTGAAATCGAAAAGGCAGGCCTTGGTCATCTGCCGGTTTGCATTGCCAAGACGCAGTATTCCTTCTCAGCAGACACCTCGCTCGGACCTGTTCCTACCGATTTCGACCTGCCGGTACGCGAAGTAGTACTCAACGCCGGTGCCGGATTCATTGTCGCCATTGCCGGTGAAATCATGCGCATGCCCGGACTGCCCAAAATTCCCCAGGCGGTGAATATCCGCATGGAGAATGGCGTGGTTTACGGCGTAGAATAATCAAACCCGAAACCCATGGAAAAAGCCCCGATCTGCATCGGGGCTTTTTTTGTGCACTCCGCCCTCCGCGCGGTGGTTGAGCGCACGTAACGAAGTGGAGTGCAGTCGAAACCCTAGCAATTGTATGACCTCCACGCGGTGGTTGAGCGCACGTAACGAAGTGGAGTGCAGTCGAAACCCTAGCAATTGTATGCCCTCCACGCGGTGGTTGAGCGCCCGCAGCGAAGCGGAGTGCAGTCGAAACCAAAGCGCGATGCAAACTGCAATGTCCGTCCCGACAGTTTTCGTCGGGGCATTTCGACTCCGCTACGCTCCGCTCAATGACCGGGCCACTCAGCGGTGGTTGAGCGCACGTAACGAAGTGAAGTGCAAGCCTGCCCCGACAGTTTTCGTCGGGGCATTTCGACTCCGCTCCGCTCCGCTCCGCTCAATGACCGGGCCACTCAGCGGTGGTTGAGCACACGAAACGAAGTGGAGTGCAAGCCTGCCCCGACAGTTTTCGTCGGGGAAACCAAAGCGCGATGGACGCTGTAAGCCTGCTCCGACAATTTTCGTCAGGGCATTTCTCCGCTCAATGACCGGGGCGCGCAGCCCTGACGATTTTATCTGGAAAACCGCAGTAATCTCAAATCACCTGGAGATGATACATTGCTCCGAACCGCCGGTGCATTTCGACTGCTTTCCGCTTTGCTCCAAGCGCTCAATGACCGGGGTGCTTGCCCCTTAAAATGGCAAATCTTCCGGTTGGCCGGAGGTATCGATTTGCGCGTTGGAAATCACTTCTGCAGGCGGTTGCTGCTGCGGTGGAGCACCGTAGTTGCCGCCGTTGTAAGATTCCTGGCTGTAACCAACTTGCGGTGCACCACCGCCACCCTGTGCCATCTCCATCTTCCACGCTTTGATATCCGTGTACCAACGGCTGTTGTATTCGCGGCTTTCCACGTCGAAGTCGATGTTCAGCACATTCCCTTCCTGCATCAGAGAAGGGTTAATCTTATCACCCCATACTGAGATGCATACTTTCTTGGGATATTGTGGTGAATTGGTGGTTTCAACAATGATTTCCTGCTTACGCCATTCGCCATTGCGGCCCTGGCCTGTCACTACAGGCATTACCTGTACGACCCTAACTTTTTCCAGTTGCATAATGATTCGCCTTTGACCATCAAAGTAAACAAAGCCATTTCACTTGGTGGAAAATTGATATGCACCATCGGTTCACAACTACACGGGTAATCTCCTGACGCTTGCAACAATCCAACGCTGCAGCAGGCTGGCGATGGATGGAGTTAAACGGGTAATTGTCAGATCATCGCTGAAAGCGGGCTGTGAATAGGGTGAAAACGGGCAATCGCTTCGCCGGCTTATGGTAACTTCGCCCTGCTTGAACCACGATTTCCTGGCAGAACCACTTGCAAGTATTCCCGGCATTGCAGCCGACAAAGCTGCATTGCTGGCCAAAGAACTCGAAATCTTTACAGTCGGCGAGCTGCTCGGACATTTTCCCTTTCGGTATGAAGACCGTTCCCGCCTCTACCGCATCGCTGAATTGAGCGAAAGCCAGGCGATGGTGCAGCTGAAAGGAACCCTCGGCGTGCCGCGCAATCTGGGCAATGGCCGTTCGCAACGCCTGGTTGCCACGCTGAACGATGGCAGCGGCGAAGTTGAATTGGTGTGGTTCCAGGGCGCTCAGTGGATTACGCGTTACCTGACACCCGGAGCCGTCTATACCGTTTACGGCAAACCCCAGCGCTTCGGCAGGCAATGGAGCATCAGCCATCCGGAAATAGAAAAGGAAGGCCAGGAAAAAGCCAGGGCCAAGTTTCCATTCACAGCCGTCTATCCAATGACCGAAACCATGCGCCGCCGTAAAGTCGACCACCGAACATTGGCGGGCATGCTCCAGAAAGTGATGGATCATCCGGCGTTTCAGGTTCCGGAGTTTATTCCGGCCGATATCGCCCAGCGGCAAAAACTCATGTCGCCCGCCCTGGCCTTTCGACAGATACACTTTCCCGATAACATGCAATTGCTGGAGGCGGCGCGCAATCGATTCAAGTTCGAAGAACTCTTCCTGCTGCAATTGCGCATCAACCGTATGCGCGGACTCAAGCAGACTGCCTTTCGCGGACATTCTTTCGAAAAAGTCGGGGACCTGTTCAATGGCTTCTATCATCACAGCCTGCCATTCGAGCTTACTGAAGCGCAGAAACAGGTAATCCGCGAAATCAGGAAGGATGTATTGGGTGGTAAACAAATGAACCGCCTGCTCCAGGGCGATGTGGGCAGCGGGAAAACCGTCGTAGCGCTGATGACCATGCTGCTGGCCGCAGATAACGGCGCACAATCGGCGCTGATGGCACCCACCGAAATCCTGGCATTCCAGCACTTTGAAAGCATCCGCGATCTGCTCGGTGATCTGCCGGTCGAAGTGCGTTTGCTTACCGGTTCCACCACCA
Source organism: Bacteroidota bacterium (assembly GCA_046314695.1). GTDB lineage: Bacteria > Bacteroidota > Bacteroidia > NS11-12g > UBA955 > REEB481. The sequence goes on along the minus strand of JBKDBI010000111.1, from coordinate 71 downwards.
AAAGGGCCCGCGCCGAAATCCTCGAAGGCCTGCGCAATGGGCAGGTGAAGATTCTCGTCGGCACGCATGCA
>JBKDBI010000110.1:0-4499 GCA_046314695.1 Bacteroidota bacterium | reverse complement strand
TCGGTAACTTTGTCCGCCTTGCTTTAAATCGAGTATTGTAAACAAATAAAAAGCTATTGGAATAAGGGCAGGAATAATGCCGGCGGCGCCAAACAATTTTACCATACCATAAGCGAAAAAAACAAGCTCAACGGCGTTGATCGTGTCGAGTAGTAGTTGACGCGCTGGAATGCGTTTGCGCCTAACTTCCTGCTCTTTAATATTAGCCTCCAATTTTTTTTGGGCAACGCTTGCCAAGTGGATCATTTCGTTGGCGTCAACGATATGGTTTTTTGGCCGAGTGGTTAAAGTGGCGCGCGGGCTGCTTCGCTGCATAACTTTGCGGCCCTTGCTAAATCGCTCGTTTAGTTGTGAAAGTTGTTGATCGCTTAATTCCTGATGCTGCGAAAATTCAAGCCCAACGAATTTAAGCCGGTAAGCGGCGGCGCGCTGGGTGATCCCTTGTAATTGTTGATACTCTTTGTGTGTCATAATATAATAGATTGAATGTACTGCAAATGTAAATACAAAGTAAATACATTTTTCAAATTTATCTACTCTTTTTTATACATCTCTAAAATCCTGGTGAAAAAATCCAAAAAATGATCGGTTGAACGGGCGATAAAGTAAATACCTCCCGCCCGCTCAACTTCAAATTGTCGTTTCTTTTGATCCTCACTTTGCCGGTCTTTACCGGCTTTCACTTCAATCCCGACATACCTACCACGAATACAGCAAATAACGTCCTCAGTTCCTTTACCGCCGTTCGACTTTCGATGCACACCTTTTGCAGCATCCCAAATGCCTACGGTATTAATGCGTACCGCAACGCATCCGGGCTGAAAGTTTACTACTCGGATAATATTTGCCTGTATTTGGTTGGCTCTTTCGGGCTTAATCATTCAAAGTAATTTTTTATCAAATCATCTATTTGCCGCATCGTTGCTACTTCGTTTTTAAGGCTCGAATAAGCTCTCCAAACGTATAAATTTGGCGCGATACTTTGCAGCTTTTGTTTATCGTATTTATGCGCGTCGCAGGTTCGTTTTATCGCTTTTGCGGAATCTTTGCACGTGTCGTCAATGATACTAAAATTATCAATAACAGATTCAAATTGAGATTTTAAATTTTGATCCATATTAAACCATTTGTTCTGATATTTTACGCTTTGCTTTTATATCCTTAAACTTTTGATAAGCATCTGATAATGGTTGCGACTGACCCAAGCCTTTACACCAGTAGTCGTTTCGCAAAATAACCCTGCACATTCTACGCCAAGAAGGCGCCCAGCATTTAATTTCCAAATCGTGTGGAGCTTCGTCCGGTATTTTGTCGTAGCCTCTATCCTGCCAGCTTGCAATAAATTTAGAAAACCTAAACCTGTAATGGTCGCGCGTTTTTTTCGGCATAGTTTTCAAAAGTAAATTACAAAAGCTTTCCCAAGTATGCCCATCCGGTTTTGTTATTGAGTGGTATCCGGTCATGTTTCCGTTCTCTTGAATATATAGCGCTCCGGAATTAACGCCATTAACCCTTGCTATTAATTTATACCATGTATCAGGCTCAATAATATGATAAAGCCAAAGACCGCGCCTTTGATCGTCGCCATAAGGCTGACATAAACGTTGTTGACTTAGTTTTACGCCTGCTTTGGTCATTTGATCGTAAATTCTATTGTGCGGTAAATGCTTGTTTTTGCCATGATAAACCCAAATATCTTCTGTGCGCCAATCATAAATTGGATAAACGTTAAATAGGCTTGATGTAACTTTTGTTGTCCATTTATAGCCCTTATGCGTTAAACCTTCTTTCCTACTTACTATTGCCCGGTAGCGGTGCAAGCTTTCATCTGCTCTAATTCCAATAAATGCAGCGGTTTTTTCGCCTCTTGAGTACCAATCGCCAAAAATCACCATTAGCTCTTCAAATTCCATTTTTGGAACGTAAAAATCATATTGAGATAAATCAGCAGCAAGTTTTGGCTTTTCTCGCACCCAAGTAGATTTCTTATCCTCATCCCAGCACACCCATCTTGGCTCGTAATTACTTACTGCGTTGCGAAGTAAAAGCTCACCGCAAAACCAATGAAGGTCAATATGGTCTTTATACATTTCCACCATGTTTTCAATATGCTTGATAGTGTCCGTGTATTGTGCCTCCAAATCAATAATAAGAAAACCAACTTTTAAATTACGCTTTTTAGCTTCCTTTAAAACTAAATGCGACATTACAGTGCTATCCTTTCCGCCTGAAAAACTGATATAAATGCGGCTAAAATCGTCAAATACTTTTGATATTCTATTTTTTGCCGCCTGTAAAACTGATATATCCTGATAAATTTTAGTTGCCATAATTAGTAAATGTTTACTTGTCTTCCAGCTGATAATGCCTCTTCAAGGCTCAATTCCGATTTGTTATTATTAGCCCTCCAAATGTTCAAGTATTTAAGAGCTATCAAATTAGCTGTATTTTGTTCTTCTTCTGTAAGTAAATTCCATCCGGCAGAGTAAGTGCTTGGTATTCCGGTGGCATAACAAACAGCTGCTTGACCTAACCAGGCAATTCTATTCATTGCCTTGTTTGTCAAATAGTGCTGGCAACTATAATACCAATCATTTATAACTCCATTTAAAGCAGACTCAAACGCGGCACCATCTTTTAATAAATCTGCAAAACCTTGCTCCGCTTCTGTTTTTGTTAGTCCTTCAAATTTTGATGCGTAAAAGCCGGCTTTGTGGCATTCCCATTTATCGTAGGTGTAAAAAACTCTTTCCTGATCCGATGTATTAACGGTTCGGCCAAAATCTCCTTCTACATCGTCTGTTAGCGGCTCAAAATCGTCATCCGTTGCGCTGTCTGATGCTTCCCACGACATAGAAAAGTCATTATCAGTAAACAAATGTTCAAGACCGGTAATTTGGCACAATCTTAAAACTTCATCCTCGTCCATGCCAAGTTCTCGCGCTATACGTTCATTTTTCCAGTTACGGTTTTTAAGCTCAATCACTATTTCAGACATTGCGTCAATTTGGTGTTTACCTCTTGCGCGGTTATGCCTAATAGTAGAAGCTATGCGGTCATTTTTGTCTTCCTGCTCTTTTCTAATAATAACAGTCGGCAAAAATCCCATCACCCTGTTTTTTACAATCTTAGATTCTTTACCAACTCTTGAACGGTGAAAGCCATCAATAACTTCTATTTTGTTAGAATGTGGCCATGTAACAATTGGTTGCGTGTAGCCATCGTTCATGATAGATATTTCAAGTAGTTCCATCTCCGGAGGAGCTACTTTATTTGGATTGTAGTCGTTAGATACTACTTTTTCATTCCATACCCATTTTACATAATCTACTGGTTCTGTTTTAAAAGGTGAATGTTGATGAATAAAATACCTCAACTCATTGATGTAGTCAACCAATTGTGGTAATTCAAGGTTTTTAATGTCATTCTCAATCAATGTTTTAATCTCCGGTAACATAATAAGTTAAGTTTAAATTGAATTGCAAATGTATATACAATAAATGGAAATAAAAAGTATCTACTTAAATTGATCTTTAAAAAGCATCTGTGTTTTAAGTTTGACATACAAAACAAACGCGGGCCTTAATTCATCGTCAATCGCTTCCCATTCCTTTTCCCATTGCTTCAAAAGTGCGTCGTCCGGTTCAAACTTTGCCCGCTCTCGCTGTTTACCTGTTTCGCGCTCTTTTAGCCAATCTCTAAAAAAGTCGGGCATTGCGATTGCGTTGGAAGGCGGTTGTTTATTCTCTTTGTGCTTTCGAGCGTTCATCCCTTCACAATAGTCTGCCTTTTGGCTCCAATATTGAGCGCACCAACTCGATAGTACTTCCAAGTCTAACCGATCAAACACTTGGCCAAATTTGCCAGTCGCCCCCATCCGGAGTGCGCATCGAAAATCGGCAACGGTCAAAAGTTTGAACTCGGTGTAAAGCACTTCGGCGATTGGTTCGAGTTGGTGTTTTTGTAGATTTTTACCCACGTTTAAAAGGATCGCGGCGGCGGTTATCATCTCGGCAATTAATTGTACTGCTTGTTCACCGCCTAAATAAAAACCAAGTGCGCCAAGCGTGGGTGTGTCGGCTTTTATCGCATCGTCAAACGTGGACGGCTTAATTTGCGGCCAAATAGCAACTATATCAACGCAACGGAGCGCGGTGGCCTGTGAGAACTTGTACGGCATAACCGTTTTAATCTGCTCCCACCGTTCGAGCGTTGCTGGGTGGAGATTATATTGAATTTGTAGCTTGTTATCCATTTAATAAATTCCTTTTATTTATTACATAACTAACTAAGTCCTCATGTTGCTCTTGCACTTTGCTTTTTCCTGATGGCTTAAACTGTTGCCGCTCTTCCTGTATGCCTTTCCAGCAATTTGCAACCGCCGTTTCTACAATCCTCAATGCCGTTTCCGGATTGTATTTGCTTTTTTCAAGCATGCTTTTAAATCCAGTTGCCGCGCTTTGTGCTGACTTGTATGTATTCTTAATCTCCTTTTTATA
>JBKDBI010000109.1:0-7667 GCA_046314695.1 Bacteroidota bacterium | reverse complement strand
GTCGGGCTGTTGAAGGGAATACCGCGGCAATCGCGATAAATCTTCGCAATGATTTTGTACTTGCCTCCGCCCAGACACTGATAACTCATGTCTGCACCCATCATGTGGGTCGCCATGACATCGAGCGTTCCGAGCGCGATTGCAATAAATGCGAGTAGGTATCTCTTCATAGGGTATTGTTTTTTCTTATTTCGCTGGTATTAAAGCCTTTCCGGTTACTTGCCTGCCATGGTTGTCACTAACCATAAATACGACAGGCCCGTTGCCGGGCAGATTTTTCAAATTAACTATTCCGGCACCCAAAAAACAAAATGTGGCAAGCTGCCGGGCCGTCATATCATAAACGCTGACATTCAAGGGAGAATTGCCTGCGCTGCGTATTGCCATCTTGTCTTCGTAAAGCCGCATTTCTATTGGGTTGTCAGTAAGACCCGGGAGTGTGTTCTTTTGTTGCCTGAGGGCAGCATTTTTTTGCTGAACCATTTTCGCACCCAATAAAGCCGGGTCATTTCCTACATTGCGTATCACGCCCAGTGCCAGTTCAAGCACGGCGCTGCCCCCTGCAGGTAGAGAAAATGTGTCTGACGTGAGCAACCCTGTGCGGTTACCCGGAAAATTTCCGGCGTCACCTTCATTCCATATTCCCATATTCGCCGGGTCGGTGCCGTTGCTGTACACATAGGAAGTAACAATGCTTCCATCCAACCCGGCACGGCCAAAGGCAAGATTTCGACCGGTTTTCCACCGTCCGCGTGCCAGGTAATGGTAATGGGCCATATTGGTTGGCTTTCCGCGCACCGCGTCGCCGGTGTTTTCGAAATACATGCTCGAAAGCACCTGCCTGTTCAGCATGTAGATGGCGACTGCCGGAATACTCCTGCCAAAAACCGCATCAGATGCAGTTCCGTTGTAAGCGGCCAATCCACCGGCGTGTACATCGGTCACCAGATAATCGTCGCTCGCATCTCCAAGAGAAAAATCTGCCGCCAGCGACAATGCCACACCATTCCAGTTCTGCTGCGAGCGGTTGTGCACCACAAAACGGAAATATGCCAACAGCCCGAGCGTTGTATCCGCTTGTGTTTCAGGGATCCAGACCATGGTTTGAACTTCGGCTCCTTGCGGAGCGGCAGATGCCAGCCGGTTTGCTGCGGCTACATCGTTGCTGATGGTATAAGCCAGTTCGCCTTCGGGTACAAATGGGTAATCGCCTTGCAGCGGATCGTAAAAACCGTTCCGGTTCACATCGGCATAAGGTGCTAATACGCTTGCAAAGCCCTTTGGACCATTGGCAGGCCAATTGCTGATGTTTTCTGAAGGCTGGTACCCTGGCTGTTTCCAGCCCGCTCTGTGCTGTTGTACTTCACCTTGACGGAGGGTATATACTTTGTTGTATTGCAGGGTGTCGGCTGCCGCTCCGCCGTTCAGGCGTGTCGGGCCCGGCCTGAAATCGGAAGCGCCGGTGTACACATCGCAAACCGCTCCCGATGCCTGGATTGATGTGCTACCCGTGGTAATCCAAAGGCCCATTTTTCGAATGACTGGTTTGTCCTGGTAAGTAACAGCAGGATGATTCACCGATTCCAACATGTGGTTGGAACGCAGGCTCACAGCAAGTCTATGCCCGCTGATCCGCGCTGTATCCTGCGCCGGGGCAAATAACGGGCTACAGCTGGCAACCAGTACTGTGAGAATATGTAATCTGCGGTTGCTCACCTTCCGAGGTGGAACATCAAACCGGCCGAAAGACTGAGTTGAAGATTGCGCTGCCGCATAGGCCCTGCCGCAAACTGTGTCAGGTTATACCCAAGTCCCGGCTCCAGCATCATGGCTATACGCGGTGCCACGAACCTGCGCATACCGGCTGACAAACCTGCATGCAATTGGAAACGGTTGATATTGGCGCCGTCTGCCAGCGATACCACGCTGCCGTCATTCATGCGCCGGCTGCCGCCGCGGTAAACCAGATAAGAAGGTGTGATGCCCGCCTGAACATACCAGATTCCATCCTGAACCGGGCTCCATCGGAATGCCACCGGCAAACCAATCATGCGGTAGCGGTTGATATCGGCATAGCTCTCCTGGCGGCTAACCTGCATTTGGGTTGTATCGTAACGCGTTTCGGTGCGGTCTGGCTGACCCGGCACGCGGATAATCACGTCATAGGCGTCTATTCGCTGATGCGTGGAAGTGTGTTGCTGGCTGAAATTGAAATGGTCGACCCATTCCTGATAGCGGATGCCGCTTACCCACTGGAAACCGCGGTTTGCAGAAAAAACTGCTCTGGCAGTAAAGGCAGCAGCGCCTGCAAAACGCTCTTGCTTCCGCAAAGCTGCACCGGCCGGACTTTGCTTCAGCACCCAGCCCGGTTCTACCATCCACTCGGTCTGCAGGAAATGCTGGGCAATGCGGGATGTACGTTGGAAATCCAATGGCTCAGTTGCCCGAGGCTTCCGCAACATCGGATGTATGCGGAGCGGCTGTTTCATCAACGCAGTCCAGGCATAAGCATGTGACTGGCTGTTGACGTCATTTCCATCCATGGCAGATGATGTATTCGGGGTCTCGCCGTTGGTTGAAATTCCCATCGGCAATCGGTCCTGGTTTTCCAAGCCCGGATTGGCTGGGTCTACATTCCTGAAGAATGTTTTCGTGCCCGTATGATGGCCTGCCTGGTTTGCCGGGTTCGCACCGGCAAGGCGGCGTTTGCCGTTTGGATTGGTTACCTCGTCTTTTGTTTCCGCAGCCGCAACCTGGCTGCCAGAAGCTTGTGCGCTGCTGTTGTGCTGACCATGGTAAACCGCGGTTTTATCTGCACGTTGTTGAAGCGGATTTGCACTTGAGGAGGCGGCTTCAGTTATTCCGGTTTGGCTGCCCTTGTCTGCATCGGGCAACGCAATCGGGCTGCGCTGCATGTACATGCCAATTCCGGCTGTACCGATTAAGAGCGCAGCGGCCCAAATGCCCTTGCCTGTCCAGGCAGCGCCGGTGCCTCCGGCCTTGCGACGTTCCATTACCCGACCAAAAGCACCGGCATCAACCGGTAATTCCTGGTCCAGCAAGCGCCGGCGAAAGTCTTTGTTTTCCATACCCATCAATGCAATTCCTTTTGTAGTATGATCATTTTTTGAAGCGCACGGCGGGCTTTTGCAAGCTGCGTGCGCGAGGTTACTTCTTCAATGCCAAGCATTCCGGCTATTTCGTGGTGGGAATACCCTTCCACGGCATACAGGTTAAAAACCATTCGATAGCCTTCCGGCAAGCGGCTGATCATTTCCAGCAACTCAATGGTTTCCAGACGGTTCAATGCATCATCGCCAATTTCTGTATCATGCAGTTCAGGCTCGAGTGTCTCTGTCTGCCGGCGCGCGCGGATTTTGTTCAGCGAGGTGTTCACTGCTATCCTGCGGATCCAGCCTTCCAAAGAGCCCTGATGGCTGAAGCTGCGCATGTGGTCAAATACTTTCACAAAGGTTTCCATTAAAGCGTCTTCCGCATCTTCCTGGTTTTGACAATAGCGCATGCACACCGACTTCATTCGCGGTGCAAAACGATGAAAAAGCAACTCCTGAACCTGGCGCTCTTCCCTCAGACATCCGTCCACTAGCTCCCTGTCTGTCATTCATCCATGCCATTCACTGTGCTTGTAACGAAGACACAGGTGAGGGCTTTTCGTTGCCCCGAAGTTTGTGTTTTTTGGGGAATTCTGCACGAAACAAACCTATCGCGCTGATTATGAATACTTTAAAAAGAAGGCAAGAAAAGTTGCAGCGCTGTACTTTCGCAGCGTGGAACCGGAAATACTCAGCGAAAGTGTCTTGCGCGGCTTTACCCGCGCAGTGTTTCTGCACATGGGTTGCAGCGAAGCGCATGCAGAAGAAGCAGCCGATGTGCTTATCCATGCCGATCTGCGTGGCATCGACTCCCATGGTGTTGCGCGGCTTTCGGGCTATGTGCGGCTGTGGAAAGCCGGGCGGGTAAATGCAACACCGGCCTTCCACCTGAGCACCGAAACACCGTCAACCGCAACTTTGAATGCTGATGGCGCACTGGGCCTCGTGAGCGCGCCCCATGCCATGCGCATTGCCATTGAAAAAGCAAGAATCTGCGGCAGTGGATGGGTAGCCGTGCGCAACAGCAACCACTTCGGCATCGCGGCGCACCATGCCCTGATGGCCGCCCGTGAAGGCATGATCGGCTTTGCGGTTACCAATGCAAGTCCGCTTGTAACACCGGCCGGCGGCGCGGAACGCATGCTGGGAACCAATCCGGTTTGCTATGCCTTCCCTGCCGGCGAAGAAGCGCCCTTTGTGCTCGACATGGCCACTTCCGCCGCCAGCAACGGCAAGCTCGAAATTGCGGAACGCAAAGGCAAACCCGTTCCGGAAGGTTGGTTAACGGATCAGGAAGGGAATGCCAGCACAGACCCATCCGCCCTGCGCAGCGGCGGCATGTTGCTCACACTGGGCAGCGACCCGGAGCATGGCGATTATAAAGGCTATGGGCTTTCATCGGTCGTAGACCTGCTCAGCGGCGTGCTCAGCGGTGCCAATTACGGCCCTTGGGTTCCGCCTTTTGTTTCGTACCTGCCCGTACTTCCAGATTTGCCGGGAGAAGGCATCGGTCATTTTGTCGGCGCCATGCGGGTAGACGGATTTCGTCCGCTCGAAGAATACCAACAACACATGGATCGATGGATACGTCGCTTCCGTGAAACCAAAGCCCGTAACAGCGATAAGCCGGTGCTCATACCGGGAGAGCCGGAAGCTCAGGCTGCTGCATACCGTCGGGACAATGGAATTCCGGTAAATGACAAAGTGATGGCCGATTTGCGTCAACTCGCAAATGATTTAAACCTCAATTTTGCCTGAGCCATGAACACACAAAAAAGGAACAAACTCGTTGTACTCATCCTATTCCTGATCGCCGTACTGGGCAGTGGCTACCTGATGGTATTGGGCTATGTAAAAGACAAAGGCACCGTCAAACGGGCATCGTTGAAAGGCCGGACCGATTACGATATTTACCTGCTTGACAGCGTGAAAGCGGAAAACAAGCGCCGGCACGAAAGCCGGAAATAACCCCCGAATCAGAGAAACTTGTCGAACAGTGGCTCAAGCATGGCCCTGTCGCCGAGCCGGTCTTCCAGCTTGTTGTCGATCAGATAATCAAGCAGTGCGCCGTTCCGCGCGCCTTGATCCCAGGCGTAGCGATAAGGTTCATTGCTGAAAGACACCAATTCGTATTGGCTGCGGAAGCGGTCGGGATACATTTCCGCCAGGTCGTGCTCTACATGTTTGCGGTGGAGGAAGGCCGGATCGCCCACCAGATCGCGCATCTCGACAAAGTTTTGCAGCGCCAGGTCGGCCACCGCATCGGCATTGGTCTTGCGCAATACCTGGTATTCCTGCAGGGCTGCATCCATATTGCCCGGATGCCTGTCCATGCATTCATCCAGGATACGGCAATCTTCGAAAGCACAATTCATGCCCTGCCCGTAAAAAGGCACAATGGCGTGGGCAGCATCGCCGAGCAAGGCTGCTTTGCCGCGCACCCAAGGATAACTGCGCACTGTTACCAACGAACCGGTCGGATTGGTGTTGAAATCGTGCAGATAATTCGGCATCATTCCCACTGCGTCTGGAAACTGCTCTTCCATGAAAGCCTTGATCTTGGCGTCGCTGTCGAGGCTGGTAAAGCTTGGGTTTCCTTCCCAGGGGAAAAACAAGGTACAGGTGAAACTGCCATCGGGGTTGGGAAGGGCAATCAGCATGTAGGAAGCGCGGGGCCAGATATGCAGGCAATGCTTTTCCATGGCGAAAGTGCCACCCGGACCGGGCATGATTTCCAGTTCCTTGTAACCGTGGTCGATATACGATTGGGAATAATTGAAGCGGTTGCTGCGCTGGAAGGCATCACGCACCGCGCTGTATGCGCCATCGGTTCCGATCAGGTAATCGCCCTGAAATTCGATGCTGCTGCCATCTTCGGTTTCGAATGTGGCGCTGGCTGTATCGAGATCGGCATGCGTGCAGCGGTGCCTGAAATACAGATGGATATTCGGGTAAGCGTCGGCCAGCTGTATCAACTGAATATTCAGCCCTCCGCGGGAAACGGAGTTGATGGCCTGACCATCTTTTCCGTATGGCTGGTATGTCAGATTACCGGCCAGGTCGTGCATCATGCGGCCGTGCATTGGAATGGCTTGTTCAAGCACCGGCACATCGAGGCCTACTTTTTCCAATGCCTTCAATCCGCGCATGCTCAGCGCCAGGTTGATGCTTCTTCCACCTTCGTATTGCCCGCCACGCATATCGGGCCTGCGTTCAAACACATGCACTTCATGCCCTTTGCGCGCCATGTATACAGCCAACAGCGATCCGGCGAGGCCGCCGCCTACAAGTCCTATCTTCATCTTGCGCCAAAATTATCAAACAAGTGTTAGTCTGCAACTGATGTTTCGCAGAAATCGGGCTTATTTTGACCCTGCAATGCGAATTCACTTTATTTCCATCGGGGGTGCGGTGATGCACAACCTGGCGCTGGAGCTGCAGGCGCTCGGGCATTTGGTCAGCGGCAGCGACGATGAAATCTTTGAACCGGCGCTTGGCAGGCTGCAACAAGCCGGGCTATTGCCCGAAGGCTTTGGCTGGTTTCCTGAGAAACTCGACAGCAGACCTGACTGTGTCATCCTCGGCATGCACGCCCGCAAAGACAATCCGGAACTGCTGCGCGCCCTGGAACTGCAGATTCCGGTTTACTCCTTCCCCGATTATATCTACCGCCACAGCCAACACAAAACCCGTGTAGTGGTTGCCGGCAGCCACGGCAAAACCAGTACCACTGCCATGCTGATGCATGCCCTCCGGCACAACGGAATGGATTTCGACTATCTGGTCGGCGCTTCCTTGCCCGGTTTTGAGCGCATGGTGCGCCTGAGCGATGCGCCTGTTATGGTGATCGAAGGCGATGAATACCTTAGCTCTGCGCTCGACCCGCGCCCGAAATTCCTGCATTACCGCCCACACTTTGCCTGCATCACCGGCATAGCCTGGGATCATATCAATGTTTTCCCAACCTTCGAATCGTATGTGCAGGCTTTCGACGGTTTCCTGCAAACATGCCCGGCGGAAGCGCGCATATACACCTTTTCAGGCGATTCCGCTTTGCAGGAACTCAGCAGGAAACACCATTCCATTTGTACCCCCTACGATGGTCTTGCCGCTGAAAACCATGCCGGTCAGACCTATATCCAATACGAAGGAAAATTTTGGCCGGTGGGCGTTTTTGGCAGGCACAACATGCAAAACCTCCATGCTGCGATGTTGCTGGCCGAATCGATAGGTCTCGAACCCCAACGTTTTCTCGCCGCCATGGATAGCTTTACAGGAACGGCCCGACGCCTGGAATGCCTGCACCGCAGCGACAACCTGATCGTATACCGCGACTTCGCCCATTCCCCTTCCAAGCTGCGTGCTACAGTGGATGCCGTGAGGGAACAATATCCCGGTCACACACTCATCGCTGCTTACGAACTGCATACCTATAGCAGCCTTTCTGCAGCTTTCCTGCCTGATTATACAGGTTGTATGGATCAGGCAGATCAGCGCTTTGTCCTGCTCGACCCGCATGTATTTGCCTTGAAACGCCTGCCTGTATTGCCCGAT
>JBKDBI010000108.1:0-12926 GCA_046314695.1 Bacteroidota bacterium | reverse complement strand
TGCTGCACCGCGCGATGCACCAGCTGATGCTTTCCGGCACGGCAGACAGTCCGGCGGAGACTATTCATGCTACATTGGAAAGCCTGGGTGCAACGGCAGACGGAACAGCAGACCTCTTATATTGCCAGCACACCATCGGTGCCCGTTCATCCAAGCTCGCAGATGCCTTTCGCAGGTTCCTGGAGTTCAGGAATGGTGCTGTCTTCCCTGATAGCGAACTGGAGGTGTACCGAACTGCAGCAGCAAGCGAATTGAAAAGCCGGATGGCCACGCCGCGCTATTGGTCATACCGCAAGCTGATGGAACAAATGGTTGGATCCGGTCACTTCCAAGGCCAATTCACAAATTTGGAAGACTATGCCGCCATAACACCTGCCCTATTGCGGACTGCGGCTGAAGAAGTATGGAACCCTGCTAATCTTTTCGTGGTAATCTGTGGCGATCTGAATGAGCCACAACTTGCGGATATCCGCGCAATTTGGCAAGAACATGGTGCGGCATTCGCCGCGACCCCGCGCGACCCGAAAAGCTGGACACACGCCGCGCATCAGCCGGTACACGTGGAACACGCAGTGGCCAATACGAATCAGGTTAGCATCTATTTCGGCAAGAGTGAGCTGGATATTCCTGACAGTGGTTATTACAAAATGCTCGTATTGAACACTTTGTTGGGTGGCTTTTTTGGAAGCCGGCTCATGCAGAATATCCGAGAGCAGAAAGGTTTAACGTATGGCATTCATTCTTCGCTGCTTAAGCCAGGCCCGCATTATCAATGGTTGGTATCGAGCGATGTAAAAGCGGAGAATAAGGCTTTGGTAATAGAAGAAATCAAACGGGAGATGCAAGAGCTGCGGGAGGTTTCGGTCAGCGCAGACGAATTGGGCAAGGTACAACAATACCTCTGTGGCAATATTAAAATGGGTTTTGACGGTATTTTCAGCATGGCTGCGCGGGTTCGTGAACTTCAGGTTCACGGGCGCGATTACAGCTTCATGGACAGCGCCTTGCAAGAGATCCGGGCTGTCTCCCCTGAAGAAATTCAGTCACTCGCATACAACTTCCTTGACCCGAATTCGTTCTATATAGCATCCGCTGGAGCGGTATAATACAATGCTTCCGGCTGTTAAAAAAATTGGCGCCCTTTTGTGCCTGTTTTTAACAGGATGGGAGGTCCATGCCTTAGATAGGGCTCCGCAGTTATTGCGCATCTGTCTGGATCGCTTGAACCAGACAGCTACCCTTTACTGGGTTCCTTCGAGTGACAATTGCGCAAGTTTCAACAAGCTAATTGTGTATGGCCGAGAAGATGTGAGTCTGATATTCTCACCCATGGCCGAGGTTGTCAATCCGGCCCAAACGAGCATTACCATACCCCTGGGCAACCTGAAACGCTGGCAATTCTTTCTGGTGGCGCGCTATGCCTGCAATGGCATTGACACCTTGGAATCAGACACCTTGTTCGTTGACGATGAAGAACCACCCGAGATGGGATTGGATTCTGTAAGTTATGATCCGCTGAGCGGCCTTTTGATGGCCGGTTGGTCTCCTTCTGTTGCAGCCGACCTCAAAGGGTATTATTTGTATCACGTAACGGGCACCAATAGCAGAATAGCCGACACCGTAGCACGTGTTTACCGCATTCGCGGCATGAACCCGGCGCTCATCGGAAACCGCATTGCTATTGCTGCTTACGACAGCTGCAACCAGGCAAGTATCATTAGTGCAGATCACGAAGCGGTCACCTTGCGCAAAACAGATTCTTCATATTGCAACCGCACCCTCAGTTTGCGATTCACACCTTACAAAGGTTGGGCGGTTGACCGTTACCAGCTTTTTGTCCAACAGGCTGGCCAGCCAAACTGGCTTCCGGTGGCAATGTTGCCAGGCAACGCGGCCAATCTGCTTTTCACAGTATCTCTGCCCCAACGACAGCAAGTGTATCGCCTGTTTGTCCGCGCTTACCGCCAAGGTTCAACCACCACAAGCCGCTCACACGAAGTAAGCTACTACCTTGATAGTCAGCCTGAACCATCCTTTAGATACATTAAACGTGTGAGTCATCTCAGCAACACAGAACTCGAAATTCGTGGTCTTACCGAAGCCGGACTCAGCAGTGTACAAGAATTGATAATCGAAAGGTCGGCAGACGGTTCCACGTGGAACACATGGACACGTATACCCTACCCGGATGCAAACGGTAATTGGAAACGTACGCTCAATGTAAAGGAAGGCGAAAGTTTCTTTTTCCGTTTTCGTTCGAGTGACCAATGCTCTCAGGTTTCGCAATCTTCGAACGCCAGCCGCAATATTCTGCTAAGCAGCTCTGCCGCATTTCCCTACCAGCTGCAATGGTTGGATTACATCGGCTGGAGCAATCCGGTAGAAGAATATCAGTTGCTAGCCGGTGCAAGAAACCTTCCTGTTTCCACGTGGAACGTTTCGGAAACCCATGCCAATAAACCAGATTTTATAAATATCGAAAACGCGGCCGACAAATCCCTCTGCTATTGCATACGAGCAATAGAGAACGGAACCAATTTGTTTGGAACAAAAGACACCGCTTATTCCAATATTCTTTGTCCGTTCTCCGGTTTTGACATTTACATCCCCAATGCTTTCAGACCCGGCTCGCTACACAATCCGATTTTTAAACCTACCGGACTTTCACTCGACAGCCGGCTAAGCAAACTGAGCATCTACAACCGATGGGGTGAGAAAATTTATGCCTCTTTCCTGCTCGATGGCTGGGATGGTCGCGATGCAAAAGGACAACCCGCACCTTCAGGCGTTTATGCATTTGTTCTGGAAGCCGTGGATGCATCAGGTGTGCTTACCCATCACCGCGGAATGGTCCACCTCCTTGAATGAAAAACATAGCCGTCAAATTTCACCAACACCTTCCCTTCTTTCGTAAACACAAAGTACAAGCAGGTACCCTGCGCAAAACTTTGCTTCACGTATGCACCGACTTTCAAAGGGAACTTGCACAGCTGGATATCATCTTCGTTGACGACGAAGAACTATTATTGATGAACCGCGATTTTCTCCAGCATGATTACTATACCGATATCATCACATTCGATTTGAGCGAAGATCTCCGGAGTATCCAGGGCGAATTGTATGTCAGCAGAGACCGGGTACTTGAAAATGCCCTTTCCCTGGGTTCATCTTCAATGGATGAAATACTGCGTGTTTGTATTCACGGTCTGCTACATCTTTGCGGTATGAACGATAGCAGTGAAGCAGAGAAATTAGCCATGCGCGATGCCGAAAACACCTATATACAGTTCTATAAAAACCTCTATTGATTCTATTATCACATGAACCTGGGTCACTTTGATATCATCGTAGTAGGCGCTGGTCATGCCGGTTGCGAAGCAGCAGCAGCAGCGGCCAATATGGGTTCCACCGTCATGCTAATAACCATGAACATGGAAACCATTGCTAAAATGTCGTGCAATCCCGCCATGGGTGGGGTAGCCAAAGGTCAAATCGTTCGGGAGATTGATGCCCTTGGCGGTTATAGCGGAATCATCACCGATAAGACGATGATACAATTCCGTATGCTCAACCGTTCCAAGGGACCAGCCATGTGGAGCCCAAGGGCCCAAAGCGATCGCATGCGCTTTGCTGAGACCTGGCGAATGCAACTCGAGCAATTGCCCAATCTCAGCTTCTTCCAGGACACTGTAGCCTCCCTGATTATTGAGCATGGACGTGTTTCCGGTGTTGTTACCCAGATGGGGGCCACCATCTACGCTAAAGCAGTTGTGCTTACCAACGGTACTTTTCTAAATGGTCTCATCCATATTGGTACCAAGAATTTCGGTGGTGGCAGAATGGGGGAAAGTGCTGCCAAAGGCATAACCGGACAGCTCATCGAACTCGGCTTCACGGCAGGCAGGATGAAAACTGGCACTCCGCCGCGGGTAGATGGAAGAACGCTCGACTACACCAAAATGGAAGAACAAGCCGGCGATACGGAGCCCGGTAAATTCAGTTTTTCACGTGAAACATCCCCGCTTCAACATCAACGCAGTTGTTATATCACCTATACCAACGAGGCTGTTCACGAAGTCCTGCGCACAGGGTTTGACGAATCACCCATGTACAATGGAAGTATTCAAGGTGTCGGACCCAGATACTGCCCCAGTATAGAAGATAAAATCAACCGTTTCGCTGAGCGCGAACGGCATCAAATTTTCGTAGAACCAGAAGGCTGGAATACAGTAGAGATCTATGTGAATGGGTTTTCTACTTCCTTGCCCGATCATATCCAACTCAAGGCATTGCAACTCATACCCGGGTTCGAGCGCGCCCGTATATTCCGCCCCGGGTACGCTATTGAATACGATTACTTCCCTCCTACACAACTGTACAATACCCTCGAGACGAAGCTCATCCGCAATCTGTACTTCGCAGGCCAGATCAACGGCACAACTGGGTACGAGGAAGCCGCTTGCCAGGGCCTGATGGCTGGAATAAACGCCCATCTACGAATCAATGAACGCGATCCGTTTGTCCTTGGCCGAGACCAGGCTTATATAGGCGTATTGATTGACGACCTGGTCAATAAAGGTACCGATGAGCCTTATCGCATGTTTACATCAAGGGCCGAATACCGTATTCTCCTACGGCAAGACAATGCCGATATACGCCTTACCCCTTTGTCTCATGCGCTCGGCTTGGCAGACGATATACGCATGGATGCAGTTGAGAAAAAAATCACGGACAGCCAACGCATTCTGGACCTATTACAACATACTACACTTCTGCCAGAGGAATGCAATCCGCTCATGGAATCACGCAATAGCGCACCCATCAGGGAAAAACATACCGCTTCGCGCCTCTTGGCCAGACCCCAAATAGATATACATGCACTCCGTGATCTCCCAAGAATAGAACAATTGCTGGCACCGTTTTTGGATGATGCGATACTTGAAGCAGAAATTCAGCATAAATACTCCGGTTATCTCGAGAAGGAAAAAGAACAGGCTGCCAAACTCCTGCACCTCGAACATCTCAACATACCATCTCAATACGATTATATGTCTGTTCATGCCCTTTCTATGGAGGCCAGACTTAAATTACAAACCATTCAGCCTTCTACAATAGGCCAAGCCAGCCGCATAAGCGGTGTCACACCATCAGATGTTTCCATTCTACTCGTACGTTTTGGACGTTAAGAAAATCCTTCCCATCCTAATCCTTTTCGCCTCATGCGCACAACCCGTTGTACCAACAGGAGGCAATAAGGATGAAACCGGACCTTCCATTTCGGCTGTACATATTTCACGTGGAACATCAACTCAAGTAACATTGACGTTTGATGAAAATGTTCTTGCCGAACAGGCTGATCAAAACATCCTTATATCACCAGCTACGAGCGCAAGGAAAGTCGTCAAGCCTATACAACACGGTCTCAACATAACCATAGATACCATCCTGCCTGAAAAATTCCAAATACAGTTCCTTACAGGAGCTGTGAGAGACTTGAACGAAAAAAACCCTATGGTAGACACCGTACTGTTCTTTCAAGGTACTAAAACCCTGGATTCCGTTCCGGCCCTGTTCTATTATGGCGGCAAGTACCAATCCAGCTATGAACTCAATAAGCTCGAAAAACTGTCTGTTTATCGCGGTGACTTTCCAACCATAGCATCGAGCTTGCAAGGTCTGCCGTTTACCAGAACAGACATACACGGTAACTATTATCTACCGGTACTAGATTCAGCTGAAACTCAAATGCTCGTATTGAGCGACAAAAACAACAACCATCGCATAGACTCAGGCGAGATTTTCAATATTCTTGACCGCAACAAACCAAAACCATTCCCAGATACAACGCATATTCATTTCTTACCTACAGACATTCCACGTATCAATCCGGTTGCAGAACGTACGTACTTTGGATACAGAATTTTTGGCTTCAAAGGCTACAGCCATTTTCCATACAACGATATAAATACCATACCTAGCTCACTGAGCCTTCGTCCGATGGTAACCGTGCTCGATACTCTTTACCTCCAAACAGATTCCATCGACATTATACCATTCAGAACCTTGTATAGCCCTCTAATCAACATTGAACCCAGGAAAAAAAGTATCCGTTATCCAGCCAGTTCACAGATCATCCGGAATCCTGGAAACAACAATCTGGTTCATATAGCCTTCTCAAAACCCGTACGCCAAACATCAGAACTATTATTACTTGCTCCCGCTGATACTTTGAAAATTACACCCGACTTGAAGATCCAGGCACCATTTGTACTTACAATCAACCTGCCATCGGCAACCTATAACAGTATATCAATTCCGGATTCTTCCGTTCAGTTTACAGATGGCTCATACTTTGCAAAACAATTAATGAGTCTACCGAATCCAAAAGACACGGTAAGCGTTCGCTTCAAAAGAACCAACGACGATACTGCCTATTACCTGATACAGGTGCGTTCAAAAACAAACTCCTTTTATCAATCGCTGGAAACAGATAGCGTTTCATTGCGCTTACCAGTGGACACCTATGCATTCCTGATTTTTCACGATCAGGATCGCAACGGCATTATTACACCTGCCAGCACAACACCGTTACGAAAACAGGAATACCATTATACCATTCCCAACTACGTACTCCGCAAAGGCATCGATACGGAGGAAAAAATCCTTCAGCCCCGGTAATGTACACGGCACTTGTTGGAAATGTAACCAATAAGCACGGTTTCACAGGTAACAACATCCTTATCTATCAGCCAATGTTAATTCCGGTTCACAAAGTCCTACCCTTTCCCTGCTCTCATACACAAAAATCCAAGAGCGTTTTCACACACATTACCTCCTTCGCAAACCTAAATCTATTCACGGTATAAAATTCAAATCCTTCATAATCAATGAATTAACTACCTAATCAAACGTGCATAACCACGACTGGTCCAATACGTGGAACCTGCTTATCCACCAATTCACACAGCTATATTTACTTATTATCAATTCTTAATCTTTTTTATTTCTATTGGTTTGTGAACAAGCATAAGGCAAGAGAAACAGACAGTCAAGCCGGCAAATCGTAGTTTTGTCCCATGGAGAACGAAATCAATGCACTGAAAGCTCAGTTAGCTGCTACCGGCCAGGAACCGAAAGCGGATGCTGAACAATTCAGACTGAAGTTTCTGAGCAAGAAAGGCTCGGTTTCTGTGTTGATGGATGCATTCCGCGCTTTAGCCCCTGAAGAGAAGAAGAAATGGGGCAAAGAACTGAACCGCTTGAAAGCAGACGCCGAGGCTATTTACGATTCGCTCAAGCTGAGCGAAACTGCGTCAGGAGAAACCGGAGATCGAAGCGTTCAATACGATCTTCCGGTCTATCTGCATGAGCCAGGTGGCAAACACCCGATTCATCTGGTTCGGGATGAAATGCTGCAAATTTTCTCCAAGCTCGGATTTGAACCTGCTGAAGGTCCTGAGCTGGAAGACGATTGGCATAATTTCGGCGCGCTGAACTTCGCAGAGAATCATCCGGCCCGCGACATGCAGGATACCTTCTTTGCCGGTGACCGGGTGCTGCGCACCCATACAAGCAGTGTACAGATCAGGGAAATGGAAAGTAAAAGTCCGCCCCTGCGCCTTGTAATGCCTGGTCGCGTGTACAGAAATGAAGCGGTGAGCGCACGCAGCAACTGCTTTTTTCACCAGCTTGAAGGGCTTTACATTGACGAAAACGTAAGCTTCGCCGATTTAAAACAGACACTTTTCTATTTCGTTAGTGCTTTCTTCGGGGAAGGAACCAAAATCCGCTTCAGACCATCTTATTTCCCGTTTACAGAACCCAGTGCCGAGATGGATATCTGGGCTGGCACGGAGACGGAAGAAGACCGCCGACTGACGAAGGGAACCGGTTGGCTTGAAATTCTCGGTTGTGGGATGGTTCATCCCAATGTCTTGACAAACTGCGGAATAGACCCTGAGAAATACAGCGGTTACGCCTTTGGTATGGGTCTTGATCGCATCGCTATGTTGCGCTATGGCGTGAAAGACATCCGCGATTTTTTCCATAACGATATTCGCTTCCTCCAGCAATTCGCCGCTTATTGATCAGCAACAGGGAAATACCGCTACCGCCCTCCGGCAAATTGTATTTCGCCGGTGATTTCCACTTTGGAATGCCCGATCATGAACGCAGCCTTGAAAGGGAAAGGAAAGCAGTGGCCTGGTTGGAAGAAGTTTCACATGACGCAGCAGCCATTTTCCTCATGGGTGATACGTTCGATTTCTGGTTTGAACATCGCTACACGGTACCAGCCGGGTTTGTGCGCTTTCTTGGGAAAATAGCCGCGCTTACAGATCGCGGTATTCCGGTTTTTATGTTCCGCGGCAACCACGATATGTGGACCAGCGGTTACTGGGAAAAAGAACTTGGCGTTGAGGTTATTTCGGATGAACTGCGCTTTCAATCTGCCGGTAAGCAGTTTTACCTGCACCATGGCGATGGCCTCGGAAACGGTGAAAAGAGCTACAAATTGCTGCGCAGGATATTCCGCGCACCCTGGAGTTCGTGGCTCTTTGCGCGGCTGCACCCCAATCTCGGTTTTGCCATAGCCCGCGCATGGAGCCGAAAAAGCCGGCTCGGACAGGGCAACAAATACGAACAGTTCCTGGGTGAGGACAAGGAATGGCTGCTGGGGTTTTGTAAGGATTTTTTAAGGAATAAAAGCCATATAGACTACTTCGTCTTCGGACATCGCCACCTGGTGATCGATATGCCTGTCGGAGAGCAATCACGTTACCTGAATGCCGGAACCTGGTTCAACGACAGTGCGTACGCCGTTTTTGACGGTAAAACAACCACTATTAAGCGCTTCGAAAACCCATGAGCAATCCGCTATTCTGCCTGTTGGCCATCGCATTGCTCGGTCTTCCCGGAACAATGGCTGAGTATGCGCTGATTCCCGGGAAATACAGCGATTTCGCCTTGGACCAACAGGGTAACATCATCATGGCGGATGCGGAAGGAATCATTTCCAAAAAAGATCCCGCCGGTCGCACGCTGGCCACCCAGGCTTACAGCAACCACGGTGGCAATCCGCAAATTGATGCCAGCAACGGTTTGCAGGTCTTGGTGTATTTTCCGTCGACCCGCCATTTGCTGATGCTCGACAATCAATTGAATCAACGCCGTCTGGTCGATTTCAACACCCAGGAAAACTATCAGATCAAGGGTTTTGGCCTGGCTGCAGACGGTAATTACTGGATACTGGACGGCCGTGACGGTTTCCTCAAAAAACTGGATTACGACGGCCGGACACTGGCTTCCACCATGCTTGCCGAATCTTGGCTACCTACAGGAAAAACACGTATCTATGATGACGGTCAATACTTGTTTCTGGGCGCGGAAAAGGATCAGAGCATACGGATACTCAATGCAACACTGAACCGCCTGCGCATCTTGCAAAAACCGGCTGGATACTGGGACGCCCGTGACGGTACTTTGTTCTATGCCATCGACTCCAATCGATTGATCCGGGAAGGAATAGCCATCGGTAGCCGCCGCGATACCATTCAAACCAACGGAACCCAATTGCAGCGTTTTCGTCTGTCGGCTTCGCTTCTCGCGAACCGCTCCGACCGCGGACTACATTTGTACCACTGATGGCGTTGGAAGAAAAACTCGAAGCATTGCATGCGCGCTTTACGGAGCTGGAATTACTCCTGAGCAGTCAGGAGATTGTATCAGATCGCAGGCGATTTACCCAACTCAACAGGGAGTACACCGGCCTCCGCGAATTGAACGACCTGTACCATCGCTACCGCAAACTGAACCACGACGAGGCTCAGGCACGTTTGCTGCTCCAAACGGAAAAAGACAGGGAACTGCGCGATCTCGCTGTAGCTGAGATCAATGCCTGTGAAGACCTGCGCGAGGAATTGGAAGCGAGGATCCATGTCGCCTTGATTCCTAAAGATCCGCAGGATGACAAAGACGCCGTGCTTGAAATACGCGCCGGAACAGGCGGTGATGAAGCATGCCTTTTCGCCGGCGACCTGATGCGGATGTACACGCGCTACTGCGAAACCCGGGGTTGGACGGTTGAATTGGTGGAAACGACAGAAGGGGCAGCCGGAGGCTATTCAAAATCCGTTCTCATGATCCGGGGTGAACAGGTGTATGGTACGTTGAAGTATGAAAGCGGCGTGCACCGCGTGCAGCGCATTCCACAGACCGAAACCCAAGGCCGCATCCATACTTCAGCCGTAACTGTGGCCGTGCTTCCGGAAGCCGATGAAGTGGAAATACAAATACGCGACAGCGACGTATTGCTGCACACCTCGAGAAGTGGCGGAGCCGGCGGACAGAACGTGAACAAGGTGGAAACCAAGGTTCAGCTCACACACGTACCCAGCGGAATCGTGGTGATATGCCAAACTGAGCGCACGCAGTTGGGAAACCGTGAAAAGGCCATGCAAATGCTGCGCACACGCCTCTACGAGCAAACAGTGCGCGAACAAGAGGAGGCCATAGCAGCGCGGCGCAAAACCTTGGTTTCAACTGGCGACCGCAGTGCCAAAATCAGAACCTATAACTTTCCGCAAAGCCGCGTAACCGATCACCGCATAGGATTAACTACGCACAATCTCTCGGAAGTGTTGAATGGAAAATTGGATCCGTTTATCAATGCCCTGCAGGTGGCAGAAAATGCGGAAAGACTCAGGGCAGGTTCCTGAATGCGGTTTTTTACACGCCGGCAGCGCGTTGGTCACTGCCGGAGTCGCTTTGGTGACGGGGTTTTTGCACCTGAGTGCCCCTTCCCTGGATGTTTTTGGCTGCCGATTTCATAGCGTTGCTAATTAAGTTGTTTACAAGGTTCGAACGGTATGGGTTATGAACACTTTCCGTTTTGCCTTACTCTTTAGACAATCAATACCCGTGCCTGGTTGTATGGTAAACGAAAAAACTTGTGAAAAAGTCGGCCAAAACAGTCCTGAATTGACGAAAGCGAAGAATCGGGGAATGAACGGATTGTGCTGCCGCAGAGCGGAGAATCAAACGGCCATTTCGCCGATCAGGCTTTTGAAGAGCGGCGCGCCGTCCATGTTTCCGGAGTGGAGGAACGCTGCGCGCTCCGGGTGCGGCATCATGCCAAACACATTTCGGCCTGCGTTGCAAATGCCTGCGATATTGTTGAGTGAACCGTTCGGGTTGGAAGCCTCTGTTGATTCACCGGCAGCATCGCAATAGCGGAACATTACCTGTCCGTTTTCCTCAATCTGGCGCAGCGTGTTGGCGTCGGCGTAAAAGCGTCCTTCTCCGTGTGCAATCGGGATGGTATAGGTCTCATCGCGGCTGTAGGCGCGGGTAACGGCCAGGTCGGTGTTTTCAGGCTTCAACAGCACGTTGCTGCAGACAAACTGCATGCTTGTGTTGCGCAGGAGTGCACCGGGCAGCAAACCCGATTCGCAAAGAATCTGGAAACCATTGCAAATGCCCATCACCAGCCCGCCGGAGGCTGCATGGCTGCGCACTGCTTCCATAACTGCAGCCTGGGCCGCGATGGCCCCGCTCCGCAGGTAGTCACCATAGGAAAAACCGCCAGGCAGAAAGACCATATCGCAGCCTTTCAGGTCTTTATCCTTGTGCCAAAGGGTTTCAACCTTGGAACCGGTATGAAGTTCAACCGCTTCCATCAGGTCGCGGTCGCAGTTTGAGCCAGGAAATACTACAACGCCGATACGCACGGCGCAAAGGTAGGTAAGATCAGATTAATGGGAGAGGGCAGCCAATTGGGCAGCTGTTCTTTCCACCGAAACACGGATGGGTTCGAAATCAAAACCGAGACTCCGGGCGGCGCTGTTATCATAGAAGGAAGTATGACTGCTTACCCGGAGGTTTTCATAACTCAACGGCAACTTCTTGCCTAGAAAAGGTTCTAACAGGCGCGTAAGGAACCGGATACTGCGGTAAGACAAGCCCGTGAGCGCGCGTGAAGGAGGTTTTTTATCCATGGCGGTGGCAATCAGCGTCAGCAATTCCTTGTAACTGAGGTTCTCGGAAACCGCTATGAAGCGGCTGTGTTGCACACTGCTGCTTTCCAGCAGCAACAACAAATGCACACAATCTTCCACTGAAACAAAGCCGTTCCCGCCTTGTGGATGAAACTTCAGTCCCCGTTGTATCTCGCGGAAGAAAACATTCGAACCGCTGTATCCGTCTCCGGCGCCCAATATGATTCCAGGATTCAGGATAGCGCCGCGCAATCCTTCCTCAAAACCCCGCCATACTTCCATTTCACCCAGGTGCTTGGTGATGGCATAACGGGTATTCAGCGGAGAGTCTGTCCATTCGCTTTTCTCGCTGATCCATTCGCTGTCGCTGTTCCTGCCCAGCGAGGCAATCGAGCTGACGTGGAAGAGGGCTGGTGGTTCCGGCAACGACAACAGCACATTTACCAGGCGTGCCGTGCCCAGCACATTGGTTTCGTACAAGGCCTCGCGGTCTTCCCGGAAAAAAGATATGAGCCCGGCACAATGGAACACGGTTTTTACCTGTTTTGCGGCCTCCAGGAGCGACTCATCGTCGTCTAACGACCCGTTTACCCAAACCGGCTCCGTTGTGTTGTTATAGAGCTTGCCAATGCGATTGAACAGCGCGGTTGACGAGGATGCACGGCGCAGGGCGAGCACAGGCCTTCCGCTTTGCAGCAAATGATGCACCAAATGGGCACCGAGCAAACCGGTTGCACCGGTAACAAGAACAGGGTCGTTCACTTCTTAACTGCTGCTCACGCCCATCACACCGCCCGCCAGCAAAGCATTGAAGGCATTGATGCAAAGGGTAGGAATTTCAGCGGCGTTGTTGATGATGCGCACGTCTTCGCTTCCAACGAAAAGTTCCTTCACATCGCGGTCCATCTTTTCCTGGGTGATGATGCTGATGAG
>JBKDBI010000107.1:0-3304 GCA_046314695.1 Bacteroidota bacterium | reverse complement strand
TTATTGGGCCCTGGCAGCCGAAAAACACTTGCCCGGCCAATTGGAAATTGTAGACCTCCGCACGCTGAATCCCTGCGACGATGAAGCCATTTATGCTGCCGTACGCCGCCATG
The DNA here is from genome assembly GCA_046314695.1 of Bacteroidota bacterium. Classification (GTDB taxonomy): domain Bacteria; phylum Bacteroidota; class Bacteroidia; order NS11-12g; family UBA955; genus REEB481. Next base: position 3,191 of record JBKDBI010000107.1, on the reverse strand, counting down.
GAAAAGTATTGGTGCTGACGGAAGAAACATTGCACAATTCATTTGCTGAAGCCATTGCGGGCCGCATCGCACGCCATTGTTTCAGCGAACTGGATGCACCGGTAGAAACACTGGGTTCATTGGATGTTCCGGCAATACCACTCAATATGGGTCTGGAAAAAGTAATTCTCCCAGGCGCTGAAGGAACGCGACGCGCGCTGGAGAACCTCCTGGCCTATTGAGCCGCCCCTAACTCTGCCAATTGCGTGTCGGCCAGTTCTTTATAAGACTTGCTCCCGTTTTTCTTCAGCAATCGGTAAGCGGTGATGGCTTTTTGTGTTTCGCCCAACTTCCTGTAGCAGTATCCGATATTGGATAAAACCACCTGATCGCGGGAAGCGAGTTTATGCGCATGTAGCAGGTGTGGGAGCGCTTCCTGAAAAGCACCGTTCAACATATACGAAAGGCCAAGGTCTGCATGGGCAACCACGCTCCGTGGCCACAGCGTTGTCATGGTTTGGGCAATGGCGCGGATATTGACTGAAAGGTCGGCCTCCACATTGAACAATTTGACAATGTATTGGTGCGCATTTTCCTCCATAAAATCATTGCCCTTCTTCAATTTTTTCCCATCTGCCCAAAGCCAACGCTGGCCGTGCGCTGCTCCATCACGCAGGGTTTGAATCAGCAGGTCGGTATAGGCCGTATAATTTTCTGTTATACCGAAAACATAAATCTTACCGAAACGCATATCCAAGCGGCGCGGGTGCTTGCGCATACCGTCGTCTATGCAATCAAAACCCGCTTTCAGTCTGGCAGAATCGTATTGTGTTACGCTGCTCAGGTATGATACAGTTCCATTCACCGAATCGCGAACAGCAAAGTGTTGTCCATCAGGCTCTTCTTGTGTCAGCACCACCACTTCCTGCCTGGCTCGTTGCGCACTGTAGTTAAAGCAGGCGATAAAATAGTCTGCTTCCCCTTTTTGCGTTGCAGACCAACGTTCCATCATCAAACGGATACCGGCGGTATCATTGCTGCGGTCGAGCCGGTGGTACTCGGCCATGCTGTATTGACCAAAAAGACCTGGAGCAGCGCTGCTGATCCAGAGCACAAGGATGCGTTTCAGTGGCATGGGCCAAAGGTAAGCCAGAAGCCTAAAGCAAGCTTCTGAGGGTTGCCATGAATTGCATGAAGTTGGGGGATGAGTAAATCAAAAAAAGAATTTAAGCAAAATAAAAGGCGTGCACCTTACTTATTTTTAAGCCCTGTAATCTTTCAAATCCGGAATTCTCCGTGTTAACTTGCGGACTGAACCCGATGCAAGGCACCATGCAAAGCGAAGAAAAAGTACCGTACATCTACCTTTTGGAAGACGACCTGACCCTTTCCAGGGAGATCCGGCAGTTTGCCATCAACCATGGATTTAGCTGCGATGTCGGGCATGACAGTACTGACTTTAAAACCCTGGCACAGGATAAAAAATATGATTTGTATATCCTTGATATCAATATACCTGGAATGAACGGCATACAGATTTGCGAGCGTATCCGTCAGGCAGACCGCGAAGCTCCGGTCCTGATGCTCACCGCTTACAGCGACGTAAAAGACAAGGTCAATGCGTTTAACGCCGGTGCCGACGATTATCTGGTAAAACCCTTTCACTTCGATGAACTCCTGGCGCGTATCCAGGCATTGCTAAGAAGAAAGAACAAGCCGCTGCAACAAGGAGATATCCTGCGTGTTCACGATATGGTAGTCAATATACCGGAAGCCACCGTAGAGCGTTCCGGCCAGATTATCCTCCTCTCTCCGAAGGAATTTAAACTACTAACCATTCTTGCCCAGGCCGACGGCAAGGTGGTATCTAAAAGTGCCATTGCCGAAAAGCTCTGGGAAAAGTCGGTGGATACCAGCCACAATACCATTGAGGTGTACATCAATTTCCTGCGGAGGAAAATTGACAAAGGCCACGCCACCCGTCTGATCCAAACGCGCCCCGGCTTCGGCTACTTCCTGAAAGCGGAATGAAGCTCACGCTGAAGAAGCGCGCGGCTGTCTCCATCAGCCTCACCTATTCCCTTATCTTTGGTGTTACCTCCATTACCATCTGGCTGCTCTTTGCTTCCTACCGGGAAGACGAATTTAAAATCCGACTGGAAGAAAAAGCACTTACCAACCTCCGCCTTTTGGTGGAGGTTGACGAAATCAATGATCAGCTGCTGAGAACCATTGAAAGAAGCACACTGAACAGATTATACAAAGAAAAAACAGTCATATACAACTCCACCGGACACTCTGTTTATTCAACAAGCAAAGATACAGGCACCACATGGGATAAATCAAGACTCTTCAGGCTTCCACCCAATGAAGAGTTGTTTGAGACTTTTGGAGAGTTTGACGTATATGGCTTCCACTATCATGCGCAAAAGAAAGATTATTACGCACTTGTAATTGCGGAAGACAAATACGGCTACCGGAAACTCCGCTATCTTGGCGTATTGCTGATTTCCGCATTTGCCCTAAGTACACCAATTGTATGGTTGCTCACCTTCGCCGCTATGCGCGGCCTGCTTAAACCATTGGACCGGTTCATCACAGAAATCACCAGTATTGGAGATCGAAATCTCACTACCCGCCTGGCACTGAGTGATCGCAATGATGAAATTGACCAATTGGGTAAAGCATTCAACCTGATGATGGAGCGCATTGAATCGAGCTACCTCCGGCAACAGGAATTCAGCGCCCAGGCCTCACACGAACTGCGAACCCCATTGGCCCGTATCATTTCCCAGCTGGAGAACCTTGAAGCCGGCGAAACCCATTCCGAACGCACCAGGGAATACTTGTACAATCTGCGCAACGACGCACATCAGATGGCCAATCTGATCCATTCCCTCTTGCTGCTGGCACAATCGGCCAACGACCAGCACTTCACCGGAGTGCGACGCCTCGACGAACTGCTGTTCGATGCTTTCGAACAAACTAAAATGTTCGCTCCCAATCTCCAGATTCATTTCGAAATTGAACTCGAAGAAGGAACCGATAAGGAGCCCAATCTGGATGTGCAATGCAATGAAGCCCTGCTGATCCAGGCCCTGATCAACCTGCTGCGCAATGCCGATCTTTACTCAGATGACCACCACGTAGATGTGCGGCTCAAACAAACCGAGGACAACTTGCTCAGCCTTCGGATATCGAATAATGGCGCT
>JBKDBI010000106.1:0-11713 GCA_046314695.1 Bacteroidota bacterium | reverse complement strand
TGCTCGTGTTTCCATCTCCAAAGTTCCAGTTATAACCGGTATGTGCAGTATCGAGCGGAGCAAACACATGCGGATTGCCGGTTTGGATCGTAAACCGCGCATCGGGCAAGGGCAAAGTCTGTATATTTAATACCGGCGACTTGGCACTGCACGCGCCGTTTTCGCCCACAACATACAAGGAATCTCCAGCTTTCAACCCGGGAATGCGGATGCTGTTATTGAAACTGATCCCGTTTTGTTTGTTCACATACAAGACAGCAGCATCAAACCCGGCCGGGATCTGAAGATTGAGTGTATCGCCTGAGCACAGTTTATCGGCTGCCGGCGAAGGGCTCAATAAAAGCGCTATCGGTTGGGTAACCTTAACCGGAAGATTGCGCAGGATATCCGGGCAAGCCAACGCCGTGCTGTCTTTCACACGCAAGAGGTAATCGGTATTGCGGTCGGGTGCCATGCGGAAAATGGTATCGCGGTTGTAGCCACTTCCGTTCAACGACAGGCTGAAGCGACTGCCCGAGAGCCCGGCGATGCGTATCTGCCCGGTGTCGCCGGCGCAAAGCAAACTATCGTAATGCACTTCAAACTTCAAACCGCTGCATGGCAGGGTGCGCACTTCGATACTTGAATCGCTCGCAGAACACGGCGCTGAACTGATGGCGCGCACACGCAGACGATACCGGCTGTCCGGATTAAGGTTGCGGAATGTGGCCGCAGTATCTGCGAAACTTGCACTCCAGGTTTTCCCGGAATCAACACTCGTTTGGTAACCCAGGTTCCCCTGCACTTGTTGCCATCCAATGGTAACGGCATCGGTACTGCGTTGCACAAGGAAAGGCGCAGGTTTGGGCAAGGGATTCTGTATATACAGCTTCGCGTTGGCCTGGGCGGATGAAAAGCAACCATTGGCAGCGCGCACCTGCACACCGAGTACTTCTCCTTGAATGGCTGTCGTATTGTAGGAGGCTGATTTCCCTTTGCTCTCCAGCTTGCCGTTGCGGTAGAAGTAATAAGAATCAAGTGCGGCAGGTGTGGCGCTGAGGCTGAAGGGTTCCCCGCTGCAAACAGAGTCGGGTGTGGCGGTAATTGCGACTACCGGCCTGGGAAGCACGCGTACGCGCACCGGAGCGGAAACGGCAGAACATCCGGTAATGGTATTGGTTAGCACCACACGGTAGTCGTTGCTGTCTTTCACAGTAACCGTCCGCGTGCTTGCATTGAGTGCCGGCCAGAAATACCGCACGGCACCTGTCTGGCTGCAGGTAAGCTGGGTGCTGTCGCCCTGGCAGAGACTGATGCTGTTGGGACCAAGAATCGATACTACAGGCGACTGCGAAACGCTGAAACGGAACGTATCGGGGCGGCTGACGCCTTTGGAATTGCGCACGGTAAGGATGGCCAGCTTATTACCCGAACTGCTGTAGCTCACGAGTGGATTCTGAGCGGTAGAACTGGCGGGGTTGCCGGTAGGGAATGACCATGACCAGGAAGTCGGAGACCCGCTTCCGGTGCCCCGGAATTGAAACTGGTAATTGGTGCAGGTACTACTGGCGTCGGCACCCGCCTTGGCGGTGGGCAGCAAGCTGCTCGGACCAACCGTGAACCTCTTGGTATAAATGCTGTCGCCGCTGTTCTGGCTGTTGCTGTTGGTAGCGTTCAACGACACGTAAAACGTGAGGTTCCCTTGGTTGGTGGAAGGAGCTTTCCAGCTGAAGAACCATATCGTGCTGTCGCTGGTTACGCCACTGGTTCCGGACGAGGATTGTTCAATGTACTCGCGCGTCAGGCTGTTGATGGTGCGGGTAACACGCTGTGCGCGCGTGCTTGTCGCTGTAAACGTGCCGGCCGGGGCATTGGAACTGTTCAGGCAGGTGATCTGAAATCCGAACTTGGAACGTCCGCTTTCCCGGTACGATACCGCCAGGGTATATGTTGAATCCGGTATGTATCCGTTGCCGGTGAAGTTATCAATCAGGCGGATGCGGCCCCACTTTGCGCCTGCTGTGCGCAGCGTTCCGGCATGGCAGGATGTGCAATCACCTTCTGAAGGCGCACCAGTGTAACCTCCACCAGGACCTCCACTGGAAGAGTGAGAACGGGTAGCAAAAAAAATGGTTACGGAGGCCAGGGCCAGGAGGGTAATGGTTCTTTGCATAGGCAGTTTGAAGAGGCAATCTACAATAGTAAAACTATCGCAATGCCAACGATTCTACGAACAAGCCCGCAAGCAGATTGTTTGACCTTGCGCTTGCAAATGCTTTAACGAAGCAGGTGCACGGTTCCCTTCATACTGCCGCGGAAAAACCCTCCGCGGTAATACAAAGACCAGGCGTAAACGCCTTCAGCGCAAGGCTTTCCATTGAAAGTTCCGTCCCAGCCTGCTGCCGGGTCTTTGGTAAAGAAGACTTCCTGCCCCCAGCGGTTGAACACCCGGAATTCCATGTATTCAGTCTCGTAAATATCCGCTTTGAAAACATCGTTCATTCCCTTGCTTACGCCGGGAGTGAAGGCATCAGGAACCCATACGCGCGTATTGCAGCTGTTGAATACCGTTGTGGAAGCCTTGCCTTTGCAGCCCACAGTGTCGGCAACCTCCAATTCATACAAACCAAAATCGCGCACCATACGGTTGGCTGAACCTGAGCCATCGTTCCAGCGGTAAACCCATGCCGGATCTGCATTGAGCGGCGCCAGAGCATAACTGAAGTTGCCACAGAAGCTGGTATCAGGCGGCAATTGTGGTTGTGGACTCGCCAGCATGATATACCTTACACTATCGGCTGCTGTGCCGCAATCGTTGCTGGCGCGAACGCGATAAAATCCTGCGTTGTTAACCCGCAAAACCGGAACAGATTCGCCGGTATTCCAGGCATAGCGAACGTTTTTTCCGCTGCTGCTTGTTCCGTCCAGCACCCGCTCAGGCATGACATCACAAAACTGTTCGCCGTTTGGCAGATTGACTTGCGGTGCTACATCGAAGCGCACGCGCACGGAATCAGAAGTCTCACCGCAATCATTCCATGTGCGGATCAGATAGGTGCCATCGTTGGAAACATTCGCAATAACCGAACTACCTCCGTGGCGCCAGGCAATATTGCGGCTCAGGCCTGTTACTGCTGCTTCTATCTGCAGCGAACCGAGATTGCATACCAGTGAATCAGTCCACGGGATATTCACCCTGGGGATGCTGTCGAAACGGAGCAAGACCGAATCTCCGGCAGAACCGCAGCGGTTGCTCACGCGAACAAACCACTTTCCACCGGCATTGGCATTCCAGATGGTATCGCCGGTTTGCCAGGGCCCGCTGTTGTTCTTCCATTCATAGCGGGCCGAGTCCATACCGCGTGTGCGGAGGCTGAGTTGTCTGACCGTACACAACAAGGTGTCGTTCCGAAGCGCGGCGGTGGGTGTTTTGACCATGCTCAGTTTGATGGTATCGGATGAGTTCCCGCAGGCATTGTACTGATAAATCCAATAAGTACCGGGTTTTCGCACCACCAGCAGCGATCCGCTGTCGTTGGTACTCCAGCGTATTTTACCCCAATTGTTTGACGAACCGGCCAGCAGGCGCATATTGACCGCATCGCAGAACATGGAATCGCGGGGAAGTTTGGAAACCGGAAAGGTATCGTAGAAGATCTCTACGGTATCCCTTGCCACACCGCAGCGGTTTTGAACCGTCACCTGATAATTCCAGGTATACGTCGTGGGCAGGCGCGCAGTTGTATCTCCGGTGTTCCAGCTGTATTTGCACTGGTTGTTTTCGTTTCCGGCATCCAGCGACAAAGATCCGGGCATGCAAATGGTCGTGTCTTTGCCCAGATCGACAACAGGTGTAAAAATCTTGGTAATGCGGGCGGAGTCTTGCACCCGGCCGCACCAGCGCGTTGTAACGGTTACACCCAGCCAACCGGTATCGGTAGCCTTGGCAAAGCGGGTCGAATCACCGTTGGTCCAGCGATAGGTAACCCGCGGGATGGTATCGTTGCGCGCATCGAAACGGGCGCTGTCGTTATTACAAAGCAGGGTATCGCGCAGATTGGGTTTGCGCGGTGAATAGTTCAGTTCCAGCTTGATGGTATCTGAACGCCAGCCGCAACCGTAGCTGGCTCTTACAGTATAGGTTCCAGGCTTGCGCACTGTAATTCTCCGCGTTGTGTCGTTGGTGCTCCAACGATAACTGGCACCTTTGTTTCCGGCATCCAGCACCTGTGCAAGCGTATTGCAATACACCCGGTCTGAACCCAGGTCAATATCCGTGATTTTTAAAGTATCCCTGAATTTTCCAACCACTCCGGAATAGGAAAGGCGGCTTACCGAAGGTTTCCACGCATTCAAGGTCGGAAAATCGGAACTATTGGAATAACCGGCCATGACCAAATGGGTTACGCAGCCAATGCGGCGGGCGGCTGCGGCATACAAATAGTCCCAACTGGAACCACCATAATACGTGGCATATTCCATATCACCCCGGGGGTTTAGCTTGGCAATAAAACCATCTGAACTGCCTTTGAGTAGTTTTTGAAATGCGTCATTGCTCACAGGGAAAGAGGTTGAATTGGTATTCCCCGTCATAATGAGCTCGTCTTTCGCTGTTACCGCTATTCGTTGACGCCAGCTGTAAAATGAACTTCCGACGTACGTCGTCCAGAACGGATAGGTGCCATCGGCTTTCATTTTCAGGGCAAATGCCTGATAACCACCGCCGGAAGGCGAATTGGTCGGATTGGGAAAACCGGTGCCATTGGTAATACCGGTAACAAAAATCTCATCCAGATCATTTACGGTTACGGAAGTGGTGTAGTCGAAACCCGTAGTACCGAGGTATTTACTCACCATCCAACGGGTGAAGCCGGAATCGATTTTGAACAAATAGCCATCGTATTGCCCGCGGAACAGTCCGCCGAAACCGGCAAATCCGCCGGTAGCCGGAAGATTCTGCGAAGTCGTATAGCCTGTGATGTAAACGTTGTTTCGTTTGTCTACGAACAAGGAAGTGGTGTATTCGAATCCATCCCCGCCAAACCGTGTGCTCTGCAGAAGGCGCGACCCGTCGTCTTTGATTTTCAGTATGTAGCAATCCGGATTGGTGGTGACAAAGCCGGGAGGCAGCATCGGGTGCGTAACGGTGAGCGATGCATTGGTGTAAGGTGCCAGAAACACTTCTCCTTTTTCGTTGACATCCATTCCCAGAGACCAGGTAGAACCGCCAGCGCCAACATACGTACTGTAAATCAGTGTTGAACCGTCACCCTTCAAACCAAACAAAAATCCCGACCAACCTGAACCGCTTGCACTTGGCTCCATCACGCCGGATGTAGTGGGAAAGTTCGACGAGGTGGTAATACCCGTGGCGAACACCCTGCCATCCAGGGTCAATGCAAGTGAAAAACCATATTCGTAACCACTGCCTCCGATATATGTAAAGTAATCGATGGTTTTGCCTTCCAGCGGCATACGGCAGATATAGCAATCACTCGTTCCGCCATTGAAAGTGGTATCATAGATTCCGGGCTTGCCCGGGAACTTATCCGTTGTATAACCGGTGATGTAGACGTAGTCTTTCTCATCTACATCGACATCATAAACCCAGCTGTTGTTGGTGGCAATGTTTCCGTAGAAATACGTACTCCAGTCCATGTGCATGGGATCGATCAGCAACCATTGACCCGGCTGGTAACCCTGCGCTGTGAACCCTACTGTAGTATCGTTCAGCAAGTGATAATTCACCTGCACAGGTATTTCCTTGCTGTTTTCACCATTACCGGTAAAACTTGCCGGGATGATTTCGCGCAACTCAAACCAGGCAGTTTTCACCTTGAGTGTACTGCCCATGGCTTCTAGCTTATCGATTCCTTCATATACCATGCGCAGCTGTTCGAGACGGGCGCCCGGTTCCAGGAAAATATCGTACTTCAGCAGGGAATCTTTCACCGAAAAGCGGAGGTGGATGCCGGGATAGAGGTCGCGGTACTCCATGGCCTCGTAATCGGGCACTTTCCTTATGGGTGCCCCGGCGTTATTGGTGGTGATGTAATTCACATAGGCAGACGACTGCCCAACCCCGGCCACTTCGACATTGGGGTTTGAGCCCGGAAAATGCACCGCATACGTAAGAAACTCATACTTGGCGAATCGCTGCTGATGCGGCAAATCGCCTTCCTGCGGCAAACCCGGATCGATGGTCTTGCGGGTGCTGAATACCATCTTATCTTTATAGAAGGCAATGTCGCGCTCCCCGTTGGTACAGCGAAATCGTACGTCTCCCTCCCATTGGCCCCGGTTTTCCCTGAAATACCAATGAAACGCAGGAGTACCGGCCGATGCTGCCAGTTCACCAACTGTGAGAAACAGAAATGAGACAAGGGTAAGGATTCGCACGTATACGCAGTTTGGGTTGATTCAATTTATTTGACACTGTAAAGCACAATTCGTTGCTTAATCCGGCACATTATTCTCCATTATTCGACAAACGTGATGATTTTCTGACAATTGCACGGTTCAGTCAAGCGCCAACACCAAGCCTTTGAGGTAAGCACCTTCCGGGTGAAAAAGATTGACCGGATGGTCCGGGCTTTGGCTGAGTTCGTGCAGGATGCGCATGTTACGGCCAAGCTCCATACCGGCAGCGGCCACCGTATTCCGGAACAAATCCCTGTCTACTACCTGGCTGCAACTGAAAGTAAACAGCAAGCCGCCCGGTTTTACCCTCGCCATTCCGGCCGCATTCAGCCGCTTATACCCCATCACCGCATTGTGCCGCTTGTGCATGCTTTTGGCGTATGCCGGCGGATCGAGTATTACGATATCCCACAGTTTTTCGTTTTCCTGTAGATATTTCAGGGTGTCCTGACAAACACTGCCATGCGCATCAGCCACGCCATTGATTTCGGCGTTTTTATCGGCAATGGCCAGGGCTTTGGCGGAAACATCCACGCTGCAAACGCTTGTTGCGCCTGCTTTCAGCGCAGCCAAGCTGAATCCGCCCGTATAGCTGAAAGTATTCAATACTTCTTTAGCGGCAGCATACCGCGCGAGGAGGGAACGATTCTCGCGCTGATCGAGGAAAAAGCCTGTTTTCTGACCTTCCGCCCAATTCACCTGAAAGGCAAAATCATTTTCACGCACCAGCGCCTCGCGGGCATCGCCATGCAGCCAGCGATCTTCCACATCGCCACTCAGTGTTCCGCTTGCTTTGAGGTAGATGGTATCCAGTTTCAACCCCTCGTTTTCCAAGGTTAAAAGTGCATTCCCAATTTCATCTGCCAGGCGGTAAATGCCGGCATGATGGGGTTGCACTACGGCCGAATTCCCGTACACATCGATCACAAGACCCGGTATGCCATCGCCTTCACCGTGAAACAGGCGAAATGCATTGCCGGCGCTTTCGGAAGGCAATCCGAGCCGTTGGCGCCATTGCCAGGCTGTTCGCAGGCGTTCAGCCCAAAGGTCAGGCCCCGGCATTTCATTGCCGCGGGTAACGATGCGAACCGCGATGGAAGCACTTCCATAAAAACCATAACCCAGGTGTTCACCTCGGGAAGTTTGAACAGCCACGGTATCGCCTTCCTGCACCTCTCCGCTGATACGCGCCACGGCTCCGGAAAAGATCCAAAGATGACCGCGCAGCAACGCCTGTTCCTTGCCCTTGGCGAGCACTATTGTCTGCATAGCCTGCAAAGTTCGTCACTTGGCCAATGAATCCTGAGCTCGGGCCTGAGAAAACTGCGCGTAAATTTGGCGCATGTCTCTCACCCTGGCCGATGTCATACTGGAACTGGAGCGGATAGCCCCGTGCGAATTGCAGGAATCATACGACAATGCCGGATTGATAACCGGGCAGTATGATGTGCCGCTTACAGGCGTCATGTGCACGCTCGATTGCACCGAAGCTGTGGTGATGGAAGCGGTACAAAAAGGATGCAACCTTGTGGTGGCCCACCATCCCATCGTGTTCCGCGGATTGAAACGGCTCAACGGCAATAACCATGTGGAGCGGGCAGTAATAGCAGCCATTAAAAACGATATCGCCATTTATGCCATCCATACCAACCTCGACAATGTGCTGCACCGAGGCGTAAACGAGCGCATTGCACAACAGATCGGACTCAGGGCTGACAGCCTGCGCATCCTCGCTCCCATGCGCGAACGATTAATGAAGCTGACCACCTTTGTTCCCGTCGAGCAGGCTGAAAGAGTCCGGGAGGCCATTTTTACTGCAGGAGCCGGAAGGATCGGGCAATACGACGAATGCAGCTTCAACACAGAAGGCCTGGGAACTTTCCGCGCCGGGCAAGGAACCAATCCGTTCGTTGGCAAGCACGGTGAACGCCATACCGAAGCTGAACAGCGCATAGAAGTGATTCTGCCGCGGCACCTGGAAAACGCAGTAATGAAGGCCTTGCGCGAGGCACATCCTTATGAAGAGGTAGCATACGATCTGATTCCGCTCCTGAACCAATGGCAGGAAGCAGGATCCGGATTGCTGGGAGAATTGCAGGAACCCATGCCGGTGGCGGATTTTCTGAAGCATGTAAAAACAAGCATGCAAGTCGGCCAGTTGCGCTTTGCTGAAGGCGACGGTCGGTTGATCTACAAAGTTGCCGTTTGCGGCGGAGCCGGAAGCTTTTTGATTGGCAAAGCCTTGCGGCAAGCCGATGCCTATCTCACAGCCGATATCAAATACCACGAGTTTTTCGAGGCTGAAAACAAATTATTGCTGTGTGATCTTGGCCATTTTGAAAGCGAAAAATTTACAATCGGCCTCCTCAGCGAGATTATACGGGGGAAATTCCCTAATTTCGCGGTTCTTTTATCGGAAACGGAAACGAATCCGGTGAAGTATTACAGCTGAACTATGGATCTGACCGTAGAAAAAAAACTCCGCAACCTTTACGAACTGCAGGCGGTAGACACCGCGCTCGACAACCTCAAAGCCATGATGGGCGAACTTCCGATGGAAGTAGCCGATCTGGAAGATGAAATCATCGGACTTGAAACCCGTCTCACCAACATCGAAGGCGAGATAGGGCAAATTCAGGATGGCATCAACGCATACCGCACCCGCATCAAGGAATGCAATCAGCAGATAGACAAGTACAAAGAACAGCTGAACCAGGTAAAAAACAACCGTGAATACGATGCCCTGAACAAGGAAATTGAAATTCTCGGTCTGGAAATCCTGCAGGCGGAAAAGTCTATCAAGATGCAGCAGGAGAAACTGGACACGCAGAAGGAAATCCTCCGCGTAACCGGTGAAACCCTGGAGAACCGCCGGAAAGACCTGGAGTTCAAGCGTGTGGAACTGAAGACCATCGAAAAGGAGAACGAAGAAGAAATGAACCGTCTGGGTGGCGATCGCGAGAAAGCTGAGAAAGACGTAGATCCACGCCTGCTGAAAGCCTACAACCGCATCCGGAAGAATGTGATCAACGGCATCGCAGTAGCGAGCATTCTTCGTGGATCCTGCGGCGGCTGTTTTGCCCGTATTCCTCCCCAGCGCCAAAGCGATATCCGTGCCCACTTTAAAATCATCGATTGCGAACATTGCGGCCGTATCCTGGTAGACGTTACCATCAGCGGTCAGGAAACAATCGTTGAGGTGAAGGAGGAAAAACCCGCCACCCGCAAACGCCTGAAACTGGGCGCCAAAGCCGAATAATAACCTTACGCCCATGAACCGGCGCAGAAAGAGGAGTACCCTGGTATTCCTCTTTTTATTTTTTACCCTTTTCACGGTGAAGGCAGCACCACGTGTTGAGTTCAATACGCTGTGCCGCGATGCGCATGCACATGTCTACAATTTCCGTTTTCTGGCTGCTGAGAAAATTCTGGCCGGCTTGCCTGCAGATAACCTGGCGGCTCCGCTTCTGGCCGATTATATCGACTTCCTGAAAGTTTTTATTGATGAAGATGCCACTGCCTATAAAGCAGGGCGTTTGCGTGCCATCAAACGGTTGGAGAGCTTTGAGAGGCTGTCTGACAAAGACCCCTGGAAACGATTTTGTCTGGCGGAAACAAAGCTGCATTGGGGACTCGCGGCATTCAAGTTCAAGGAGTACTTCACAGCTTTCACCTACCTGCGCAGTGCCAATGCCGATTTGCGCGAGAACCTCCGCTTGTACCCGCAGTTCAGGCTTACACAGAAATCACTGGGGCTGATTGAAGCAGCCGCCGGAACTGTTCCAGACGCTTACCGCAGTGTGGCCTCGCTGGCAGGTTTGGACGGCAATCTGCGCAAAGGCCTGGAGCGGGTTGAACTGATGGCTGCGGCTGTTCCTACAGATCCGAACCTTGTCTATTTCCACCGGGAAGCCCGTCTGATCGGATTGTGGTTGCGGGCCCATTTGCTGCGCGATCCGCAAGGCGCCTGGACGCGTTGTCAGAGCCAGCTGGGGGTTGCAACGCTAATTCCTGCGGAACGCTTCATACGCGCCAATATCGCCATGCAGGCCGGTAAAAACGACGAAGCCATCCGGATTCTGAACGGGCCGAAATGGAACAGCGACGCGCATTCATTCTGGTATCTGGAATATCTGCACGGGCAGGCCCTGATGCGGAAGCTCGACACCACTGCGGAAGTACATTTCAGGCGCTACCTGGTCTATTTTAAAGGCCGGAACTTCCATAAATCTGCTGCGCGTAACCTTGCCTGGCTGGCCTGGCTCCGGAACGATGGCGCCGCTTACGATGCCAACATGACCCTCACCCGAACCCTTGGCCACAGCGACGCTGAAGAAGACAAACAGGCGCTCCGCGATGCCTGGGAACGCAAACGCCCCGATCCGGTCTTGCTCAAAGCCCGTTTGCTTTCCGATGGGGCCTATCACAGCCTGGCATTGCAAACCCTGCAAAGTAAAACTGAAGCGTCTTATCCTGACCCGGAGCGGAAAACTGAATACTGCTACCGCATGGGCCGCATTCTGGATGATCATAAAAGAAGCAAAGAGGCGGAAACCTGGTACCTGCGCACCATTCAGTTGGGCACAACATTGCCACGATATTTTGCCGCCAATGCCGCCCTGCACCTGGGCATGCTATGCGAAACCCAACAGCGCAAAGCTGAAGCCAAAAGCTGGTATCAGAAAGCCATTTCCGGTTTTCCGGCGAATACCGAGTACACGAACGGCATCGAACAGAAGGCCCGGGCAGGTCTGCAACGATTGGGTGTCTGAAATCAGCGCAAATCAACCACCGTAACACCCGGCTTGCTTGCGGCATTAAAGACAAATGAATTGTCTGCCATCGCGCCATTCGGAGTAAAGGTCTTCACCGTATAGGTAACCACCATGCCGTTCTTGTAATACATCAGCATGCGGTCCATCTGGTTGGTGGTTTTTTCAATTTCCGCCTTTACATAGGAAAGCTGTGCCTTTTTCGGAACCTTGGGAGAAAGCTTCAATACCTCAAAGGTCTTGTTGTTGCGGCTAACAGAACCATCGTACATGGCATTGTAGCCCTTCTTCTGGATATTGAAGATCTCATTCGGCGTTACCGCACCATCCTTGGGCTTGTAGGCTTCAATGGTGACCTCGTTGGCGTCTTTGACATAAGTCCACAAGGTCTTGCCATCGCAATAGATTTCCTGTCCGCCAAAATCCAGCCTGAAGTTTGCACCTTTCAACATTACGGTTCCTTCTTCGGTGGTTTTCTTCTTGTCGGTCTGGTTTTCGGTGGTCACACTGAATACTGCCTTGATGGTGGTGTAAGCCTGATA
>JBKDBI010000105.1:0-8621 GCA_046314695.1 Bacteroidota bacterium | reverse complement strand
ACCGCCGGCCCAGGCCTTTTTGCGGGTTGGGTCGTTCGGATCCCATGCCAGGGCGCGGGTGCGGCCACCGACATTGTTCGGTCCGCGTGAAACCCAAGGAGCAGCAGTGGCTCCAGGCAATCCCATGGCCACGTTGCGTGTGTTCCGCATGGATTCCAGGATACCGGGTAAGACCTCGGGGGTTGGTCTTTTGAGTTTCGGATCCATGGTCCATAGATAATCCTGCATCCAGGCTTGTTCGGGCGTGGCCTGAAGTTCGCCACTGCGCTGGTATTTCCTTTGCAGCTGTTCCAGCCTTTTGGTGTATGGATGCTGCTTCAGACTTTGCGCGTCTTCGAAGCGTGTGCTGCGCTCATGTGCCTTATCCATTTGCCGGTCGCGCTGCTGCGCATTGGCTTGGATGGCAAAAGCACTTAATGATAGCGCTGCCAACACATTGCGGCGCGCTACCCTATTCAATTCCCCCTTAAACATTGCTTCAAAAATAGGGAATTGAATTTTGTATCTGGCGGTGGTTGAGCTTGTCGCATTTCGACTGGTCTTGCTGCGCTGCGACCGCTCAATGACCGGGCCGCAGGTTGCCCATGAAGCGAAGCGGAATGCTGCCTGCCCCGACAGTTTTCGTCGGGGAAACCTGTTTACGCTATATCACGACACCTTCTTCGGTAGACCGAAAGAAGTTCCAAAATCCCGGCATTTCGACTGCACTCCGTTTCACTGCGTGCGCTCAATGACCGGGCCGCAGAGATCCGTGCAGATGGTTTCGACAGGCTCAACCACTGTTGCGTTACAATTCCTGAATTTGATTGAACTGGTTTCGACAGGCTCAACCACCCATCACTCCACCCAGGTCTTCCAATAACCCGGATCTTCGACCGCTGCGGCTTCCTCTGTGATCATGAGCGGATGGAATGGATCGATCATGACGGCCAATTCCCGGGTTTCGGTTTTGCCTATGCTCTTTTCCACCGTACCGGGATGCGGTCCGTGGGGAATGCCTTTCGGATGCAGGGTAATCATGCCGCGCTCAACGTGCTTGCGGCTCATGAAGTCGCCATCGACGTAATACAAGATCTCGTCGCTGTCCACATTGCTGTGGTTGTAAGGCGCGGGAATACTCTGTGGATGGTAATCGTACATCCGCGGCACGAAACTGCAAATCACATATCCCCGGCCTTCGAAAGTCTGGTGTATCGGCGGCGGCATGTGCACACGCCCGGTAATGGGTTCGTAGTTGTGGATACTGAAGCCGAATGGATACAGGTAACCATCCCATCCTACTGCATCGAACGGATGCGTGGCATAGGTATAGGGCCAGATCATGCCCTGCTTCTTGATCATCACCTGGAATTCGCCGCGCTCGTCGTGCGTTTCCAGGCTATGGGGCAATTTGATATCGCGTTCGCAATAAGGCGAGTGCTCAAGCAACTGGCCTACGCTATTCTGGTAGCGCTTGGGCGGGTATACCGGACTCGGGCTTTCCACCACGAGCAGGCGGTTGTTGCTGTCATTGAAATGGATCTTGTAAATCGTGCCGCGCGGAATCACGAGGTAGTCGCCGTATTCAAAATCAATGCGACCGTAGATGGTTTGGAGGTAGCCACTTCCTTCATGCACAAACAGCACTTCGTCGGCATCGGTATTTTTAAAGAAATAGGAATCCGTTCCTTTGAGCGGTGCAGCCACACCAATCTGGATATCGCTGTTCATGAGCAGCACCTTGCGGCTTTGGATATAATCGGATTCCGGAGCTGTCTTAAACGTAAGATAGCTGCGGTGCTGCATATTCTTCGCCTGGGCCACCTTGGGCTCGACGCTGAAAGGTTCGCCGATATGGGTAACCAACGTTGGCGGATGACAATGGTAAATCAGCGAATAGATGGAGTTGAACCCTTCGGTGCTCACCAGTTCTTCTGCGTACAGGCTGCCGTCGGGCTTGCGGAACTGCGTATGCCGCTTAGCGGGAAAACTACCGAGACGATGGTAAAATGGCATAGGGCAAAAATAGGGCGCAGTCCGTTCTTCAAACAAGGCCGGCGAGTCGCCGACAAGGGCCTAATTTTGCACCATGCGTTTCATTACTGGATTCACTGCCCTGCTTCTCTTTGCCGTTTCCTGCGGCAAGGTGGAAAAGGGCCGGTTTATCGCCGACAACGACACGAGTTTTTCTGCCGATATCCGCAGTATATCTGCCCGCATCAACCAGGATCCGGCCAATGCTGAACTCTATTACCGGCGGGCGAATACCTTCTTCTTCGAAAAACGCTATCCCGATGCGCGCATCGATATCGACCATGCCCTGGTTCTGGACAGCCTGAATCCGGTTTACCATTTCCGAAAAGCAGAGATCTTGATGGCCACGGATACCGCAGACTCCAGGAAGGCTATGTTCCATTATGCCACTGCCGTGCGCCTGAAGCCGGGTTATGAAGAAGCGCTGGCAGCTTTAGGCAAAATGCAGGTAGCCAGGCAAGAATATACGCAGGCCGAAACAACCTTGAACAAGATTCTGGAACTGAATCCGGGCAACACCAATGCGATGCTGCTCCTCGGTATTGCTTACAAGGAGATGAAAGACACTGTGCGCGCGATGGGCCGTTTTGAAGAAGCGCTCCGCCTGCAGCCGAACGAATTCAATGCCATTATGCAGATCGCCAACATCTATGCCGCACGCCGCGACCCAATCGCACTGCAGTATTATGACCGGGCCCTGACGGTGGATGAATTCAGCGATGAAGCCATGTACGCCAAAGGTTTCCTGCTCCAACAGTTGGGACGCTACAAAGACGCTTTATCCTTGTATCTGCGCACCAAGACAACCAATCCGGGCCATCGCTTCGCCTATTACAACAGCGCTGTGATTTACGGCATTTTTGAAGATTGGAAGGAAGCATACCGCTGGGCCGACGATCTGATTGCGATCGACGATCAGTTCGCCAAGGCCTTTCATTACCGTGGATATGTGGCCGAAAAACTGGGCCGGAAGACCGATGCCATCGGCGATTACAGGCGTGTGCTGGAACTGGATCCATCCAACCAGCTGGCGAAGGAAGACCTCGCCCGGCTGGGTAACTAAACCCTTGCCAATGGCCGCTGGAGATTGTCACTCAGGGCAGTAACAATTTCCCTTTGCAATCGTAGTATTTCCATTTGCCTTCGGCAGTGTAGTCTGCCACCGGATGTTCAAAATAGGTAGCATAGCCTTCTGACTCCAGGCTTCCGTCCATCCGGTAATTCCGGATATAAGCGCGGGTGCTGCCATCCTCTTGTCTTACTGGTGAGATGATTTCAAACCACAGTTTGCCATCCACGATCTGTTGTTCAACCGAGTCGTTCAGCATGCGGGCGCTGACGTTTCCTTTAAAGATCCAGGTATCTGAACACTCCTGAAGGTCTGAACCTGATCGTGTGTTTTTTATCTGACCGGAATTGCAAACCAGTGTAAGCAGGCTGAAGTTTAGCACGCCTATCCATTTCCATTCAACGCCCATGTTGAACCAGAAAACGTGTGTGATGCACTTGCCCGGCATGTTCCACCTGCAGTAGATAAACCCCTGCTGAAATATTTTGAACTGGAATGACACAAGCGCCGTCTTTGGGTTCTAGTGGCACTTGCAGGATTTTCCCATTGAGATCCAGGATGCGGAGTTGTGCCCGCACAGGCAATCCGTTCACGGTAGCATATTCACCGGCCGGATTGGGTTGAATCTTCCAAGTCACAGCCAACATGGGTTGTGCGCCGGTTTGTTGCATCGCGCTGCAACTCACAGGCGGATTGGTTGGGTAAGTCTGGTTGGAACTGGCTAACGTTCCGCAGAAGTTTCTTTTGATGAAACAGGATGATTCCTGCACCAGGGCAAGCGACGGATAACTGCAGTGTTGCGGCGCCGCGCCGGGAATGGTATGCAATTCAGAAACAGCATCCACTGCCAGGCTCCGTTCGTGCAGGCGGAAACTGCCGCGGGCGAAGAAAAAGCTCGTGGCACAGCAGGCCAGGATACGGTCGTTGCGGTAAGGCACGACACAATCTCCTGCGTCGTGGAATTGCACCAATGGCAGCCGGGCATAAGGCATGGCAGTATCCGAAACAACCGCGCCGCAGTGGTTGATCAGACCCTGGAGCCTGAACGACTGCCCGGGCAAGGCACCGGCGCTGTCCAATGCGCCCAGGATGCGATAAGGTCCGCCATTGAAAACCCTGCGTGCATAGGCCGGGGTCCAGTTTGCCGCATGAAGCGCATTGATGCTGCCTGCACTTTCACCGCCAGCCCAAACGGCAATGGTGTCGATTTGCCAGCGCCGGGCGTTGTGGTGGATAAATCGGAAGGCTGCTCTGGCATCTTGTGCACCGCGGTAAACGGCAGTGTTCATGTCGTAATAAATTCCCTGACAGAGCAGGCAGACCGTCAGGAGGTCTGAGGCAAGGCAATTCCAACCCAGGCGGTAAGAAGGCGCTATGGCAACAAAACCCCTGCGCGCCCATTCGTGGCATTTTTGACGGATGCCGGCATCGCTCCTGCTGCCGGTAAGCCAGGCACCGCCGAAGAAGAAAACGATGCACGGACGTTTTTGCAAGGGATCGGCCAGGGTATCGGGCATGTACACATCCATGCGGAGTGTATCGGTACCGGTGCCTGGCCAGCGGCGTGGAAAAGAGAAGGCGATACCGCGTTCCACCCGTATTTCACTGCTGTCGAAATACGGCGTTTCTGAAAACCGACCGCTGATGCAGTATTGTTCAGTCTGGGCCGGCAGCAACCAAGGCAGGAACAAAAGCAAGATGAGGGGAATCCGCGTCATGGTATTACAAAGGAATAAAAAAGTACCGTGTTGACAGTCGGAAGAACCAAATCGTTTGAGGTTTAGGTTGAAACACCCGGAACGATCAAGCGATGAATCAGGCCATGTATTTCAAGCCCGCGCGAAGCGAAAAGCCTGGAAATTTCCACGGCTGTCAATCACGAGTATCACATAGAAACCCTGGCGCATAAAACCTGGATCGAGGAAGAATTCCGTGCGCTGCATATTGGTAAAGAAGCGCTGGTAAACGATACTTCCCCAGGCATCAATCACCCGAAAAATCAGGTTTCCATATACGTTATCCGGAAACGAGAGGTTGACATTGATAGGGTTGCTTCCGGAGACCGGATTCGGAAACACATCCACATGGAAACCGTTGCACACACCGCCGGTCCAGTTATTGACTCCCGCCCGCCAATACGCCGCACAGGCATTGCGATAGGTAATTCCATCGCAGCCGCAAACGGGGATATACTGTCGGTCCTGACACAAATACAAAGGCGTGCGCCGGATGGTATCCACACAACCCCATTGTGCACTGAGATTTTTTCCGGCTCCAGCCAGGAGCATAAGTATCAGGAGTCGCTTCATTGGATGCGGTCGAAGCCAGTGTACGGAACGAGCACCTTGGGAATGCGGATTCCTTCTGCATCCTGGTTGTTCTCCAGCAAGGCGGCTACAATGCGCGGCAAGGCGAGAGCGCTACCGTTGAGGGTATGTGCGAGCTCGGTCTTGCCATCGTCTTTGCGGTAGCGGAGCTTGAGGCGGTTGGCCTGGAAAGATTCAAAATTGGATACGGAGCTCACTTCCAGCCATTTTTCCTGCGCAGCCGAATAGACTTCCATGTCGTAGGTCTGGGCCGATGCAAAGCCCATATCCCCTCCGCAGAGGCGCAACACACGGTAAGGCAGCTCCAGGTCGCGGAGCAATCCCTGCACGTATTCCTGCATTTCTTCCAGCACGCGGTAGCTGTCGGCCGGACGCGCAATCTGCACAATCTCGACCTTATCGAACTGGTGCAAACGGTTCAGTCCACGCACATGCGCTCCATAACTTCCAGCCTCGCGGCGGAAGCAGGGTGTGTATCCGGCATTTTTCACCGGAAGCTGATCTGCTTCCAGGATTACATCGCGGTAAATGTTGGTAATGGGTACTTCGGCTGTGGGAATCAGGTACAGGTTATCTACCGTCGCATGGTACATCTGGCCTTCCTTATCCGGCAGCTGCCCGGTTCCGTAGCCGCTTTCTTCGTTGACCACAATCGGCGGCTGGATTTCCAGGTATCCGGCATCGCGCGCTCGGTCGAGGAAGAAGTTGATGAGCGCGCGCTGCAAACGAGCTCCTGCGCCTTTGTAGACAGGAAAACCGGCACCGGTAATTTTTACTCCAAGTTCAAAATCGATCAGGTCGTAGGTCTTGGCAAGGTCCCAGTGCGGCTTTGCGTCTTCGTGCAGTTTGGGGATTTCTCCATGCGTGGATACCACTTCATTGTCGTCTGCACTGCGGCCAGTCTTTACTTGGGTGGAAGGCGCATTGGGAATGGTGAGCAGCAAGTCTTTCAACTCCTGTTCGGAACGGGTGAGTGTTTCTTCCAGCCCTTTGTTTTCCTCTTTGATACGGGTGCTTTCCTGGCGCAGGCCTTCGGCTTCGTCTTTCTTGCCCGACTTGAACAGATCGCCTATTTCCCGGGCCAGCTGGTTGGCACGGCTGAGATTTTGTTCAAGCTGAAAGCGCGCTGCACGGGCCTCTTCGTCGAGCGCGAGCACGCGGTTGATTTCGGCTGAACGGTCTACCCCGCGGCGGGCCAGACGGTCTATGATTTCCTGACTGTTATTGCGTATCTGGGAAATAGGTATCATGGGTGTATGTCTGCAAAATTAGCCAATGGCAGGCGGATAGAAAGGCGGCGTCTCAGCGAATTACAATTTCTCTTTGATGAATCGGCCGGTATGCGACTCCTTGCAACGCACGAGGTCTTCGGGCGTACCAGCAAAAACGAGGTTGCCACCGCGATCTCCGGCATCGGGCCCCATATCGATCACCCAGTCGGCGCATTTGATCACATCCGGATTGTGTTCAATCACCACCAGCGTATGGCCTTCCTTCAGCAAGGCATCGAAAGACTTCAGCAATTTCTTGATATCGTGAAAGTGCAGTCCGGTTGTTGGTTCGTCAAAAATGAACATCACCGGAAGGCCTTTGTATGGATTGCTCTTTCCGAGGAAGTATGCCAGCTTCACGCGCTGTGCCTCTCCCCCGCTGAGCGTATTGCTGCTCTGGCCGACTGCCACATAACCCAATCCCACATCCTGCAATGGCCGGATGCGGTCTGCGATATTTTTCTGCTCTTTGAAAAAATCCATGGCTTCGTCGATGGTCATTTCCAGCACATCGGAGATATTCTTCCCGCGGAATTCCACTTCGAGTACTTCGTCTTTGAAACGCTTGCCATTGCAGGCTTCACAGTTCAGGTGGATATCGGCCATGAACTGCATCTCAACAGTGATTTCCCCTTCGCCCTGACAAACGTCGCAACGGCCGCCATCCACGTTGAAAGAGAAATGATAGGGCATCAATCCTTTGAAGCGCGAAAGTGGCTGTGAAGCAAATAAATCGCGGATTTCGTCGTAGGCTTTGATATAGGTGATTGGATTGCTGCGCGAGGAACGCCCGATCGGATTCTGATCCACCATTTCCACCCATCTTACCATCTTATAATCACCTTCGATGCGGTCATATTTACCAGCCGGTATAGTGGTATAAAGTCCAATGGCACGCATCATGCCGGGATAAAGCAAGTTCTTGACAAGGCTGGTTTTGCCTGAGCCGGATACGCCCGTAACAACAGTTAAAACGCCCAGGGGAAAATCGACGCTGAGGTTTTTCAGGTTGTTCTCGCGGGCTCCCCTTACCGTTATCTTGTGCTTCCAGGGCTTGCGCGTCGCAGGAACCGGTATGCTTTCATCTCCGCGCAGGTAAGCTGCAGTAAGGCTTTGGCCTGCATCAAGATCTCCTGCTTTGCCGCTGAACACCACATTGCCACCGTTGCGGCCGGCTTCGGGGCCGATATCGATGATCTTGTCAGCCGCGCGCATCACGTCTTCGTCGTGTTCGACTACAATAACGGTATTGCCCATGTCTTTGAGCGATTGGAGTACACCGATGAGCTTTTCCGTATCGCGCGAATGCAAACCAATACTAGGTTCATCGAGTATATACATTGAACCCGTCAAACTGCTTCCGAGGGAAGTAGCCAGGTTGATGCGCTGCGATTCACCGCCGCTGAGGGTATTGCTGAGTCGGTTGAGGGAAAGGTAGCCGAGGCCTACTTCCTGCAAGTAGCGCAACCGGGTTCTGATTTCGAGCAGGATGCGCCTGGCAATGGATTCGTCGTGTTCGGTAAGGCGAAGGTTTTGAAAGTAAGCCGAGGCAAGGTCTACTGTCATCAGCAGCACTTCGCTGATGCTGACTTGCGCCTGCACTTCTTTCGGATTGGTTGCCAGGAGTTTAACATAACCTGCATCCTTGCGGAGTCGTGAACCTTTGCATTCGTGGCAGATGGTTTTACCACGGTATCGGGCCGCCAAAACGCGGTATTGTATTTTATGGGATTTTTCTTCCAGGTAGCGGAAGAAATCGTGGATACCGACAGTGTCGCCATCTCCATCCCACAAGAAAGCGCGCTCTTCGGTGGTGAGCATTTCATAGGGTCTGTGGATGGGAAAATCTTTCTTACGGGCGCGCATCACGAACTGTTCCTTCCACTCTTGCATAATCTCCCCTCTCCAGGGAGCGACACAACCTTCGTAAACCGACATGTT
>JBKDBI010000104.1:0-2450 GCA_046314695.1 Bacteroidota bacterium | reverse complement strand
TTCGTCATCTCTGTAATGGATCGGCAATTCGAAGATTCTTCCAATCAGATGGAAGTTCTTTCGGATAGCTTGCAGATTCTGGAGGATATCATTGCATCTCTGCAATATGTCTACAGGGATAGTCGGGTGAACTTCCAGGTCAATGACGATGCACTTCCATTCTACGATGCGCATGGTGACCTGGTGGCCGGATATACCATCCGATTGGAGGTAGGTGTGCCGGTGCTGCGAGACTTCTGCTCGGTCCCATCCAATGACTATGCCTTCCCCAACATTGACCAGGATATTCTGATTATTGATGGCGGATACTACAATTCAACCTAATCACTGACTATTGACGGAGCTGTTTCATAATGAGCAAATATATAACAATAAAATTACGCAGGGGAACAGCTGCCCAATGGACAGCGACAAATCCGGTCTTGGCAGAAGGGGAGTTCGGAGCGGAAACAGATACACGGAAATTCAAGATTGGGGACGGCACAACAGCCTGGAGCAGTCTTCAGTATTGGGGAGGTAGCGGTGGCGGTGCTGCTGATTTTATCGATTTGGGCGATGTACCTGCGAGTTATTCAGGACAGGAAGGAAAATTCGTCAAAGTAAATGCTACAGCAGATGGTCTTGAATTTGGCACACTGACAATCGCAGCCGGTGACCTTCCTTCCGGAATTGATGCTTCGAAGATTGCCAATGGCACTGTCAGCAATACAGAGTTCCAATACCTGGACGGTGTGACTGCTCCAATCCAGACGCAATTATCCAATAGTGTTCCATACTCCGGTGCATCTGGCGATGTGAATCTCGGTGAATTCGGGATGCAAATCGGCAATCTTGAATTCGACAATACTCCGACCAACACACCAGGGACAGATGGTTCTGTCTTTTGGGATTCCGGAGATGGCACTCTTCAGCTCCAGATGAAGGGAGGAGCTACACAGAAGGTGGGCATGAATTCATTTGCCAGAATCTACAATGATTCCGGTGTGCAACTGGTCAAGGGAGATGTGGTGTACATTTCCGGTGCGCAAGGCAATCGGATAGCTGCCAAGAAAGCTCAGGCCAACACGGAAAACACGGCAAAGAACACCTTCGCAATTGTGGTCGAAACCATCGCCATCGGAGCGGAGGGAACAGTTATTACAGAAGGTCCATTATATCAGCTCAACACCTTGGGCCTGACAGCGGGTGCGACTCTGTATCTTTCCCCGACCACAGCCGGAGGATACACAGAAACACAGCCACAAGCTCCAAACCATTTGGTTATCATCGGATTCGTGGAGCGGGTTCACGCTACTGTTGGCAGCATTTATGTGAAGATTTCCAATGGCTATGAATTGGAAGAGCTGCACGATGTAGACTTGACCGAATCCAAGACTACTCCGGTGGATGCTGATGCGCTCTTATTGCAAGACAGCGCGGATAGTTCCATCTGGAAAAAGCTCACATGGGCGAACCTGAAGGCCACAGCTAAGACTTACTTCGATTCGTTGTATGCCAACATTGTGCATACTCATGTCATCTCCGATGTAACCAATCTTCAGACTTCTCTTGATGGCAAGGTAGATGAGAATGCAGCGATTACCGGAGCGACCAAGACCAAGATAACTTATGATGCCAAGGGCCTGGTGACTTCCGGTGCTGATGCTACCACAGCGGACATTGCCGACAGCCTTAATCGCAGGTATGTCACCGATGCACAGCAGACTGTCATTGGCAATACTTCCGGAACGAATACAGGTGACCAGAACTTATTCAGCACCATCGCAGTATCGGGCCAATCCAATGTAGTGGCCGATGGCACAGGCGATACGCTGACTCTGGTCGCAGGCAGCAATGTGACCATCACCACCGATGCCACAACCGATTCAATCACAATCGCAGCAGCAGGTGGTGGAGGAGTTAGCGATGGCGATAAGGGCGATATAACAGTCAGCAGCAGCGGCACGCAATGGACGGTTGATAATGACGCAATCAGCTATGCCAAGATTCAGAACGTATCAGCGGCTTCCCGGCTGCTCGGACGCGGCAGCGCGGGCGGTTCGGGTGATGTGGAAGAAATCACCATCGGCACAGGGCTGAGCCTATCCGGCACAACCCTCAGCGCAACCGGAGGCGGTGGCGGTGCAGATGGAACGGTTCTTTCTCCATCGCAGATTACAGCCTGGCAGAACAATTACAACCCGTCGGGATGGGCGAATACAGTAGGGGTTTTGCGAATCAATAGCAATCAGTTCCACTTCCTTTCCGGGCTGACCGCCACAACGGACGGCCATACGGTAAGGATATTCAATACCGGAAGTTATCCAATAGGGCTATACAATCAGAACACTGATTCGACAGCGGCCAACCGCTTTTCATTTGATGATCACGACGTTATCATTTTGCCTCAGAACAGCGTGGAACTGTACTATGACGGCACAGCGGAGCGGTGGTCATTGGCTGCGGGATGG
>JBKDBI010000103.1:0-4158 GCA_046314695.1 Bacteroidota bacterium | reverse complement strand
CTGCTCCACTAACTGTTCCACTAGACGCTCCACTTTCAGTCTCCCCAATAAAAGCGCCCATCGGCATTTCAGCGCCCGTAACGCGCGTTGGAGCCGATGATTCGGTTAGTCGCCTCTGAGGTCTTCAGAGGCAGCGCCAATACAAGGCAGTCAGTCACTCGATATCGAAACACCTTCGTCCACGGCAGGGATTATTCCTGCAGCACGCAAGAGAAACACCGCCAACTCTCTTTCCGTTTCGTCTAGAGACAGAACCGCGTTGACTGCACTAGCCACCTCGCCGCTCAGCGGGTGCCACCCCAACCGGTCGCCGAATCGATAGTGTAACACGCCGTCGATAACCTTGAATGCAGATCCCATCGCTGCCTCCTCAATTCTGAACAGAGCCTGCCGGATATCTTGGCGCCAGTATTGAGGGATTTTTCCAGCCCCTTGCCGACGCACTCGGCCCGTTGTGACAGCCCGAGGATTTAACCGTGCTGGCGTCAGGCGGCTCCTCACCGCCCCAGCGCCAAGATATCCGACTCCATCTCTGTTAAGTAGTGGTGAAAAACGGGCGAGCTTAGGTCGCTTCTTACCCTGATGCCCTACACAGTTCCACCGATAGGAACAACTCAGGCACTCGGACCCGACACTCGTATTATACACTATCGGACGCGGGCGTCAATCAGCTTGGGGAAATTTTTCCGCTTCTTCTCGTCGGTAGTAATAGAGCACGACCGCGCGCGGGTCGTAATCCATCGTAGCCTCGTCTACTCGCACCCCGCCTACGGTTGCGAACGCGTGATCCGCAGTGAAGGCAGCGAGCCGTGTGACGTCAGGCGCCACAGACCGCAGGAACTCTCTTGCCGGAAGGTGGCAATCACTCCGCACCAGCCCAAGAGCGTCCGCAACTCTGGCGATTACTGCTGGTGGCGTACGTCGGCCAGTCTTTCTACCCAGCGCTTCGAACGTCGAGAGAGTCTCTGCGTACGTTCGCTCCGCTGCGATCGCGATTGCCAGCACAGCGCAGTCGTTTCGCTCGCCCCTTGGCCTACCAGCCCATCGGTTAGTGGCCTGCAGCGCTTCGCTTCTGATTTTGAGACGCCGAAAAAGCAGCGCCATCTGCCCCTCATTCCACACGGCCTCACCCTCGCGAGTAGTAGAATTGGACGATCGACCTTGGCTTCCCAGCTGGCTCGACGTCGATCACCTCGCCGCGCACCATCCCAAACGCGTGCCCGCGAGTAAAAGCCGCCAGCCGTGGAACGTAGCGAGCGTCATCAAGAAATCTATGCAGAGTCATATTCGCGGCGTATCTTTTCAACCCTAGCTCCGCCGCCACCGCTGCCGAATGCTGCCTCCTGGTTCGGCATCCCCTCCTGCGGCCAGCCTGCTGCAGAAGATCGTGGACCAGTAGATAGGGCACGTCAGCCGCTACAGCTAAAGCCCGCACTACGCAGTCACGCGCTTCAGAAGCAGGCCGCCCCTCAAGGGCTTTCACCATCTCAGTCGCCCACACAATTGGACCAGAGATCTCGGTAGCAATCTCCACGTCTGAGTCCTCCTGCAACAATGACATCGACGACTCTACTTAATAGAACCACCAATCTTGTCGAACTCGGCCAGCACCTTGTCGAGGTCTGCCTTGATTGCTTCGACGCGGCATCGAGCTCCGTGGATCCAGCTGCGGAATTGCTCCTCCGCGTCCATCTCCGCCGCCTGCTTTGCTTCGGCCAGCCGGTCGAACTCATCGATCCGGACGGTGCCATGATAAAGCACGTAGAACGACCGGTGCTCGTCATGACCCAAGGCGATCGCGAGGATACGGTACTCGCCGCACACCAGCTGATATCGATCCGCCCAGGAATGTCTTGTCCAAACCATCTTGGTTTGCTGCGCCATGATTTTCTTCCTGACGGGAGCGACCTCCCTTTGAAACTAAGAAAACACTAGAGCCGACACCGGAAGGGACAAAGAACGCGACAACCCAACCGCACCACGGGCCTTACTGCGAGCCAGGAACTCCTCGTCAACGTCGAACTCAATCACGCAAGTCGGCTCGGTCTCGATCGCAACCACGTCGCCGATGTGGTTCCTGCGCCACCCAGCCGTGCATCGGTCTGGCCCCACGGTTCCGCTCAGTCCCCAATACTCACGGCAAATCGTACGTGTCAATTTAACTGTCGCGCGCTGCATCGCTGCCCTCCTTCAAAACGGACTCGACCGACTTCGCAATGCTCTTGAGCGACCACCTGCCATCGTCAAACGCTTCACCTAGCGAACGGATTTCGCTGAGGGTTTCTTCGACTGCTCTGGAGACGTCGGCTACCGGCCAGCCATTGCCAACGTGCGCTGCGATTCTGCTAACCAGCTGCGACCGAGTTATTTTAGCGCTCATCGAGATCTCCTGTGCTTCGCCTTCGCACCTAGTCCCTAGTGATACTTTCGGCCCTCGAAGTAGATCGTGCCACCGACCGTCTTCAGGATCGAGTACGCGTCCGACTCGCTGTAAGCCACGTAGAGATTGCCGTGACTGTCGACCACGCACCACTCGTAGGAGTCCGGACTGAATTTGCCAGCCATTTCGCGCCTCCCGCTAAAAGGTTCACTGCCCTCGCCCAACACTGATATTATACACTATCGGGTCGGGGTGTCAATCGGATTCAGGAAAATTTTTAGCGGCTAGCCGACGGGGATCGCAGGGCCGATACGTCGACGCGTGATCTCACGTGCTAAGAGGCAATCTGCTGCGGACTATGAAGCCGCAATGGTCGTACGGAAAATGCCCGCTCGGTAGCCGCACGTAAATGCCGTCGATCTTGCGCCGCAAGTACCTGTGATCTACGCGAACCAGTTGGGAAAACAGTGGTCCATCGCTCCAGGAGGATGCTATTATTACCTCGGACGAATTGTCATCTGACAGCACGTACCGCGCGCCATCGCATGGCCCTCCAATCATCTCTGCCTCGATCACCGCCCATCCTCCCCGCCATCGGCGCTATTGCTGCACAATCGAAATCGAAAAGGTAGGCCTCGCGTTCCGCCTTAGCCACTCAGCCTGAGCACTACTCGCCCTAGACGCCCCGCTCGACGCCGCCATCGCCGCACTCGCCGCCGCTTCCCTCGCCGTCCACGCCGCCGCCGCACTCGGCGCCCTCGCCGCCCACGCCGCCGCCCGCGCCGCCCACGCTTCCCTCGACGCATCCATTGCCGCCCGCGCCGTATCACCCGCCGCCCACGCTTCCCTCGACGCCGTCAACGCCGCACTCGCCGCCGCTTCCCTCGCCGCCCGCGCCGCCGCAGTCAATTCCTCTAGTGTCGCATCGCCGCTCGCGAATCGCTCGGCAGCATCAATCGCGTTGCGACTGCGACCGTCCGTCAGCAGGTGCTGAACCGACCGCGCGCAGTGGACCGCAAACAGCCTCAGCGTCCTATCGTCCAGGACACCCCGCCTAGTGGCCACCCAGACCAGCCACTCTGGGCGAGCAGTCGCCCAGACGTCCTGCATCGTATTGCATTCGGACAACGCCCAATTGCGACCAGCGTCGCAAGCATCGTGCAGTTCGCAAAATTCAGCAATCGCCATCATTGCTCAGCCCCCCTTCAGGTGAACCAGTCGCAGCAATCGGGATCGGCGTTTTTTCTGTGGATTGTCACTCGCAGCAGTCACCCGCGCATGGCTGGACGAACTGCATCGCGCGCACGCACTCGGTGACCGTGTCCTCGTGGACGCTGTGGGTGCCGTCCATAGTGTTGATCCAGCCCGCGCGCAGGTGGATCCAGTACCCTTCGTCGCTGCCACGCAGATCTTCGATCGCGTCAATCTTGTCGGCGAATCTCTGTAGTGTCCTTGGGATCTCCACGTCTATGCCTCCTACCGTTTGCTGTGATTGATCCGAATCCGAACACGTGCCAATGGCCCGAGGCGGTCAGGCTAGTCACCAGCGATAGTGCTCTCCGTTGCCCGCCACGTAGCAATCGGGATCGTCGTTGCCGTCGATGATCTCAGTCTCAATCTCCTCACGGATCGACGCGGGTAACTCGCTGGCATCAATCGTGCGCCATGCATGGCCCTGCCCGCTGGCGTCGTGCTGGACCAGGAGCCCTTCGACCGCCTTCGGGTCGTCCTTGAGCTGAAGCTGTGACCACTCGCGGGCAGTCACCCATCGGAACCCT
>JBKDBI010000102.1:0-16302 GCA_046314695.1 Bacteroidota bacterium | reverse complement strand
TACACGGTCAGAGGCGTGCAGGTGATGTTGGACCGTGATCTTGCTGCCATGTATCATGTAGAAACTAAAGTTTTGAATCAGGCAGTAAAACGGAACCTTGAACGTTTTCCGGAATCTTTTCGATTTCAACTGACAGCGGATGAACTGCACGTGTTAAGGTCAAGAATGGTGAGCATGGAAACCGGAAAGCAAGGTTCAAGGTCACAATCTGTGACCTTGAACCTTGGCAGAGGGCACAATGTCAAATACATGCCTTTTGTATTCACCGAGCAGGGTGTTTCCATGCTCTCAGCTGTCTTGCACACGCCGGCAGCCATACAGGTCAGCATCCAGATCATGCAGGCTTTTGTGGCTATGCGTAAAACGCTGAACAACCTGCACGGTATCATCCAACGCCTCGAAGGAGTGGAAATCAGGCAATGGCAAACCGACAGCAAGCTGGAGCAGGTGCTGCTGGCGCTTGAAAAGGGCGATACACCCCGACAGGGTGTATTATTCGAAGGGCAGTTGTTCGATGCCCATGTGTTTGTCAGCGAGCTCATCCGGCAGGCTAACAAGTGCATTATGCTGGTGGATAATTACGCCGACGATACCACCTTGCTCTTGCTCAGCAAACGCAAAACTGGCGTGCGTTGCACCCTCCATACCCGCCTCAGGCCGGCACAGCAAAAAGACCTGGAAAAGCACAACCTGCAGTATCCTGCGGTCGAAGTGGTGTTGAACAACAGCAGCCACGACCGCTTTCTGATCATCGACGACACGCAGCTATACCACATCGGAGCATCGCTGAAAGACCTGGGCCGGAAATGCTTTGCCTTCAGCCGGATGGACGATCTGTTGCCCGAAATACAAGCCAAACTCTTGCGCGCATGAACGCCCGAGAAAACAATCGATAGAATAATAGATCGTGACTTTATCCGTATTCATGGTGCCGCAGGTACATAAGCTTGGTAGAAAAGATGTCCAGGACGAGTTGGTTCCATCTCAACCGGGACGGCACAAGTGGTGTGCGGGTTGTTTCTACCAAGCTTGCATCCCTGCGGGGTGTAGGTTGCCTATGGCGGCGCAGTTCGATTGGATGATCATTTTTGGAGCATGGCGCTGCTACACCGTTGAGCCGCATCGTCGCTGTAATAACATGCCGCTGCTGTGCAGCTCAACAGCATCGTCCCGTGATCTTTAGTAATATGACGCTGCTGCGCAGCTCAAGCGCTGGTTTGCGTGTTGATCAATAGCTCTATGAATTCACCTTGCCCGAGCTGCGCAGCAGCGTTATGTCACTAGACCCATGCGATACGTGCGGACCGAGCTGCGTAGCAGCGGCACATTTTAAAATTGAAAGCCAAAACCAACCGCGTCAAGAATCCAACGAGTCGTGTGGGAATGAAAATGCGTCCCTCGGCGGTGCAGCTTGAAAACACCATGGTATTTGGGACATGCCGCTGCTGCGCAGCTTGGCCGCCGTGCTCCGTGATGTTAGTAATATGAAGCTGCTGCGCAGCTCAGGCGCATCGTTGTGTTGATCAATAGCTCCATGAATTCACCCAGTCCAGCTGCGCAGCAGCGTTATGTCACTAACAATGGACTGGGAGAGAAACGAGCTGCGCAGCTGCGGCACATCCAAACGGACAAACACCTTGCAATAAGCCTGCATGAAGATACCCGAAAAAAGCAACGGAAACAGCAGGAGAGCCGAGGAACCGGAAACAGCTATCCACCAGGCCGATCAGAGGGGTGAGATACTCGGCTTAACAACCTGCGAAGGCGCCTTCTTCGTTATCTGTTAATACTAGCCTATTGTTTGGTTTAGAACTTTTTCAATGATTGCTGCTTGCGCGAAAGGTAAATATTCTTCATAAAATGTTGCTGCTCTTACATTTGTCAGCTTGCCTTCCGTTTCAGGAATGTTAATTTGAAACTCGTCTCGAATAACCCACCTGATTTTTATGTGAAAACTGTTCCAGTCTGGGATGTTTTATTTTGTGAGCCCCTTTTCGATAATACAATGAATAAAAGATTTTGTCACGATGCCGATACCCTTTACCCGTATACTTTGAGAGCCAACTTGATTCGCTTTCAAGTAAACGATATCACCTGCTTTTAGTAATGAAACTGCGTCATATAAATCCTTCGCATGATTGTAATCCCACCCAATAACAAAATTGTCGTCGTAAAAAAAGTCATCTTTCATTTCGTCTCCGTCCCAATTTGAACCTGCTCCAAAGATTGACATAGTTATTCTGTTTAATTTGTTTTTGTTCGTCTGTTTCTGTTACTAATACTGTTGTCGTGTCGCGAGATACCGCTGCTAAAGTTTTGGCGCTTGGCGAAGAAGCCGATTCCCAAGTACAAATCTTTCAAACCAACATAAAAGTTGATAGGAGGAGAATGTTCAATTAATCACCGAACCCACATTTTGCCATACGCCCGTTATGTGCTGCGTTTTCTTTTTTCGTCAAACGTTGTCCTTTAAAAATGTGATGATTTTCTCCTTGCGTTTTTGTATGTCTTGCTTTGTCCAAGTCATGTGCTCCTTTGTCATTTCTTGAATTTCTCGCTGTTGAACCAAGTGATTATATGTCGCCCTCTTGTCCGCAAATGGATTGTTGCCCACGGAACAGTTATGAGATTTCGAAAGTAGCAGGTAGTTCCCTAAACAGTCAATATACTGTTGTCTGAACTCCTCGTCATACTCGCAATATCCTGCTGCAACTGGCTTTCCGTCTGTCGGTGTTTGCGGAGCAATGTGTTCCAATTCAGGGCTAACAATTTTGTCAAAACGTGTCGGTGAGTAACCGCTTTTGCCTTGTCCTTCCAAATGGTTTTCGTATTTCCAAAGAAGATACTTTGCTGTCGAGTGAGGAATTGCCGCCTGAATAGAACGTTCAAATTCTGTGTCATTCCAATATGCCCACCACCAAGAGTCGCTACCTGTTTTTTTCATCCAGTCTATTCTGTCAATGATAGGTTTGATGTCCGGCTTCTCTGCTGTAAAATTCTGGAAGACATCATTTACTCTTGAAGTAATGTCGGCTCTTGTTCCAATCAAGCGATGTCGTAAAACGATGGATTCAAGTTTACTGCAAAGTTGATTTATTGTATTTGTCGGCAAACCGAACTTGTAAGCCTTGATTAGAAAAGGAATTGCGATTCCAATTCCTCCAAGTGTAATGAGTGAATGAACTTCTAATTGTTCTCTTTCGTCTTTGCCGAAGAAGGTTGTTAGATGCTCAAAGCTAATTGCTAACGATTGTGTGAAAGATTTTATAAATGGAATTGGGTTTCCGTCTGAAAGTATTTTATTGATTTTATCAATAGCGTTTGTTTCCCAAAGTGAATTGAAATGGACTCTTAAAGTGTAAACCAAAACATCATCTTCATTGATGTTGTATTCTATTGATGAAATTGATTTGTATATTTTTTCAAAACGGTTTTTGAGTTCTTCAATTAGAGATTCTTTTTCCTCGCCACCATAAAGATGAACATTGAACATAAATTGAGCTTTGATTATTTCCAAGTTCGAAGGTTTTTTGCCTCTATTGTTTTGGAAAATAAACATCTGAATAGCCTCCGATTCGTCTTTTACCGGATGTGTTGTGCAAGTTGCGTTTTGCACTGTGTTCAACATTTTTAGGAGGTAGGGTTCATCTTTGTTTTCTAATTGCAAAGCGAAAAAGTCAAAAGCATTTATAATTCTTTTGGCTGATGCAGTTTCAAGTCCGTTCCTATCTTTTTTGGTTTGGTCGATTACATAATCTTTGAATAATTGTTTGTCATAATGAACTGTTTCAAAACGATAGGTTGAATTACGTTTAATAATATCTTCAAAAACTTCCTGTTCGGTTTCTGTAAGTTTTCTAATTGAACTTAGCCGTTTGAATAGTGCAGAAAGAAAAATTACAATTGTTGTAAGTCTTTGCTGTCCATCAATTACGCCAAATATTTTGTCGGGCTTTTCTTCAAATAGAAAGTGTCCGAAGTAGTAAAAAGATTTCGTTGAACTCTTGTTGTAGTCCTCCAAGTCTGATAAAAAAACATTAACCTGTTTAGGCGTATTGCTTTTTTCAAATTCTGTGTCCCAAGAATATGCTCTTTGATAGGTAGGAACAAAAATTCTGTTCCCTGCTAACATTTGTTTTATTGTTGTTGATGCTTCCATTCTAAGTTATTCGTATCGGTATGAAAATCTGTGGTTGCGAGGCTACTATAGATAAATGATTTTCACATAGCAGGGTGGTGCTTCTTGTGAGGGCTTTTTGAGCAAGAACCTGAACACAAACTTGAAAGACCAGAATAATTGCTACCACAATACTTACAAACGTATTTTGATTTTTCACTTCCTTCGTAAAGTCCGTGTTTGTTGCCTTCTGGATTCTTTGAACAAGAACCCGATGTCAAACTTGAAACGCTGGAATACTTACTTCCGCACCATTTGCAATAAAAATTAGCCATTTTGTTTTGGTTTAAAAATTAGCGCCTACTCTGGTTGGTTTTCGGCTTCCCCGTTTTCTGCAAAGTTGGTTTGTCTTTCCTCCATATTATGTAGTGGTGAACGGCAGTCCCAACATTGCTGGTAACTCGATTATCGTATTATTTTTCTAGCTTCTTTATCTGTTATCCTTAAGTAAGGCTATGGGTGTTTTGCCCTTTGCTCCATCACACCCTATTCATTCAACCCAGTTGCAAAAGCGTTTGCACAAACAAGGCTTGGTGAAAAAATACCGCCTCTGTTACTCTCAGTGTTATTTTGTGCATTTAATAGCATATTGGAAAAAATAATTAGGATCAGTGAGCAACGTTAATGTATTGCCTTCAATAAAGCAAATACCGGTGAATAGTTTTATTTGTTAAGATTCTTCAACCTTCAAACAAGGTGCTGAATGTTTGCCGAATAAGGGTAACGCAGTTTCCCCCTCACCTCAACAAACTCACCCAACCCTTTTCCATCTTTGGATACGTTTTCCGGCCTTTATATTCCAGGGCGTACATATACACGCCGCCCGGGCAGGGTTTGCCAGTGAAAGTGCCGTCCCAGCCAAGCCTGGGGTCAGCGGTTTCGAAGAGTTTTTCGCCCCAGAGGTTGTAGATGCGGAGGCGGTATTCGCGGGCGCCGTTCAAAACGGGGAGGAAGACTTCGTTCTTGTTGTTGCCGTTGGGGCTGAAGGCATTGGGGATGTACACGAGCACGGTGTCGCGCATGCAGATGTCGAGCGCGGCGGAGTCGGTGCAGCCGCCTTCGTTCCGCAAGATCAGGCGGATGCGGTAGGCGCTGTAATCGGAGCTGTAGGTATGGGCGGGGTTCATGCCGGGGATATATGGCTGCGTTTGGCCGTCGCCGAAATGCCAGATGCCGGTGGTGCCGCCGAAACTCATGTCGGCGAAGCGGGCCGTGGGCTGGATATTGTTCAGGCATTCGGGCGACTGGGGGAAGACGCTGAAGGCCGCGCGGAGGTTGCGGTAGGCGGGGATGGTGACGGCCGTATCGCGCATGCAGCCGCTGAGCAGGTTGCGCACTGTCGCGCGGTAGCGGATGCCCGCAGGCGCCTGCAACCGCCTGGCGTCCGTCGGCGGAAGCGTATGCCAGGTGACACGGAAAGGTTCGTTCAGGGTGATGCCAAGTTCGGCGAAGCCCGGCTGTCCGTAGCAGGTGTCGCGGCTTACCTGGCTGGTAAAATAGAAGCGCTCAAACACATGCAAGGGCAGGCTGGTGCTGTCGGGGTCGGAGCAGCCGTCGCTCACCCGGAGGCGAACCACCGTGCTGCCGTTTGGGCTTTGGTAGGATTGCACCGCCGTTCCGGGCGCGCCTCCATTCCAGGCATAGCGGTAAGAGAAGCGGTCGCCGCCGCTGGCGCTGGCTGTGAGCAGGGCCGTTTCATCGGGGCAGAGGCTGTCGCGGTCGGAGCGGATGCCGGCGCGCAAGGTGTCCAGCACTTCCACTTCTAAGGGCAAGGTGGCCAGGCAAGCGCCCTGTTGCAAGCGGTATTGCAAGACATGTTGTCCCGATCCGGCGCGGCGCGGATTGAATACATTGCCGGTTAGTCCATTGCCGCTGTAAGTGCCGCCGGCCGGAGCCGCGCGCAGCACGAAGCCGGTATCGCGGAGGCAGGTTTGCGTCGGGGCGGCGTCCCAACGAAGGGCCGGAACCGTATCCACCCGCAGCATCACCGTGTCGCGGCAACCGTAGCGGCTGGTATAGGTAATCCGGTGGTTGCCGCTGCGCGCAATGGCAGGATTGAACAAGCCTTGCACTGCATTCGTGATGCCCGGGCCGACGAAGAAACCGCCGCTGAGGGGCGCTTTCAGGCGGAAGGCCGCACTGCTGATGCAGACGGCGGTATCGTTCTGAATGCCGGTGCCTGGCCGCACCACCACCACCATGCTGTCGGTACAGGCGCGCGATCGGTAATACACCCGGTGCGCGCCATAGCCGGCCAGGACGGGTTTGAAGAGTCCGGAAGGGTGTGCAATGCCTTTCCCGAACCAGCTGCCTCCGGAGGGCGCGATCTGCTGATTGGCATGTGTGAGGCGGCGGCCGGTATCTTCGGCGCAAAGGAAAACCGTGTCTTTGCGGCCGATGCGCGTGGGCATCAGGGTGATATAGCGTAAATCGGTACAACGCCCGGCGCGGAAGAGCAGGGTATCAGTGTAAACCTTTTTTCCGAGGGAAGCAAAGAAAGCAGGATTGTAAACCGATTGCGTGCTGTCTGTAATGCCGCGGCCTTTCCAGCTGTAACCCACAGCCGGCCTGAATCCGTTGAGCATCATGGAGCCGGCGGAAGGGCAAAGCGTATCGCGCAGCGGACCTGCATCGGCCGCCAGGATGGTCAAGACCGTCGTGTCGCGACAGCCTCCGCCGGTGATGACGATGTTCCGGTTGCCGGGGCCGCCCATCAGCGAGGGATTGATGGTTCCCCAATAGCTGTTCAGTAAGCCGGGGAACCAGACGAAGTTGGCGCCGATCGGGCTGAACTTCAGGGTATAGAGGGTGGAACTTTCGCAGACCGTATCGCGCTCGGGAACGATGAGCGGTTCCACACGCACGTTCTTTTGCGAAGTGCAGCCTTTCCAGGTATAGGTGAGGCGGTAGAGCCCGACCGAATCGGGCGTGAAGATGCCGTTGGATGTCACTTTCGGGCCCGTCCACGTGCCGCCCGTCGGCCATACATGGTACAAAGGCGACGGCGGCGTATTCGGGCAGAAAACATTGTCGCCGTTCCAGATGCCGGTGGAGGTAACGAGCACAGTATCGGCGCAGTTGCTGATCTGGTACCAGACCTTGTGCGTGCCGCCTCCGCTGAGCGCCGGGCTGAAGGTGCCGTTCACCGCATCGCTGATGCCTTTGCCGTACCAGCGACCGCCGGCCGGGCTGGCGCGCAGGTTGAAAGGCGCAGACAGGTAACAGACCATGGTATCGGGCATGGCCTGGGGCGGAGCGAGCACCACCACATCGACGGTGTCGGCCGCCGGGATGGAAACGCCGTCCGTCACCCGCAGGATATAACGCGTTGTGGTGGTCGGACAAACGCGGTGCGGACCGGCACCGCTGAGGCTGCCCGGCGTCCAGGTATAGCGGTAATTGGCGGGCGTGCCGCCGCTGACCGTCGCGCGCAGCCAGGTGCAACCGTTCCGGCAGAGGGTATCGTCGTCGGCCTGGAGGTTTACCTGCAAAGGGCAGTCGGTGATGGAAAAGGTAAGGCGGCGTTTGAGTGTCCAGACACTGTCGCAGAAATCCTTGTAATACAGCGTCAGGTCGAGGTAATAGGTGCCGCTGCGGGTGAGCGGCGACGCGAGGTTTACGTTGAAGCGCGTGGCGGTGCCGCCGTTGCAGTTCGTGGCGCTGACCGATTGCACGGCCGGCGACTGGGTTCCGCTGAGTGTAAAAGACGATACCTTCACCGAATCGCAGGGGAAGGCGCGCCCGAGTAAAACCGACAAGGTGCTGAGGCTGCACTTGGCCGCAGCGGTGAGGGAAAGGGAAGGCGGGGTGATGACGGGCATATCCGCTTTCCAGCTCGCGTCCCAGCCGCCACAGGCGATGTTGTTATCGCTGTAGAAATAAAAAGTGAGGAAGCTGTCTGTGCTCTTTACCGTGCCCGGTGAAGTGCTGCCCGAATAGCGCGGACCCAGCTTGGGTGCCGAAGTGTCTTTGCCATCGTAGATCTGCAGGTAATCGTTGTCTTTTTCCGTGCAGAATGCGTTGAATTTCAGCGTGATGCTGCTGGCACCTGGTACGCTGATGGTGAAGATATAGCGCTCGTTATGGTCGTAATCCGATTGGTTCTTGCCCTTCTCGCTGTCTTTGAAGATGCCTTCGCAGGCCCTTACCCGTCCATTGGTCATATAATAGGTATTCTGCGCCGACAAGATGCCGGGAAAAAGCCAGAGACCATATAACAAGACTCTTTTCAACGTGTAATGGCGATATTGGGTGTGGTGATGCTGTTGCTCCAATTGCCGGCCCGGTCGCGCAGGCGGATGCGGAAGGCCGTGGTTTCGCTGTTGCCGGTTCCGAGCAGGAAGAGGTTGCGCAGCCGGATGGCTAGGCGGCCCTCGATGCGCAGTTGTTTATCGGTCGGTGCCTGGGGCGGTATGAAATATGCATCGGCTTTCTGGAAGCGCTGATCCTGTACTTCCAGGCTGTTGATATCGGGGTTGATTTCACCCAGGTCGCCATCTCCGTCTTCGTAGCGCACATAAATCACCAGGCTGTCGGTAAACTCTTTCACACTGCTGCGGCTCAGGCTGTCGAGCGAAATGAACGGCACCGGATTCACGGGCACGGGTTCCGCTTCCTTGCAGGCCGATAAGCCAGCGAGCCATACCAGGGCCATGTAAAGCTGAATCTTCATATCAGACGGATAGCCAGGTATTTCTTGAGGAAGAACATCGCGTCGCGGTTGGGTATTTGGGTGCCCGCGTTGACGCCATCGGAAGCGCTGATCTGCAGCCAGACCACATCGCCTTTTTGCCAGGCGGTGCTGCTGAATGGAATGCGGAATCCAAACACTTCATTTTGCCCGTACAAGCTTTTGAAACTGCGTCCGGATGCCTGAAAATTCAGGCTTTGTTCCAGGGCAGGGTCGAAGCTTTCCGGTGTGAGGGAATAGTTGATTTTCACACCACTGAGTGCGCCCTGGGTGGCTTTGTCATCGGCCAGGCAGATCCAGAGTTCCGCGGCCTGTCCGTAAGGAATCTGCACTGGTTCGTAACGACCGGAGCGCGGATATTCCGTGCTGCCATTGACGGCTGTGAAACCTAGTACCTGCGGCGGCTGATCGGCGGTGGCGGGCATCTTGCCGTGGGCATCGGGCGCTCCGGCGGCAATCCAGTTGCGGATGTTTTGCAGGTATTCGCCTTTCCGCGCGGGCCAGTCAGAGCCCGGATCGACCACCAGGGGCATGATGCCCGAATTGCCGCCCAGGTCTACCGTCATGCGGTACCAGAGCATGCTCAGATCGGGATTGCCGGGAACTACCCGCGCCGTGAAGGTTCCAGCGGAATCGTTCTTGATTGGCGGTCGGAAGAGGAGGGTATTGTAGCTGCCTTCCAGGGTGCGGAAATCGGGTTCGAAGGTGCCGTCGTGGCAGCCGCTGTTGGCGCAGGTGGGCTTGAGGATGCGGGCGTATATGCCTTTGAAGCTATTTGGATCGGCCGCTGCAGCGGTATCGCCCGGATTGTTATTCTTTCCTCCGGAAGGAAAGGGATTCGGTTCCCGTTCGGCGCGTTTCGTGCAGCCGAAGAGGGCGAGTTGGAGGGCGAAGAAGAGCAGGCCGTACTTCATATCCGGTCGAAGAGGGAACGGGCCAGCGGATCGAGGTAACCGGCGTTCATGGCCTCGTCTTTCACCCCGAGGATATGGGCGATGGTGGGTACGATATCCGTCAGGCGGCCCACGCTGTTGTTTTCATTGCCTACGACGAGGTTGCGCGGCACATTCGGCCCGGCCATCAAGCCCCATACACGCAGCGCATTGGCATCGCTGTGGTCGTAAGCGTACCAGTCGTTATCGTCCTGGATGGGGTTGGGATTCAGGTTGCGTCCGCATTCCGGAGCCACGATCAGGGTGGTCTTGCCGCTCATTTCGGGAATGGTGCGCTGGATGCGGTCCCACAACCAGCCTGTGGCATGGTCTGCCCGGTGCAGGCTTTGCAGGTAGCCGGTGAAATTGCTGTGGCAGCCGTCAACGGCGCTCATGTTCACCACCAACACCTTGGGTTTGAATTCGCGGAGCACTTCGGCGGCCATGCCGATGGAGAAAGCGTCGCCGTTGTCGGTC
Source organism: Bacteroidota bacterium (assembly GCA_046314695.1). Lineage (GTDB taxonomy): Bacteria > Bacteroidota > Bacteroidia > NS11-12g > UBA955 > REEB481. The sequence goes on along the minus strand of JBKDBI010000102.1, from coordinate 6,026 downwards.
ACCGGCGGGAAGGCGATTTGTCCGGATTGCAACCTGCGGTACACATCGCGCATCCATTCTTTGATACGGGTGCGTTCTTCGGGCGTATTGCGCACGCTGTCGAAGCCGGAAGCCTGCAGGTTGAAGCTGCGGTCAAGGAATTCCTTCATGGCGTACATCGGCTGCAGGTCTTCGTCGCTGTAAGGCTTGGCATTGCTGAGCACATCGATGCCCGCTGAACCAAAGGTAACGGGAGCTGCGAAGAAGTTTCCGCCGTACGCAAGTCCGTACTCGCTGTGATCGCTGGCGTTGAGCAGGGGCGTAGAATTGCCGATGGTATTGCCGATGAACCAGCATTCACTGGCTTTGAAGCCCGCATGCCGGCGCAGGTATTCGAAAAGGGTAGGGAAGCGGGGACGAACCTTCAGGCCCTGGGCGGTGGCCTGGTTGCCGGTCATCAGTGCGGTAAGGCCGGTATAATGCCCGGCGCTTTGGGCCCGCATTTCGGCGAACAAGGTGCCCTGGCTTTGCAGCGATTGCGACAGGAGGCGGGGAATGGGTTGCCCGCCCTTGTGTCCGCCCGGTGCCGTGGTACCGTAGGCTATTTTCGTGGCCGGCGCTGCGCCTTCGAGCAGGTTGTACATGATATTCCCCTGCACTTTCACATCCTGGCTGTCGTCGAGGTAGCGCTGCAGCACTGCTTCCTGTTGGCGCACACCGCCGGCGAACATCACCAGCACCACATGATCGGCCAGGGGCGTATTGGTGCGGGCGAAGAGCCTTCCCGAGGGTAAAATGTAGGGGGCTGCTGCGGTGCCCGCGGTGAGCAATCCGGCTTTCTTAATAAATTCCTTGCGCTTCATATCGTTCTGCTTGTTCTCGGGTAATCAATAAAAGGCGTATTCGTCGCTCGCTGCGAAAGCGGTGAAAACCATTTCGACCGTGGCATCGTTGCGGTTGCGGATAAAATTGCGGAACCAGGCCCGTTCTGCTTCGCCCGGCCTGCGCAGATAGAAGCGGCGGTAGGCCATGTTGATGAAGCTGTCGGTTTCGGCCCGCATGAAAGTTTCGTCGGGCATTTGGATCCCGGGTTTGTTGAAATAGTTGCTCAGCAGCATTTCCCAGGCCAGCGTGCGGTCGCCGATGCTTTGCACCACCTGTTGGGTCTTGTACAACTGGTTCGGTGTGATGGGTTGCTGGTACAGATTGGTGTAGAGGATGCTGATATACTCGCTTTCCGACTTGCGTTTCGTTTTCTGCGTTTTGTCTTCGTACACCACTTGATCCTGCAGCCCATAGCGCAGGGTTTCCTTCTCGGTGCAGGCGGCGAGCAAAGGCAGTAGCAGGAAGGACATTTTAACGGAACTGGGCATATTCATCGCTTTGTAAGGCTTGTTTTTGTACTTCCATCAGGTCGCCGCTGAGCCGGTAGGGGGGCAATACCCGGAACAGTTCGCCGGTGGAAGGTTCGCGCTGCAGCAAGGTAAACCAAACCCAGCGCACCTGGGCTTCGTAAAACTCGCTGCTTTCGGTGAGGGCGCGGAGGTATTCGTTGCGGTTGGTACAGACGATGCCGTGGATGACGGCGGGTTTATTGTATTCGATTACATCGTAGGCGCGGTTGAATTCGTCGCGGGTGGGCAGGCGGTTGAAGAGGTCGTCGTAGCTCGCGTTGACGAAGTTGAAGCTGTTCATGTTGATGACATCGTAGATGCCGTTGTTCATCATGTAGCTGCACATTTCGCCGAAGCTGATCTTGCCGAGGCGGTAGTTGCGGCGGCTTTTCAATACATTTTCATAGGATGCGGCCTGGTTGCGTGCGGAAAACACACCGACGGAATCGCCGTTGAGGCGGGCGATGGTTTCGGCGAAGCGGGCGTTGCCGAGGCGCAGTTGCAGTTCACCATCGTCGGCTCCTTCCAGGAAACGCGCTTTCATCAGTTGGTAGATGCGTTCGCAATAGGCGTGGCGGTAGCTGCTGTCGCCCGGGTGAAAGCTGGTATCGCTTTGGAGGCGGGTGATAAGGCGGCGGCGTATGGAAGTGCTCAGGGCAGAATCGCGCAGTTCCTGCACGGCTGCCTGGCGTTCGGTTTCGGTGGCTTCACGGCCCAGGAGGTCGATGAACAGGCGGTTCACATAATTCTCCACGCGCAGGGTGGTGATGCCTGAATAATCGGGTTGCAGGTTGCCAGGAATCAGCACATCCACCGACTTCTCACAAGCGGCGAACAGGCCCATCAACAGGCATACCATCCCCCCCCGGATGATGCTCACAGTTTTCAAGGTTTTTCAAAGATAGAAAATTCCCGGAAGGTCAACCCTTATGGTCGACCTCCCATGCTCGAAATAGAACTTCCAAACATGTGCGCAAAGACATCTGGAATTTGCTCTCTCTGCGGTCTTTGCGTGTTTTCCCCTTTGCGGTCTCTGCGTGAACCTTAGCTTCGGACTGTTTCACGCAAAGCACGCAAAGACAGTCTGCCGGCAACGTATTCCCGTATAGATTTTATTACCCAGTGCTTCGGCCAGAATTGGTTAGCACGCAAAGAGCGCAAAGACATCGGGAATCTGCTTTCTCTCCGGTCTTTGCGTGTTTTCTCCTTTGCGGTCTCTGCGTGAACCCTTTGTTTTTTTCACGCAAAGCGCGCAAAGACATTTTTCGATTACCTACGTCGTATCGATTTTTACATCCCTGGATTTCAAGACCCCTGCCTTTCCGGGTCGTATATCTTGGCTCAACAATTATTACGCGGACCCCTACCCGGTTCTTCCGGGTCGCATGTCACCGAAAAAATACATTATGAACGTATCTTCGTGATACCTGCCTTATCATATCAGCTTTGAAGACCTGCATTATCACCTTTTGCTGCCTCTTAACGACGAACGTGTTGGCCCAAATACCCACGCAGGGCCTGGTCGGTCATTACCCGCTCGATGGCAATGCATATGATCAGACACCGCCTGCAAGGCATGGAATGCCCGTGTTCACGGCTGCAAGCGCGGATCGATTCGGCTCACTCGGGAAAGCCTTGTATTTCAATGGCAACAATGCCCATGTTGAGATTCCGCACACCTTTGATTTCTTCCCGCGCAGCATCCATTTCTGGTTCTATGCAGCTCCGGGAGATTACAGCGAATGGAAAACGATCTTCTCTTTGGATAATCCGGACCTGGAATGCGGGCTGGCGGTTGCCATGTTGCGCGAAGTGAACAACCGGCTCAGCCTACAGCTCAGCCTGGCCGATGTCTGGAAAAGTTTCGATGTAGTGCCTGGCATGTGGTTTCATGTGTCGATGTGTGCATCGGCCGACCGAACCATACAATTCCGTATCAACGGACAGCTGCGCCACACCGAAATCCTCAGCAATTTCCTGACTTCTGTAAACGGGAAAAACAGCATTATACTGGGTGCAGGAAGAGAAGCATCCAACCGCTTCTTTCACGGCGCTATGGACGAGTTGCTCATCTACAACCGTTGCCTTGCGGATTATGAAATCGATTCCATCGTACAACGAGGCAGTTTCTTCGCGCCCCTGCGCATCTATCCCAATCCGAGCCCGGGCCTGTTGCGGGTGGATTGTGGCGGGCAATTCACCCGACTCGAGAATCAGACATTTTACGTCACCAATCTACTCGGACAGCAATTGCTCCGGCAACCGGTTCAACAGCCCCGGTTTGAAATAGACCTTATGGCGCTGGCCGGCAAGGGCATGTATCTGGTCTATTTCCGGGATGCGGATGGCAGGGTTAGCGATTTACAAAAAATCGTGGTGCCCTAGCGAAGGCCCGTAAACTACAGGGTGTACCATGCGCGGTGGAACCAAGCCGATGCTAAAGACAGCTGTGCTTACCCCACCCACGGATTTTTTAACTCTCACCTTGCACGTATTTTACGACCCGGCTTTTCCGGGTACTACATTCAGGCTTCGCGATTTATACGCGAATTCCTACCGGGCCTTCCCGGGTCGCATATCATTTCCCCTCTATCAAATGCACGACCCCGCTCACCTGCGCATTTCGTCCGCTGGGGCTGTGGCTTAAGCGGATGATATAGTAATAGGCGCCGGCCGGACAGGCTTCGAATCCATTGTCAAATCGCCCGTTCCAGGGCGTGCCGCCGGGTAAATCAAACCGGTAAATCAACTGACCCCAGCGGTTGAAGATTTCACAGCTGCCGCCGTCCCAGCCTTTGACGATGGGTTGGAATACATCGTTCGTTCCGTCGCCGCCGGGAGTGAATACATTCGGCACCTGCAGGGTTTCGTTTTCACAGGAGTCGAAGCGCAGGTGCAAGGTATCGGTATCGAAGCAGCCAGCGCTGTCGCGCAGGCGCAAGACCAGGGTATCGCTGCGGCTGATGCTGACCCAGCCTCCGGGAGCAGGCCGGTTCCATTGCAGGCTGCCGCCGCCCGGTGTATCGCGCCGGATGCGGAAGATGCTGCCACGGCACAGCGCGCTGTCTGACCCGAGCGCAGCCTGTGGCCCGCGCCGCACGTTGACGATACCCGTGAGCGTATCGCCCGGGCAAGCCGCTTTTCCGGTTTCAATCCAGGCCTGAACGCGGAAGCTGCCGCTGCGGCCATAGCGGTGTGTGCCGTCGGCGCCGCTGAATCCATTCCCGTCGCCCAGGTTCCAGGCCGGTCGGAGGACGGTATCGCCGCGCAGGGCAAAACGCAGCAGGCTGTCGGGATGGCAAATCGGATTCGGCGCAAGCTCCATGCGGTACAGACGGTTCACCGCGCCCGCGGCACCGAGGCTGAAGGCGAATGCTTCGCCTTGCCCGAGTCCGTAAGCGGCGGCATACACCGGCGAATCACATTCCAGGCGATGGGCGCCCGGTGCCACGGCCAATACCGCTTCCGACCAGGCTCCGCAGGCAGAGGGCACAAAACTGGCTGCCGGAATGGTGTTGCCGTCGATCTTGCACGATGCGCGTGCGGCATTGGGAACGGCCAACACCACATAATGGCGGTATACACCCGCAATATTCGGCGCATGCCACCAGGCTGTTTTCACACGTTCGGCGCTGCTGAGGGCATTGAGCATATACGGATCGCCCAGGCCTGCCGTGTGGCCATTGCAAGGACCACTGCGGCTGAGTTGCACAGCATGCAAGGCCTGGCTGCTGTTCAGGCAGAAACCGGCTGCATTGGGCAGGGGCGTCCACGATTCACCGCGGTTGAGATTCTGCGCCGGTAGAGCGCCCGCCTGAATGGCTGTGCCGTCACGGTGGGCGGCCACGCGAAAGCTGCCTGGAGCGCTCTGTTCAGGTGCCGGCAGCAGGTAATAATCGCGCTGCCAGTGGCTGATGGGAATGGCCTGTTCGTAGATATGGTCGGATGAAGCACAGGAGGCTTCGTTGGCAAAACGGATACCGGCGCTGCCCTGGAAAACAACAATTTTCCGACAAGATTCCACGACGCGCACCCGGGTTCCGCCCAGGCTGCCGCTGTCGCGGGCACGGAGCGGATAACTGCCGCCGCGGTTCAGGGTGATGGCAAAGGGAACTCCAGGCGGGCGTCCGCTGGCGAGGGTAACGGATGGGGTTATTTCGATGCGCGTATTGTCTTCCGTAGCGCCGATGACCGCCATGGATGGCCTTCCGACTGCTCCGGCGGGTACATTGAGCAGGTATTCAGGTGCCGGTGGAATTTTTGACAATCCCGTGATGGCAGCCGCACCGGCGCTGCCCGGCCCGACGCTGAGGGCCACGGCAAACACGGGTTTGTCGCTGCTGATGCGCACCGCCCGGTCTTGTATGGCATTGCCTGCATCAGGATAAACCAATACCGAGGGAATATTCACCACTGCCGAACCATTGGCCGCAAAACTGAAGCTTTGGCTGTATCCTTTTTGTGGAACACTGATGGTTCCTTTGGCGGCTTGCGGACCGCTGAGCAGGATTTGTACAGCAGCGGGCTGGCTGATATTCTCGAGGTACACGGCCCAGTGTTCGGTATCGAGCTGGGAGCTCTGGGCCTGCAGCAGGCAGGGCAGGAGAAAGGGGAGTATGAGTCGCCGCACCGTTCCCACAAATATACAATGCC
>JBKDBI010000101.1:0-4436 GCA_046314695.1 Bacteroidota bacterium | reverse complement strand
TCGCGCATCATCGAATACGACCTCAAAAACGACCTGTACCGGCATTACCAGCGCATGCCGCTGGCCTTCTTCCGCCGGAATTTCACCGGCGACCTGATGGCGCGGCTCAGCGAAGATGTCGGCCACGTGCGCATGTACCTCGGTCCGGCCCTGATGTATGTCGTGAACTTCCTTTTCACTTTCGTGACCGTCGTCATCCTGATGTTCTGGGTCAATCCCACCCTCAGCCTGTACGTATTGCTTCCCTTGCCCTTGCTGAGCTATTCGATCTTCCGTGTCAGTGTGCTGATCCACGCCCGCAGCCTGCGCATCCAGCAGCAGCTCTCCAAAATCACCGGCTTTGCACAGGAAACTTTTTCAGGTATCCGCGTAATCAAAGCTTTCGGTGCAGAAACACGGTTCGAAAACGCTTTTGCTGCAGAAACCGACCGCTATTACCGCGATAACCTTTCACTCGCGCGCATCAACGCCTTGTTCTTCCCGTTGATGATGGTATTGGTCGGCATCAGCACCCTGCTGGTAATCTGGCTGGGCGGTCGGGCCGTGGCCAGGGGAGAATTTTCCTACGGCAACATCGCCGAATTCCTCATCTACCTCAACATGCTCATCTGGCCCGTAGCCTCGCTTGGCTGGGTATCGGCACTGGTTCAAAGGGCAGCCGCAAGCCAGCAGCGCATCAACGAATTCCTGCAGGAACCCGCGCCACTCGCCCCGGGGAAAGGCATTCCTTTCCGGTTTAACGGCGCTATCCGATTGGAAAAGCTTGGCTTTAAATTTCCTGATAAAAAAACACCTGCTCTCGAAAACATTCAGCTGGAAATAAGGAAAGGCACTTCGTTGGGAATTGTGGGGCAAACCGGCTCAGGAAAAAGCACCCTTGCCGCCTTGATCATGAGACTTTACGATCCGACGGAAGGCCGCATCACCGTTGACGGTACGCCCTTGCAAGACTTCGATACAGGTAGTATGCGCAGGGTACTCGGCTATGTTCCGCAGGATATCTTCCTTTTCAGTGAAACCATCCGCGAGAACATCGCATTCGGTCTGGAACCCGCGCAGGACAACGAAGAACGCATTTACAACGCAGCCCGGATGGCCGGTATTCACGACGAAATCCTGCTGTTCCCCAACGGGTATAACACCTTACTTGGGGAGCGCGGCGTATCGCTTTCGGGCGGTCAAAAACAGCGGGTTGCCATTGCCCGTGCCCTGGCCGCAAACCCGGAGCTGGTGCTGCTTGACGACTGTCTCAGCGCCGTAGATGGCCGCACCGAAGCGCATATCATCGACAACCTCATCGAGGCCTTGCGCGGCAAAACTTCCATCATCATTTCGCACCGCGTCGCCGGCGTGCGGCATTGCGATTCCATTATCGTGATGGAAGAAGGGAAAATAGCCGAACAGGGCCGCCACGAGGCGCTGCTGGCCCAGGGTGGATTGTATGCCCGGCTCTGCGAAATGCAGGATGAAAAAAACAGCTGATTAAGATAATGTGTCTGCCTGACGCGAAGTCTTGCGTTTGTCAAATTTCTTTTTACATTTGAAAAATACAGGAAGGAAAACGCGATGAGCGACGCTACACAGCACGAAAGGGATGAAATCTTCTCCCGCCGCATCCGGGCTGGCAAACGCACCTACTACTTTGATGTAAAATCGACCAAAGGAAACGATTTCTTCATCACCATCACCGAAAGCAAACGCCATCGGATGGACGAAGCAGCTGCGATTAAGAACAAGATCTTTCTATACAAGGAAGACTTCCATAAGTTCTCGGATGCCCTGCAGGAAACCATTGGATTCATCAAATCGAATCTGCTGCCGGAATACGACTTCGACGAATATGCCCGTCGCGACCGCGATCCCGACGCATCGGAAGGTTTCTGAACCGCGATGCCTCGCCCGTGCCTAAATTCGCGGCATGTTTAAAAGGGTGCTGATCTACGGGTCTGCCTTCGGTTCGGCTTCGGCTGCACTGCTGCTGATTCAGTATTTCAATCGTTTGTATACCGAACGGAGTTTCGTGTCTGCCTTGCCCGTGCTTGGCAGCGTAATCATCACTGTACTGGCTGTTTTCCTGGTTATCCGCGCCCTGCGCCGCGAAGGCAACCTTATCATGGGCAAAGCGCTCTTCGCCGGCCTGCTGACCACAGCGCTCATCGCCGGAATCACCACCCTCGCCTATCAATACCTGCTCGACAACCAGCCCGAAATCATGAACCATTACCGCGGTTTGCTCGAACAGGCCAAGAAAGCTGCAGGCAAGGAAGGCGAAGGCTTCGACGTCGATTCATACATGAGCCTTGGCACCTTCATGCGCTCCCAGTTCTCGCTCAACCTCAGCATCGGCATGCTGGTTTCGAGCGCCGTATTCCTCCTCAGCGCACGCCGGCAGCCCAATGCGTAACCTCATTGGCAGAATAGTCTTTGTTTATACCGCCATCATGGTGGCAGGATTCTTCATCCTCACCTATCCAATCCTGCTCCTGTTTATTATTCATCCGCGCTTATACCCGCTCGCTCACAAGTATCGCCAAATTTGGGGCTGGTTCCTGATCATTGTCTGCGGACTTTGGCCTGTGGTGAAATACCAACGTCGCCTCAGCCGCAAAAAGAAATATGTATTCGTTCCGAATCATTCTTCTTACCTCGACATCGTTACCTGCGCCTGCCTGCTGCCCGGCACATTGAGTTTCATGGCAAAAAAGGAATTGTTGAATATCCCGCTCTTTGGAATCTTCTTCCGGACCATCGATATCCCCGTAGATCGCAAAAGCAATGCCGGCTCCCACCGCGCTTTCATAGAGGCGGGAAAAAGGCTGGCCAAGGGCATGAATATCCTGATTTTTCCCGAAGGAACCATCCCGGCGCATACCCCTGAACTCGGGCGCTTCAAAATCGGCGCCTTCCGCCTCGCCATTGAACAAGGGGCTGAAATCGTGCCGGTTTCCATCCCCGATAACCACAATCGCCTGCCCGATGGAAAATTCATGGCTTTCCCGGGGAAAATGCGCATGACCATTCATCGGCCGCTCCCCACTGCTCATCTGAATCCGAACGATGCAGAGGCGCTGAAGGATGAAGTTTACCGTATCATTGAAGAAGCTTTGATTGAAAAGGGAGCCATCCCCACCAAAAACGTATGAAGATTACTCCTGAAAAAGTGCAGGAGCTGGCGCATCTGGCCCGGCTCGAATTTGAAGGCGAAGCAGCGGAAAATATCCGGCGCGATCTGGAGAATATCCTCGAGATGTGCGAAACGCTGAACAACCTGGATACTGAAGGCATTGCTCCGCTCATTTACATGACCGACAATGTCAATGTGCTCCGTGAAGATTTGGTACAACAGGATATTTCGCATGAAGAAGCGCTGCGGAATGCACCCGCCAAAGACAGCGATTATTTCCGCGTGCCGAAAGTAATCGACCAGCCCCGCTGAGCATGGATGCGCTCATCCAACTTCGGGGCATAGAAAAGAAGTACCGCGTCGGCGATCAGGATATTTATGCCCTGCGCCATATCGACCTGGATATTCCCAAGGGCGAATTCCTCGCGCTGATGGGGCCCAGCGGTTCGGGTAAATCGACCCTCATGAACGTGCTCGGCTGCCTCGACACGCCCACCAAAGGCAGTTACGTGCTGAATGGCACCGAGGTCGGGCAGCTGAACGACCAGGAGCTGTCGGCCATCCGGAACAAAGAAATCGGGTTTGTGTTCCAAACCTTCAACCTTTTGCCGCGCCTTACCGCTTTGGAAAATGTGGCCCTTCCGCTGGTGTATGCCGGCGTTTCGAAGAAAGAAAGACTGGAAAGGGCCCGGCAGGCTTTGGAAGAAGTCGGATTGGGCAACCGCGTCACGCACCGTCCCAACGAACTGTCGGGAGGTCAGCGCCAACGCGTCGCCATCGCCCGCGCCCTGGTGAACAAGCCTTCACTGCTGCTGGCCGACGAACCAACCGGAAACCTGGATTCGAAGACTACGGCTGAAATCATGCAGCTCATCGACGAAATCCACCGCAGGGGCAATACCATTATCGTGGTAACACATGAAGAAGAAATTGCCCGTCACGCCCGCAAGGTGATCCGCCTGCGCGACGGCATGGTAGACACTGCTGCGACAGCCTGACCGGGCTTTGCAGCAGCGGCCCGGGTATGGTGCCGGACCTAATGCTTTATCTTCGCCCCGATTTCTATGGAATACACCTGCATTTTATACCAAAAGACAGACGGCGTAGCCACCATTACCCTGAACCGCGCCGACGTATTCAACGCCTTCAACGACGCCCAGAGTTACGAACTGCAGGACGCGCTGAAACAGGCCACGCGCGACCCCGAAGTTAGGGTTGTGGTGCTTACAGGTGCCGGTAAAGCCTTTTGCAGCGGGCAAGACCTGAAAGCCATCGCCGGCGCAGCCAACCGCTCCCTCAGCGACTCGCTGTA
>JBKDBI010000100.1:0-3513 GCA_046314695.1 Bacteroidota bacterium | reverse complement strand
CGGTAATAGCCGCCTACGCTGAAATGGCGCAAGGCAGGCAATGGATTCTTGGGATAGTTGCCGGCCTCGAAGAAGCGCTGCAGGCCGTTGCTGCTGTCGCGCTGGGCAGCTGCGTCGTTGATGCCCGCTCCGCTCAGAAGCACAGCCAGGAAGAAGCCCAGGTGCAGGTTCTTATTCATCGCGGTCCTCCATTCCTTGCTTCTTGAATTCCATCCAACGGGCCTGTCCGTCTTCCGGTTTGCGTTCGATTACCATAAACGGGAGATTTTGATAGGCAACCTTCCCGTTGGCCGTTACCTGAACGAACAAACGATAGGCACCGGGGTTCATCGGCATGCGGCCTTGTATGCTTTTGCGGGTAGGATTGCGCACCGTTCCACGGATTTCAGCCGCGGCCAGTTCGGCGTCACCGCCCGATTTCTTGTCGGTGCTCTCTGCCAGTATCCGCCAATGATAGCGGTATCCCGGATTCTTTTTTTCCAGGCTATCCGTCTTCACCAACGCGGTGAAGGCGTCGCCGGCAAGAAAATGCTGTTGCTTTCCGCGTGGCTGACAATCGACCTCTATACCAAGAACGGAAGGAGCCGGTTTGGTTGGCCAACGTCCGGAGAATACATATTCCAAAGCGTCGATCGGTTCTGTGGGGAGATTGTCTTTGCTGAACAGGCCAAACCAGGTTTCGGTGTATTCCTGTTTCGCACCCCAGAGAAAGGCATAGGACCCAACGCATTGGGCCTTTTCGGGTCCAATGTACCGGTCGTAGCGCTCGAGATATACTTGTTTCTTTTCGGTACTGCTTTGCTCAATGGCCGCTTTCCAGGGCGTAACCGGGCTTTCCCAGTATCCATTGGGTCCCCATTCGGTTATCATGTACGGACCTTCCCAACCGAAGCGGCGGATATTGGCAGGTACGCCTTTGATATCCCCGTAGGTGTTGATTCCCAGCAGGTCGATGTCGGGAGCGCGCCTGCGGATATGCACCACTTCCATCGAATCCAGTCCGGCAGTTACCGTGCTGGTCGGATGGTTCGGATCCACCTGGTGCGCATAAGCTGCGATTTGTTGCACGGCGTCCCAACAACGCGGGTTGCTGTACTGCAGGTCGAGTTCGTTGCCGATACCCCAGAGCAGGAGGGCCGGGTGGTTCTTGAAACGGTCGATGGCTGCGCAGAAATGCCGGTATTGCTTGTTTACCTTGACCGTATCGTTGTAGTCGAATCCGTGGCGTTCGTGCTGCAGCCAGAAACCGAGCATCACGCTCAGTCCGAGCCGATGGGCCTCGTCCAGTATCCGTTCAGCATCTTCAATGCCCCAGGTGCGGATCGAGTTGGCGCCGATGGCAACGGCAAGGGGTAGGTTGACTGTTCCGCCTACTCCTTTTACATAGTAGGGTTGCCCGTTGCGCAAGAGAACATAGCCTGAATCTGTTTTGGAGATGCTGGTTTGTGCATGTGCCGCAGTTTGTCCTGTGAACAACAATGCCAACCAAAGGCACAATCGTCCGATCCAAGGATGGAGGTTATGGTACGTTGGGTTCGACTTTTTCGCGCCAGACATGGGTTTGGACCCTGTTCAAGCCGCTGGGATCCGGATTGGAATCGCTGCGTCGGGAACTGAGTTGGGGCGAAAGTTATTGTTAAATTTACAATAAGTCAATACCGCGGTGGTTTAGCCTGTTGAAGCCAGTTTTTAAGTCGCACATTATAAACACGTTGTGTGTCGTAGTAAGATCACAGGTCGAAGTTGAAACCTTGTTGTTCCAGCTCCTGGTAGCGCTTTTTGTCGAACCGGTACAGTTTGGCAGCCCGGTGGGATACCTGTTGTTGCTTTTCGCCGCAGGCAACCAGGAAGTCGTAGGTGATGATTTTCTTTCTGAAGTTGCGGGTGTCGATGGGGATTTGCAGGATGCATTCGTACAGGTCCTGCAGTTGCCGGAGGGTGAATTTCTCCGGCAGCAGATCGAAGCCAATGGGTTTATAGCGCAGTTTGCCGCGGATGCGTTCGAGGGCTTTGTTCACAATCTGGTTGTGGTCAAAGGCCAATGGGGGAATCTTGGATACGTTTACCCAGGAGGCTTTTTTAGCGAAACTCGTTCGCGGCATGAGGTTGAAATCCTGAATGCGGATTAGGGAATAATAGGCTACCGTGATTACCCGGCCCAGCGGATGTCGGTTTACGTCGCCGAAGGTGTACAACTGTTCGAGGTGTGATTCTTCCAGACCGGTCAGCTCGAAGAGAATGCGGGCGGCACCGCTGTCCAGGTTTTCGTCTTCCCGCACCAGGTTGCCTGGTAATGCCATCTGGCCGATGAAGGCTTCCTCTGCCCGTTCGATCAACAATACTTTCAGCGCACCCGAGTCGAAGCCGAGGATCACGTTGTCGATGGAAAAGGTATTGTGGTATTGCTGTTGCATGCGGCCGTCTTTCTGCATCGGTTCCGGGCCGCGAATTTATCGGATTCTGCGGGCTTGGGTGTTGTTTGAAAGCAAAGGAATGGTGAAGGAAGCCAATTGCGGATTTGCTGATTTGGAAAACAGAAGGCTTTGCGCATTCCCGGATTTGTCAAAGTCAAGCGAATCACTTGACCACCTCTTGGTGACTTTGATAATCGCGCAACCATGCATCAGAAACTTATTCGGCTTGTGAATCAAGGGAGCAGCGTAGGTGAACGAGCGTTTTAGTTTTCCAATAGGGGGCTGTTGTCTTTCGTTTGGGGAGTGTTTGTTCTGAAGGCTGTCGGAATGGGCGATTGAACCCGGAACGAAATTCAGAGGCGGGATATGGGATGAGGGGCGGGAGGTTAGGAAGTAGTAGGGCATGAGGTTGTGTGGCGGGTATAAAACAATCGTTAAACGTTTATATGCGTGTAATTTCAGCCCAGATTAGGCGCAAGCTGACTCTGGGCCTTTGCGGTATGTGCTTCGACCCCTATATTGCGACTGTATTCTAATCATTTTTAATTATGGACTTTGTTACTTTTATCCAAACTTACAACACCGAAGAACGCTGCATCCTTTTGTGGAAGAATTTGCGGGATAAGCACGGTGTATTCTGTAACCGCTGCGGCAACAATGAACATCTGTGGCTCCCTTCTAAGCTGAAATACCGTTGTAGACAATGCAAGTCTGAAATCACCTTGCGCAGTGGAACCTTGCTGGAGTATTCAAAACTCCCTTTCCGTTACTGGGTTTACGCGATTGGTGTAGTTGCTTTTCAGAAGAAATCGATCTCTGCGTTGCAGGTACAGCGCCATCTGGGACACCGGAACTATCGCCCGATCTGGTTGATGATGCAGAAAATGAAGGTGATGATGGCTGATCTGGTGGACTGGTACGCGATGCTGGACCATCTAACGGCGGGTGTTGCCAACTTTCCAGCTGTTCCTGAAAAGTCAGAACCTGAAGCTGAAACCCCCAAAGCCGCTGCGAAGCAAGGCTTGAAGGTACAATCAGAAGATGGACAGGGTTTGGAGATGATGCCTGTTGAGATAAAGGGACTGAATTTGCAGTTACC
>JBKDBI010000099.1:0-8012 GCA_046314695.1 Bacteroidota bacterium | reverse complement strand
GCGCTCAACGACCGGTTGGGTGAAGCACTCGTGAGCTTAGGCGTCGATTTTGGCGTACTTGGCGTGGGTTTCGATGAACTCGCGGCGCGGTGGCACATCGTCGCCCATCAGCATGCTGAAAATGCGGTCGGCTTCGGCGGCGCTGTCGAGCGTTACGCGCTTGAGCGTGCGGCGCGCCGGATCCATGGTCGTTTCCCAGAGCTGTTCGGCATTCATTTCACCAAGACCCTTATACCGCTGCACGTTTACAGAATCGTCTTTCCCTCCACCGAGAATTTTCACTGCCTCCTCGCGATCGGTTTCGTTCCAGCAATAGCGCTGTTCCTTGCCCTTCTTCACGAGGTAAAGCGGTGGTGTGGCGATGTACAGATAACCGCTTTCGATGAGTTTCTTCATGTAGCGGAACACCAAGGTGAGGATAAGGGTTCGGATATGGCTGCCGTCCACGTCGGCATCCGTCATGATGATAACCTTGTGGTAACGGAGTTTTTCGAGGTTCAGTTCCTTGGCATCGTCATCGGTGCCGATGCTCACACCCAAAGCAGTGAAGATGTTGCGGATTTCTTCGTTGTCGTAAATCTTGTGCTCGAGCGATTTCTCAACGTTCAGGATTTTACCGCGCAAGGGAAGAATGGCCTGGAATTCGCGGTCGCGGCCTTGCTTGGCTGTTCCGCCTGCTGAATCACCTTCCACCAGATAAATTTCGCATGCCGATGCATCCGTCTTGGAACAATCGGACAACTTGCCCGGAAGGCCCATGCCGCTCATCGCACCCTTGCGCTGCACCATTTCGCGCGCTTTGCGGGCTGCGTGGCGGGCCTGGGCGGCGAGAATCACCTTTTGTACAATGATTTTCGCTTCTTTGGGATGCTCCTGCAGGTAATTGTCGAGCATCTCTCCCACTGCAACATCCACGGCGCCTGACACTTCGCTGTTGCCGAGCTTGGTCTTGGTCTGCCCTTCAAACTGGGGCTCCTGAACCTTTACACTGATCACGCCGGTCAAACCTTCGCGGAAGTCATCCCCGCTGATTTCAAACTTCACGTTCTTCAGGTGGCCTTCCTTCTCCGCGTAGTTCTTCAGCGTGCGCGTAAGGGCGCGGCGGAAACCGGCCACATGCGTACCGCCTTCGATCGTATTGATATTGTTAACGTAGGAATGCAGGTTTTCGCTGTATCCGTGGTTGTACTGAATAGCGACTTCAACCGGAATACCCTGCTTCTCCCCTTCCATGTAGATGGGTTCCGGGATGAGCTTTTCTCTTGTTCCGTCGAGGTATTGCACAAACTCGCGCAAGCCGCCTTCGCTGAAGAATTTCTGGCTGCGGAAGCTGCCGTCATCTGCCGGTTCGCGCTGATCGGTTAAGGTCAGGTTGATGCCTTTGTTCAGATAGGCCAACTCGCGCAGGCGATTTTCCAGTGTTTCGAAGTTGTAAATGGTTGACTGGAAGATGCTGCCATCGGGTGTGAAGGTTACTTCGGTGCCGCGCTGGTCTGTTTCACCAACCACTTTTACATCGTAGAGGGGCTTTCCGCAGGAATATTCCTGTTGCCAGATCTGGCCTTCGCGGAAAACGCGCACTTTCAGGTGGGTAGACAGTGCATTCACGCAACTCACACCTACACCATGCAGACCTCCGGAAACTTTGTAAGTATCCTTATCAAATTTGCCACCGGCGTGCAAAACAGTCATTACCACTTCAAGGGCAGAGCGTTTCTCCTTGGTATGCATGCCGGTTGGAATGCCACGACCATCGTCTAACACGCAGATGCTGTTGTCTTCGAGGATGGTAACAAAGATATTGCGGCAGTGGCCGGCGAGTGCTTCGTCGATCGAGTTATCTACAACTTCGTAAACGAGGTGGTGCAGCCCTTTGGTACCTACATCGCCGATGTACATAGCCGGGCGTTTGCGCACGGCTTCCAGGCCTTCAAGCACCTGGATATTATCGGCCGAATACTGATTGTTGTTGGTTTCGCTCATGGATCTTCAAGAACCTTATTCTAAGATGGTTATTTGAGCCGTGAAAATACCACTCAAACCGCGCGCGACGGGCATTTGAGGCGTATTGTTATCCACACGTAACCAAGGGTGCGGGGCTACTCCGCCAGGCGCCAGTATTGCCCTGCGGCTTGCACGTATTCCACGCCTGAGAGCAGGTATTTGCGCTGGTATTCGATCTCCTTGAGGCGGCTTTCAACCCAGCGCAGTTCGCGGGTATTAACGATAAAAAGATCACTTTCACCGGCATCGAGGCGGGCCTGCTCTGCCTGGTAGAGTCGAAGATAACCATCCACTACGCTGCTGTATTCCTTAAAAATGCTGCTGTAATTGGCGAATGTGAGCGAAGTAGCACGGAGTTTATTGACAGTCTCGAGTTGTTTAAAATCGTATCGCAATCGTGCCGATTCAAGCGCCAGGCCTGCGATCTTGTATTGGGCGCGTTCCTGCCGCATGAAAAGATTCAAACCGGCATCGATGCCCCATTGGTAGTTGTTCCAGAGGCCCGGACCGGGAATGGATGGGTTGAAAAACGGCTCTGACAGCACATTGTACTTCAGGCGGATATCAGGAAGCAGGTTCTGTTGTTGCAGGCGCAGATCTACCTCAGCTGAACGGATTTTAAAGAACTGTTCCTGCAAACCGGGCTGAAGACTGCGCAGATCGGCCTGCATGCGGTTGAGCGGCCAGCTGGCTGCCATGGAATCTACCAATGCGAGGCCAAGGTCTGAGGGAAAGACATTGTCGTCAGGCTCAAGAGGCTCTCCATTGTTGTTCCAGAGGTGCACCGATAACATCATGCGCGATTTAAACAGCTTGCCTTCGGCATCGCGCAGGGAGATCAGAAAATTGCGCCTGAGCACATCGGTTTCCAGGGTGTCAATTGCCGCTCTTGATCCGGCGGAAACTGTGTTCCGCAATTGGGCAAGGCGCAGTTCTGTGAGTTTAACAGCTTCTTCATACAAGCGCACTTCGAGCCAATGGGTGTACCAGCTGGCGTAATCGGAGACCACTTCGGCAAAGAGATCGTTCAGCATACTCTGACGCTGAAACTCCGACTCCTGCACCATCAGTTTTGCCTTGGCCAGTGCAGTTCTGCGGCGGTCTGTGATGAGGTCACGCGCCAGCGGAACACTCACTCCGGCATAGGTCACGCCGTTTGCCGGCAGGTTGTGTTCCGGATTCAGGAATTCGCCCCGGGCCTGTTCCCTTCCGGCAAAGCCTTCAATCCCAAACCAGGTCGGCACTTTCAATCCGGCATCGAGCAATTGGTAGTAATCTTTTCCGGCGTAGTATTTATTGCTGCTTTGGAGGTACAGTTTTGGGTCGAACATGCCCCTGGCCAGGCGCAAACCCACATCGCCGCGGTTGACGACGATATTCCCCTGGCGCAACATCGGATGGTTCTGCTGTACGTAGCGTATCACCGCAGGCAGCGTGAGCCGCAGGGTATCAGCCGCCGAGATCCAGCCGGCTGCCAACAATCCAATGCTCAGGAGGGCTGCTCTTTTCATGGTTTTTTAGCTGCGCTTTCTTCTTTCGCTTTTTGCAGGTTCTTGCTTTGCTGGGTATAGAAATCGGGCGGGAAGCCGTTGAGCTGACGCCAGAGTTCGTACCAGACCGGCACGCGCTTGAGCAAGGCAATTCCGCGGGCGCCACTGCCTACGCGCAGCTGTTCCGGCCATTTCTTGTCGTTCGGACGCGGTGCCACCAACACGCGGTACTTGCCGTTGGCCGCCGGGATATTGTCAACCGCCACCACTTCACCCGGGAAAGTGCCGTAGGTCAACGCCGGCCAACCGGAGAACACCAGGGCAGGCCAGCCATCGAACAGGAACCGCACCTTGTTGCCCTTGTGCATCAAAGGCAGGTCCATCGGTTCGATATACATTTCCACGGCCAGCTTGTAATCGGCCGGCAGGATGGTGCAGATGCCGGCGCCTTCTTTGAGCGTTTCACCGAGACCGGTGGTTACGGCGCGGGTAATGATACCGTCTTGGGGTGCCGTTACATAGTAGAATCCGGCGCGGATGCTGTAATTGCTTTGGGAGTTGCGCAGCTTGGAGATTTCAGCTTCCGTATCCATCTGGGCTGAAATGGCGCTGAAGCGTTCGCTTTCAGCCTTGGAGAGTTTTTCGGCGTATTCGTTCACAAGGTTGCGTTGCTCAAACTCTGCGTTTTCTAAGCCCGCGAGCGAGAAATTAACCTTGTTTTCTGCTGAAATCACCTTGGCCGAGGTTTCCTGCAGCTTCAGACGGCGGCTTTCCACATCCAAAGGCGACTTCAGGCCCTGGCGCAGCAGGATGGAATCACGCTCGAACCGCGTGCGTGCAATGCCATAATCGATGCGCGCAGCCTCGAGATCGGCCCGGTCTGAATTCAGCTTCAGCCTTTCCTGCTGCACTTTGTTGCGCGCCTGGCGAATCTTCAGATCGCGGAGTGCCTCGAGGTTATTGATCTGTTGGTTGATGGCTTCCACTTTCGACCCATAACTCATGAGCGAATTTTCCTTGGCTTTCACCTGGATATCCGTTTGCGCGAGCAGGTTGGGATCGAGGTAGGAATCTTTCACTTCCGTGATATGCACAATGGTATCACCCTTGCGCACCCAATCGCCTTCCTTCACATACCAGCGTTCAATCCGGCCACCAATAACGGTCTGTACTTCCTGCGGGCGCTGATTGGGCAGCAGCGCAGTAAGTGTTCCATCGGCCTGTATGTTCTGCGTCCAGGGCAGGAACATGAAAATGATCACGATGATGAGCAATGCCCACATCAGGCGGCCAAAACCCTTGCGCGTCCAGATGCTGTCGTTCAGCAAGGTGCGGCATTTAAGTTCCGCTTGAATCTGTTCGTGTCCTTGGTTCATCATATCAGCTCCACATGAAATTGTGAATGGCAGTGGGTACGCGGCCCTCTTCTATTTTGCCATGATCTAAAAAGCCATCGCGCGTGACTTCAATACAGCGATCCATAGCTGCAGCTACCGGAACCAGATTGCTCACCACAATGGTCGTGGCGTTCCTGGATTTGAGAAACTCCAGAATATGCTTCAGTTTATCGCGGTCAAATGCACTCCACACATCGTCGATGAGCAAAACAACCGGGTGGTGATAGAGTGCCCGTGCTAAGGCAATCTTCCGTGTTACATGGTTGGGCAACTTCGTATCCCCGTCAAAAAAGCAATTTAAACCATCCTGCTGGCCCCGGATAAACTCTTCCAGATGCAAGCCTTTCAGCAAGGGCATAAGGAGGCGTTCTTCGTTGTGCTCAGACAGCGATATATTTTCCACCAGCGTGCCTTTGAAAATCCCGGAGCTCTGCAATGCCAGCCCCACATGCCTGCCGTATTCGTGAAAATCAGCGCTTGACAAGGGTACACCATTGACCATCACTTCATAGCGCGTGTCGTCGAGACCGCTGAACCATTTGAGAATTCGTGTGCGTCCGGTTCCGGGCTTGCCGCACAGACAAACCATTTCACCCGGTTTCATCTCAAATATCACGCTGTGCGTCTGGCGGTCGTAAATGCTCAGTTCAGGCGGTTCGTTCATGTTGATCCGCACCCCGTGGTCGTCGTGATCATGGATGTCGGTAACCTTGCCAATCTTCTCCAGGGCTATGGCGGAATCGTAAATCTGCTCAGCACTCATCACCACTTTCTCGAGCGAATCGAGCAGCAGAATGATGAGGATCTCGGATGCCACAAACTGCCCGAGACTGATTTGCTCGCTGACCAACAGGAAACTCCCAACGAACAACAAGGCCGCCACCAGCAACGTCTTCAGTCCGACCGCGAGCATCAACTGCGTGAACAACACCCTGAAATGGCTGCGACGCCCGACCAGGTAATTGTACACATTGGTGTCGGTGCGCTGGATATGGTAATTGCGTTTGAGCTGCAGGTTGAAGACGTTGCGGTTCGAAGCAATTTCCTCCAGCCAATACGCCGTTTCGAATTTGTAATCGCTTTCGTAGCGGGATGAATTGATGCCGCGCTGCCAGGTAGCCCGCAGAATAAACACCACCACAATCACCAATACTACACCGATGGCCACGAACAGCGGGTGATACAAGGCCAGCAGCAGGATTCCGAAGAAAATCTGCAAAACAGATGTCGTAAAATCGAGCAGCAGTTTGGTGAAGCTTTTCTGAAGGGTGATAACGTCGAAGAACTTGGTACTCAGTTCTTTCAGGTTGTTGTACTTCTTTTCGTGGTAGGCTGAGGCAACCAGGTTCTTTCCAAAAAGAAAGGCTGTATTGACAAACAGCCTCCTTTGCACATTTTCAAGAATGGAGAGCTGGGCCAGTCGGGTAACGCCTGCCAGCCCAACGCCAAGTGTTACCACGAGGGCGAGGATAAACCAGCTGGATGACAATCTTCCGCCGAGCACCAAGCCTACCAGCGCCTGAATGCCAAGCGGCAGCGACAGGTTTATGATTCCGGAGACAACGGCGTAAGCATAGAGGTAATACACATTGCGCTTCTCGCTCCGTACGAGCATAAAGATGCGCTGCAAGGGTTTATATTGGGTATGGGTTTCAGCCATGAACTTTCGTTTCTTGGGTGGGTATCAGCGACATAAGAAAGTTCTCCAGGGGGGAACAGCCAGTCGCAAGTTCTGTGAAATGCGGCAAATGCCGGAGAAAAAACTGCTGCTGCATCGCTGCATCGATAAACGTCGCAGACCAAGCCATGGGATATGCGTAATCGGGTGCATACTCCCGCAAGCATGCTTCCACATGGGCAGCAAAGCGGGCATATCCTTCAAAAAGACCTTGCTTCCATTCGCTGCCCGTGGCATAATTGAGATGGGTTTTCACGCCTTCACTCAACGCCAGCGCGAACAAATCGTTGGCGAACTCTTCATCGGGCATGGAGGGCAATGGACCGGAAAGCAGGCGGATGATACGCTGCAGCTTCATCCGCGCATCATCGAGATTGGCGGTTTCGAGCTTCGCATGATACAACAACCATCCCCAGTACAGATTCATCAGGTACATCAACAACTGGTGCTTATTGCCAAAGTAGCGATAAACAGTCGCCTCGGTGCAGCCGGCTTCGACAGAAAGCTTTTTTAGCGTAAATGTCTCAATTCCGCCCTCCGCCATCAGCCGCGCTCCGCAGCGCAGCAAGGCCTGGCCTGTTTCGCTCCGCTGCGGATCCTTGATGTACAAGGCCGCATCGGGTTCAAGGCGCAAATGACGAAATAGATAATCCATGCTCAGTATAGCAATACTATCAGAACACAAAAGTAAAGGTTTAGTTTCAGCTGCCTTCCCGGAAATCCACAGAATGACAAGAATCTTGCGTTTGCCTTCGGAAAAGCTTATTTCCCCCGGCCCTGTACCATGATCAACACGGTATAGAGCAGGATTTTGATGTCGAGCGAAAGCGACATGTTTTCCAGGTATAGCATGTCGTACTTGAGCCGCTCTACCATCTGATCTACGTTCTCCGCATAGCCATACTTCACCTGTCCCCAACTGGTAATGCCCGGTTTCACGCGGTGCAGGCGGCGGTAATACGGAGCGCGGCGCTCAATCTGGTCGATGAAGAACTGCCTTTCCGGGCGTGGGCCCACCACGCTCATATCGCCTTGCAAGACATTGAAAAACTGCGGAAGCTCATCCAGCCGGGTTTTGCGGAGGAAGCGGCCGCTGCGTGTGATGCGCGGATCGTCTTCGGCCGACAGCTGCGGACCTGCTTTTTCAGCATCCGGGCGCATGGTTCTGAACTTGATGATGCGGAATGGACGGCCCTTGTACCCGATGCGCTCCTGCCGGTAAAATACCGGACCTGCGCTGTCAAAGCGAATCCACAGTGCAATGGCCAGCAAAACAGGCGTGCCGAGCAGAATCGCGAACAGGGAAAAGAGTATATCGAACAGCCTTTTGGCCGATTTCTGCCATTCGGGCATTACTTCGAAATCGACTTCCAGCAAAATGGCGCCTAGGATATTGTTCATCTTCACGAGCCCTACAACCATGCTGAAGGCATCGGGCAGGAT
>JBKDBI010000098.1:0-4881 GCA_046314695.1 Bacteroidota bacterium | reverse complement strand
AATTCGCAAGGGTTATCCATTCCTGCGCAACGACCCGGCCTTGACTGTGCGTTGTCGCAGTGCAGCTGCTGCCTTTGCCGGTGAGACGAAAATCGAAGAACTGAGCATCTGGATGGCGGCTGAAGACTTTGCCTATTACAGTCACAACGTACCGAGTTGCTTTTACCGCCTGGGTGTTCGAAACGAAGTCCGCGGCATTGTCCATGGCGTGCATCATCCTGGTTTCGATATCGACGAAGACGCCTTGCCGCTGGGTGTGGGGATGATGAGCTGGCTGGCCTTGCAGGAATTAAAAAACTGAGAGGAAGGCCTCAGGCTCCGATTACGCTGCGCAGCATTTCAACCTGACTCTCCCAGAGCATGGCGGTAGATTCCTGTTCCTCGTCCAGACAGAAGTCGATTATCATAAGTTCGACATCACCGGTAAGTTCATCCTGCACAATGTGGAACTCAAAGTACTCGTCTTCCGGACTGTCCGTCCAATGGAAGCGCACCAGCTTATTTTGTACACTTTTTACCAGGTCGGCTGAATTGGCTGAGCCGTCTTCCCACTCAAAATGGAAAACCTGGTTGCGCGCCGAAACCTGATCCGCGAACCACGACTGCAATCCGGTTGGCGTAGAGATATAGTTAAAGAGGATAGGAACAGATGAATGCATGTTGAATTCAATCTCTATCTTTTGTTTCTGGGGCGTGTCGTTCTTGGGTTTCCTTGACATACGGGGTAAAAACGCAAGTAAAAGGGCAAAGGTATCAATTCCAACAACTGTGGGTAAATATCCGCTTAAGCAGTTTGCCACGGTGAAATGCCGGAGAAAAGACAAAGCGCGCCCGTGCGGTGTATTTTCGCAGCGTGACAAATCTCATCCGCCGCATACCAGGCTTCATCGTTGCGCTGCTGGCATTCACAGCGGTTGCCTTGACCCTGTTGTTGCTGCACGACCCGGGCTATCCAACCCTTTGGGCCAATGCCCATCACAGTCCCATACTGGACAAATTCTTCAATCAAATGACCTTATTGGGCGATTGGGTAATCTATGTACTGGCGGTAGCCGTAGGGTGGAGAATCAGCCATCGCCGCGCGTTGGCAACCATTGCCGCCCTGGTGTTGAGCGGCCTTATAGTTTCGCTGTTGAAGTTCCAGGTTTTCGACGAACGCAAACGCCCCGCGGGCATCTATGCCAATGGCACCTTGCGGCAAGTGGAATGTGAAGACTTGCACCATGCGCACAGTTTCCCCTCCGGTCATACCACCACAGCCTTCGCCGGCTTTTGCTGCCTGGCATTTTTTACCCGCAGCCGCGGGCTGCAGTTCGTCTTTGGTCTGGCTGCCATCGCTGTTGCTTACAGCAGGCTTTACCTGGGTCAGCATTTCATCGGAGACACGCTCGCCGGTGCCATGTTGGGTACCGTCTGTGCGCTAACCGCCGAATACCTCTTTTTCCTGTGGAAGCCGCGCTGGCTTGAAAACGACAACAATTCCAACCTGCCCTGACGCCCATGAATCTCCGCATCGCCCCGGTACTCCTTATTCTCATTGGCAGCCTGCTGCTGTTTATGCCCTTTCTCGGCACGGTACACCTGTTCGACTGGGATGAAATCAACTTTGCTGAAGCAGCGCGCGAAATGGTGGTGACAGGCAATTACCAGTTGGTTCAGGTTGACTTTCAACCGTTCTGGGAAAAACCACCGCTGTTCATTTGGCTTCAGGCGTTGAGCATGAAGGTTTTCGGCATCAATGAATGGGCCGCCCGCTTCCCGAATGTGCTGGCAGCCTTCGCCACTTTCCTGCTGTTGTACCGCATCGGAACGCAGCATATTGCCCCGATGGCCGGATGGATCATGGTATTGGTTTATGCCGGCAGCCTGACGCCGCATCTGTATTTCCGCAGCGGCATCATCGACCCTGTTTTCAATCTCTTCATGCTATTGGCCATCTACCAGCTTTACCTGAGCAGCCTGGAAGCCAATACCCGGAATAACCGCCATATCCACTTTCTGCTTGCCGGCTTCTTTACCGGCCTGGCAGTATTGACCAAAGGACCTGTCGGGCTCCTTATCGTAGGGTTGAGCGCCCTGGTGTACTATATTCTGGAACGATTCCGCGGCTTCCCGGGCATCGCAGAGCTCTTCAGCGCCCTGCTGGCCTTTAGCCTGGTTGTTTCTGTCTGGTTCGTTCCGGAATGGATCCGCCATGGAAACTGGTTCATGCAGAAATTTATTGCCTACCAGCTCGACCTTTTTAAAGGCAATATGGAGGCCCATGCACAACCATTCTGGTACCATATTCCCGTGCTCTTGCTCGGATGCTTCCCCGCTTCCATCCTGGCCCTGGTCAATTTCCGGCTTGATACCGCAAGAAACCGCGAAACCAACCTCATGCACCGCTGGATGCAGGCCGTTTTCTGGGTAGTACTGATCGTTTTCAGCCTGTCGAAAACCAAAATAGTGCATTACAGCAGTATGTGCTGGTTTCCGCTTGGCTTTTTCGCCGCACTCACCCTGCTCGACGTATTCAGAGGCAAACCGGGAATGCGGCTCCGCGGCATCAAGATAACCTTGCTTTTTCTGAGCCTTTTGATCGGCTTAGCCTTGGTCGCTTTGCCCTTGCTGGCATCAAACCGCAGCTTGCAGGATCTTTTGCTTCCCTATATCCGGGATCCCTTTGCCGTGGCAAGTTTAAGCAGCAATGGCGGTTGGCAAGGCTGGGAATGGATCAGCGGACTACTCTGGTTGCTGCTCAGTTGCGCGATTATTCTGATGGCCATGTTTGAAAAACGCCGCAACCTCTGGCTCCTCGTGTTGCCCTGGGCAACCATTCTCAGCGTTCCTCTGCTGGCCGCATTTGTGCTGCCGCCGATGGAACAGCAAATCCAGGGGAATTACATCGCCGCACTGAAACAATTGAATACACCGGCCAATTATGTCTGGACCGATGGGTTCAAGAGTTATGCTCCGTACTTCTATCCTGGCAGAAAAGAAGCCTGGGGCGGAGGAGAAATCAAACAGATGTGGCTGGATGGGATGAAAAAAGCCGGCGCATCAGACCTGCGCGCACTCACCCATGAACAAAGCGGAGACATCGAAAACAGGATACGGCAGCGCCTGCAATCGGACGCGCCACTCGACCGGATGGCCTATGCTTTTGTCAAAACCGGAAAACACATGGGTTTTGATACCTGCAGACATTACCGCTTCCTTCAGCCGGCCGGCGGATACCGCATTTATTACCGCCCCGCCGGCAAATAATCCTGCGCTTACTTACTGCTTACACCGCGCAATTCCATCGCTGCGCGGATGAAACGCACAAACAAGGGATGCGGATTGGCAACCGTACTCTTCAACTCCGGGTGGAACTGAACACCAACAAACCAAGGATGGTCTTTCACCTCCACAATTTCACCCAAACCGGTATCCGGGTTTACACCCGTTAAGCTCATGCCGGCTTTTTCGTAGGCATCCTTGTAGGCATTGTTGAATTCATAGCGATGGCGATGACGTTCAGAAATATGGGCTTTTCCGTAGGCTTTGTATGCATGTGAACCTTTGCTCAGGTTGCAGGCATAGGCCCCAAGTCGCATGGTGCCGCCTTTTTGGGTGACTTGCTTTTGATCTTCCATCAAATCAATCACCGCATGTTCTGTTTCCGGGTTCATCTCTGCGGAATGGGCATGCGCCAATCCCAGGACATTGCGTCCGAATTCAATGACTGAGCATTGCATGCCCAGGCAAATACCGAAGAAGGGGATTTTCTGCTCCCTGGCAAAACGCACTGCCTCCAGCTTGCCTTCAATACCACGGGAACCGAAGCCTGGCGCTACCAGAATTCCGTCGAAGCCGCCCAACTTCTGTTGTACATTTTCAGGTGTAATGAATTCGGAGTGAACCGACCGGACATTCACCCGGCATTGGTTGGCCGCACCGGCATGCACAAAAGCTTCATTGATACTCTTGTAGGCATCGGGCAATTCAACATACTTTCCGACCAGCGCAATATTGACTTCTGAAGTGGGATGCTGCAGGCGGAAAAGGAAATCTTTCCATGCCTCGAGATCCGGATCCTGTTTCGTGCTGAGCTTGAGTTTGCCCAATACCACCTTGTCGAGTTTCTCTTTCTGCATCACCAGCGGCACCTCGTAAATGGTGCTCACGTCGATGCTTTCGATTACGGCATTCGGCGTCACATTGCAGAAAAGAGCCAGCTTGCGGCGGATGTCTGCATTGAGGGGCTTCTCGGTGCGGCAAACCAGAATATCCGGCTGTACACCGATTTCCAGCAGGCTTTTCACGCTGTGCTGGGTAGGCTTGGTTTTCAATTCACCTGCAGCGGCCAGGTATGGAACAAGGGTAAGGTGGATGACGATGGCATCGTCGCTGCCGAGTTCCCAACGCATCTGACGTACTGCTTCGATGTATGGCTGGCTTTCGATATCACCCACTGTTCCGCCAATTTCAGTAATCACGATATCGTATTCACCGCTTTCGCCGAGCAGGCGGATGCGGCGCTTGATTTCGTCGGTAATATGTGGGATCACCTGCACGGTCTTCCCGAGATACTGGCCTTTCCGTTCGTTTTCAATGACCGTGAGGTAAATACGTCCGGTCGTCACGTTATTCGCCTGTGAAGTCGGGGTATTCAAATAGCGCTCGTAATGACCCAGATCGAGATCGGTTTCGGCACCGTCTTCGGTCACATAACACTCGCCGTGTTCATAGGGATTCAGCGTTCCCGGATCCACATTTATATAAGGATCCAGTTTCTGGATGGTGGTGGAATAGCCCCGGGCCTGGAGCAGCTTGGCCAAGGAGGCGGCTACGATGCCCTTCCCCAAAGAGGAAGTCACACCGCCCGTAACGAAAACATATTTAGGTTTTTTCATG
>JBKDBI010000097.1:0-2042 GCA_046314695.1 Bacteroidota bacterium | reverse complement strand
AAATATCTGCAGCGACTTCGTGGAATTGCATGGTGATCGCAATGTGAAAGACGATAAAGCCATGGTCGGCGGTTTTGCCAGTATCGAAGGCGAAAGCGTTATGGTGATTGGCCATCAGAAAGGGCGCAATACCAAACAGCGCCAGTTCCGCAACTTCGGTATGCCCAATCCGGAAGGTTACCGCAAAGCCTTGCGCCTGATGAAATTGGCAGAGAAGTTCAACCGGCCCATCATCACCTTTATAGACACGCCCGGCGCCAGTCCGGGCCTGGAAGCGGAAGAAAGGGGTCAGGGGGAAGCCATAGCCCGCAACCTGTTGGAAATGGCGGTGCTTAAGGTGCCGGTAATCTGCATCGTGATCGGTGAAGGCGCTTCAGGCGGAGCCTTGGGAATCGGAATTGGCGACCGCGTGCTGATGATGGAATATACCTGGTATTCGGTTATCTCCCCCGAGAGCTGTTCCTCCATCCTCTGGCGCAGCTGGGATTATAAGGAGCGCGCTGCCGAAGCGCTGAAACTGTCGGCCCCCGATATGTTGAAGAATGGGCTGATCGATGGCATCATCGCTGAACCGCTCGGTGGCGCACACAACGACCCGGCCACAGCCTATAAATCGGTAAAAGACGAAATCAGGCGCCAATTGAAAGTGCTCAAAGCCATGTCGGCCGATGAGCGCATCGAAACGCGCATCGACAAGTTCTCTTCGATGGGTGTGGTGATGGACGGCGAATAAGCCTTACAGCGGCTTGCCAGCTATCACTTCGCACGAAAGTGGTCCGGCATTGAATACAATATCCAGTATACTGATTCTTTCGCTGAAGGGGTATTGTTCCGTGAAACGCTGTCCGTAGTCGTAAGCGAGAACCGGTAGTTCCGGCCACTTGCCTGTATAATCAGCTGTCTGTTCAGCCGGTTCAAGATTCAAGACCCTTCGGCAAAAGGCGTCGGCGTTTGCACAGAGGGCATCAAAGCTTTGTGTGGATTCCAGTACTTCGGCAAGCAGATAATCGTAATACGGATAGAAAGGAGCTGTGCCGTAAGCTGTCCGAATGGCCTGCAATGTTTCCCGTTTCCATTTCTCAGGGTCGGCAATATTCCCGGGCCGTTTTTTTTCTAGGGGAATGCGGAGTGTCTGGATACCATTCGGTCCGCGCAGCAGGGTTTGCCTGGCCGCAGGATATTGGGCCGGATTCACGCGAGCACATGCGCAACCTCGCTGCGCCAGCGTATACCAGCCCGCTTCCGGGAAAAAGCCCAACGGCAGTATCATTCCTTCATTTTCCATACCTGTAGCGGATCGGTGCATGCTTGCAGCAACTGCAAGGTTGTTTTCCCAAGCACCGGATGCCGCCAATTTGCTGCCACCTTGCTCATGGGCAATAAGGCAAAACGCCGTTCCGGCAAGGCAGGGTGGGGAAGGGTGAGGAATTCAGACCGGCATACCCTATTGCCATAACACAAGAGGTCGATATCGATGATACGCGGGCCCCAGCGTTCCTTGCGGGTCCTGCCTAATGCCTTTTCGATATCCAGCATTCTTTGCAATAAAAGACCAGGCGGTAAAGGTGTTGCCAGTAAAAGCGCCTGATTCATAAATACCGGTTGATCGGTGTTGCCCCAAGGTTCGCTGAGGTAAACGGAACTCCGGGCAACTATACTGCCTGAATTTCGTTCGATGAAGTTTTCTGCGGAAGCAAAAATGCTCAGCGGGTCGCCCAGGTTTCCCCCCAAAAGCAGTACAGCGCGGTGCCGGAATGCAGTCTTCAGCGTTGTGTGAAAACCCACTTCTTTTGGCCGACGAAGTTGATAACCATGGTGACGCCCGCAGCCAATACTACTGCAAAGAATTTGTCGGCTTTGATGGCCATCAGTTCATTGATGCTGCCACTCACGGCGCGGATGCTGAACACCATTTCGATATTGGGAATGATGCTCAGGAACAATTCATTCGAGAGAATATTCACCAGCCCGCTGAGGCCATAAAGCGTGATGTACCGGGCGAATCGCTGATTCGATTTGTCGCGCTGACCCCAGGTCCAATA
>JBKDBI010000096.1:0-3441 GCA_046314695.1 Bacteroidota bacterium | reverse complement strand
TGAAATTTCGCCCGAGGAGTTCGGGCTGTTCATCGGTGCCGATATGCGACTCGAACCCGTGCTCTTGCGCGATGCCAGCATAGAGAAGATTCTGACTTATTACATGGGCAAGAACACCCAGGAGCGGCAGGAGTTCATCATAGAAAACCTTCGGATGGAGAAGAACACCGAAGATGAAATGGGTATAGACGCCGCTTAAGTTTTTTTTATTCAGGAGGGAAAATCACGGAAAACCGTGAGGTATGCCGCTTTTGTATACGGCTATTTTGCCTGTGTCCGATGCGCGGGTTGATGTAGGCTATTGCCCCGGTTTGTTTGGACTGGCGAACAGTTTTTATGTCGTGCATTGCAATGAGCAGGGGCTAATGCGAATTAGTCCCTGTTTTTTTTTGATGCCGTCCGATCGGATGCTTTCGCAGACTTTCCATTGCTTGACACAATTCCGACTTGAATATCCCAGAAAATAGGGAGGTTTATATCCCCGGTTGTCCATTCTCTTTGTGCCCAAGTGGAACTTTTATCTGTTTTCATGGTCGATGATCATCAATTGATGAGCGATGGGTTGCGGCAAGCCCTTGAAGCAGGCTCGCGTTTTCGTATCGATCGCACGTTTACCGATGGGCAACGACTGCTTGAAGTACTGAAATTTGAACGCCCGGAAATCATTATCAGCGATATCAGCATGCCAGGCGTCAATGGAATTGAACTGGCAAGAGAAGTTGCCAAGCGCTATCCTTCATTGAAGTTTGTATTTTTGACCATGCATATCACAGCCGATGTTGTCAGACCGGCAATGCAAGCCGGTGCACAGGGTTATCTGCTCAAAGATTCCAGGGTGGCAGATGTGATTGATGCGCTTGAAACAGTAGCCAGCGGTGGTCGGTATATTTCGCCCAGGGCTGCCGCCTCTTTGCTTGATCCCGTTGAATCGAAAATTACGCTTACGCCCCGCGAGAAGGATGTTCTGGTACTGCTGGCCCGAGGTGCCACAACCAGGGATATAGCCGATACATTGATGCTGTCAACCAATACCATCGAATCGCATCGGCGTAACCTGCTGTCTAAAACCGGTGCAACCAACACCGCCGGACTGATTGTCTGGGCCGTAACTGAAGGTTACATCTTGCCCGGTTGGAAAATGCCATAAGGTGAGATTGGAATCCGCGATCTTTTGGGAATTCATCACCCATAGAAGCCAGCAAGTGGATCCGGGTATCTGTATAAATAATGATACGGCTTAGCCAGCCCTCAGCAGGCCGGATGAATGATTCATTACTGCCATCACAATGGGTGAACACGTCTGGAAAGGGAACCAAACTGTATCCGGTTTATACAATTGGTTTGAATAAAAAAACGCTGCAATCCGGTAGTCCGGATTTGGCCATGCAGCGTCGGCATTTACCCTGCAGGAAAAGTTGAGAAATACTGCCAGGATGCCATCGGTTCAGGTTTCCCGAATGAGGCTATGCCATTCTACGGGGCCTTGACCATGCGCGTTTTTGATGGAACAGACCTATTGAGTTATTTCACAGATATGGATACTATGAAATTAAGTGTTTTATTGCAACATGGTAGGGCGCTGAATGCTAAATTTCTTAACCCGACCTAACTCTGTAAGTAGATCCTTAATAAATAATGCGATATGAAAAATGAGAATAAAATTCCGAACGAAAGGCCGGAGCAAGCCAATGCCGATGCTGACGATTCGTGCATTTCTTTGTTCATGACGGGCAGCCAGCCCAACATGCATTTCCTGCACCGGGTGAACAGCACGGACATCAACCATCCGGTTGCCTTTTCTATAACAGACGATGGAATACTCGTACGGAATGTAAGCGTTACTTTGGCCACCGGGCCGGGAGCGCACATGGATATTCCACTGAGCAGCTTCAAGCCGAATCACGCTTCTGCGCTATGCCCGCTGAGTCAGGTTGAAGGCGCTGTTCTTTACCCCGATGAAGATGTGCTTACAGTTGAGTTCCCTGGCCAGGTAGCCTTGACCGCTTGTCAGCAGTTCAACGGTAACAGAGGTAAGAACATCCAATACAACAAAGCGATATGCCCAAAAAAGTTAAATCGAGTGTAAGCCCGGTTCATTCCGGTCGATTTGTGGTCGTGAAACACAGGCACCGCCTGGTGTATCTGTTTCTGTTGGCGGGTCTGTTTATAACCCAATGCAAACAGGAAGGTGCGAAATCAATCGAACAACATGCGCTAATCGACTCGCTTAACGATACTGCGTATGATCTGCTATTGGTTGACGCTGCAGGGTGTAAAACATACGCCTGGCGTGCACTTCAGGAGGCTAAAGCTGCCGGATACCTGGCCGGCGAGGCTCATGCCATGGGCTATCTCGGTCTGTATTATACGCACTACGGCCAGTTGGACAGCGCGCAATATATGATCAGAAAAGCCTTGGAAATCAAGCGTAAGTTGGGCGATAAGCGGAGTATTGCATTCTCTTTATCCAATTTAGGAGAAGTATACCAGGCAGCCGGTTTATTCAAAGAATCCGCGATAGCAGCTGATTCGGCACTCATGCTGCTGAGAGAATTGAAGGATACAACCTACATGCTGCGCGTCATGCAACAACGGGCAGTATTGGAACGTGATAAGGGAAATTGGCAGGAAGCAAAACGATTGTTTCATGCCAATATGGCATTGGCCGAAATATGGGGAGATCCGGAGGCATTGGCAACCTGTACCAAAAGTCTCGGCAGTATTCACGATGAAACAGGATCTTTTGATTCCGCTGTTTATTGGTGCAAGGAATCCGTGCGTTGGCACAACGAAATCGAAGATCCCACCTCTGCTATGACGCTATGGATGAACATGTCGCGCATGTATATGGATAAAGGTAAGTTTCCAGAGGCCAGAGAGGCCATGGCAAAGGCCTTACCTTTCTATCATTCCGGCGCAGGTGTACTTTTGGATAGCCTGTCCATGCAACACAATATGCTGTTGTTGGAACTCAGAACACAATGCGATTCTGCTCTTGTTGAACAGTTACTGGATTACCTGGATGCAGAAAAGAAGTATTACCTGACTAACGCCGCCAACGAGATGGCACAACTTGAAGCAGCATACCAGCTTCAGGCCCGGCAGGAACAGAACCGTTTGCTGCAGGAAGAGAACAAGGAACGCGGCTATATGCTGGCTGCTGCGGGAGTCCTGACTTTTCTGGTAAGCCTTATATTCTGGCTCTATTTTGTTAATACCCGCAACAAGCAACGCCTTGTTGAAAATGAAATCATGATGAAAGATGCAGCGATTGAAAAAATGATGCAAGACCATGAACTTGATGCCGTAAATGCAGCACTCTCAGGACAGGATGAAGAAAGAGGCAGAATCGCGCAGGAATTACACGATCGGCTTGGGCATATTCTTTCTGTCGCCAAATTGAACTTCTCTACCTTGCAGGAAGGGCTCCAGAAGTTGGAG
>JBKDBI010000095.1:0-15275 GCA_046314695.1 Bacteroidota bacterium | reverse complement strand
CACCACCCGCATCGATGTAGTGCCAGAGCCGGTGGCTGAAGTTCAACCCTTGCCGCAGGTATGTCTTGATGATGATACCATCGACTTGAATGAATATGTGCTGCTCAATGGCAAACCCATGCCGCTGGATGGCCGTTGGATCGCTATTGCGAAAGACGGTGACCGCACGGATTCAAGGCTTGCCACTGCCGTAAGACAAGGCCGTTATTTTATTCCTGCAACCGGCAACGGTGATTGGGAGTTCAAATACGAACACACAGCAACAGGTTGTCTGACAGCCGACAGCGGAACCTTGGTGGTGAAATCGCTTCCTCGGATTACGCTTCCTGCCAACATGCGCGTGTGCTCCATTGATCCACCGATAACCCTGACTCCTACTTTTGTGAGTCCGACAGGCGGAAGCGGCAATTGGACCGGCGTGCGCCTTAGTGGGGTAGAAAACGGCGTCTTTACACCCGGCAGCGATGGACTGGCAACCTTTGAAGGTCCGCATAAGTTCATCTACACTTACACCGATCCGTTCTCCTGTAAAATGAAAGACAGCATGTACATCACTGTACAGAGCATGCCTTCCATCACAATCAATACATCTGATCCGTCCAATATCTGTAACGATCAGACACTGAATATCAACAGCACCTTGCGCTGGTCGCCCGGTGTGCGTTGGACTTCAGCCGGGGATGGCAGCTTCAGTGCCCAGGATACCAATACCATTTACCAACCCGGTCCTGCTGATATTACGGCCGAGCGCGCGCTGCTCCGTGTAGCCAATGTGCTGCCTCCCGGCAACGTTTGCCCTGCCGTTAACGACAGCATGGTGGTGTTGATTCATCCTTACCCACAGTTTGACTTTGCAGGCGATACCCTCCAGGGTTGCGAACCGCTGCTCGTGAACTTCAACCATACCCTGAACAATGTTATTCCGGCTTCGCAACTGGCCTACTTCTGGGATTTTGGAAACGGAGACACTTCAACCCTGGCGAATCCTTCGAATATCCTGTTCGCCAATTGGGGTAAATACGATGTGACCCTCACGATCACCAATACTCCCGGCCCATGCGCAACAACGCTAAGAAAGCCTTCGTATATCGATGTTTGGCCGGTGCCGAACGCCATGTTCACGTCCAATCCGAACTTCTACACCACCATCGCGCTGCCCAAATTCCAATTCTTTAACCAGAGCCGTATCGCAGACAGTTCTATCCTGCGCTATAACTGGAATTTCGGAACCGGTACCGGCTTGGATACCAGTACACAGCGTGATCCGGCCTTCTCTTACGGCAAAGACACCAATACCTATGAAGTGCGCCTGATTGCCATTTCGGATAAAGGCTGCCGCGATACTGCATACCGCATGCTGAAGGTTGGTCCGGATATCATCGTGTACATTCCGAATGCCTTTACACCCGATGATGCAGGGCCCAATGGCAACAATACCTTTAAGGTGTATATTGAAAACTTTACATCCTATAAAATGCACGTTTTCAATCGTTGGGGAGAGAAAATGTTCGAATCAACCGACGTAAATCAAGGTTGGAACGGACGTGCGAACGGGCAGGATTGCCAGCAAGACGTATACGCTTATCTGGTCGAAGTGACCAGCTTCGAAGGCAAGCTCTACAAATTCACTGGTACCATCACGCTCCTGCGTTAACATAATCCAGTATTCAATTTCAAAAACCGGCCGTTTCTTCACTGAAGCGGCCGGTTTTGTTTTTTTGAACATCGATTGGCAGTACTTGCCCCAAGGATTATATTTGTATGTACCATGCACACAATCCGGCGCGCAGCGTTTTTATTCCTGCTTTGGCTCATTGCCGGCACAGGATTGTACGCTTCGCATGTGCTTGGAGGTGAAATCACCCACAAGTTTGAATCGGGTAACCGTTACAGTTTCCAGGTGGTGGTATACAGGAACTGTTCAGAATGCGCCTTCAATACCAACAACTGTTCCGATATACCTGATCTTGAAATCGTAGGTTCACCAGGCACATTGCGGGCAGGTCAAAGGCTTGCTTCCGTGGCTCTGATGCGCACTTCAGTAAGGGATATTACCCCCTTGTGCAATGGGCAACTCAGTCGCTGCGATACCAGTACTGGTTTCCCTTCAGGTATTGAAGCCTGGATTTTTTCGGGTAGTTATGATTTCAGTAATTTACTTCTTACCCAATGTGAATTCGATGCGACAATTCGGGTTGATTCCCGGTCGGATGCCTGGGGAACGGCCGAATACTACTACAATTATTCCCGCTTAAACCTTTGCAACAGCATACGCAACGTCAGTCCGACCATCGAATCCGTGGCACCGGTTTTCCTGCTCGCACAAAACGAAGCCTTTCGTTATAACCTGATGGCGGTTGATGCCGATGGAGATTCGCTTTCTTACCGGCTCGGAACAGCCTTGAGGGGCTACGAGCGCAGCCTTGTTTACCCTAGTGGGCTCAGTTCTGGCCGTCCGATAACAGCTTATTGCGCCTCACCGCCGCTTTGCAATCCGAACCCGTCGGCTAATCCTCCTTCAGGAATTTGGTTTGACAGCCTGAATGGTGGCCTGATATGTACTCCCGTTAGTTCCGGTGAAAGAGGTTTTCTCGTGCTTGAAATTATTGAATGGCGCATGGTGGCAGGTAAGATGACCAATGTAGGTATCACCCGGCGCGATGTCCAGTATCTGGTTACTGCAGTTGGAAATCATATGCCTGATATCACCACTTCGGGAATTCCTGGATGGTTATGTGCAGGTGAAGAATCCTGTTTCGATGTTTATTTTACCGACAAGGCATTCGGCACCCGCAGCGATTCACTTCGCTATGGTATGTTAACCGATGCCACCGGCTCGAAAATATTCACCGGAAGCAGCCGGCCCGGGTTTACGGATGCAGGTTTTTGCTGGAAGCCCAGTCTGGCCGATGTACGCACCAAGCCTTATGTCTTGAAGACATGGGTTGCCGATAATGCTTGTCCGCTCAATCTTTATACATGGAAAACCTGGAACCTTCGAGTAGCCAGGAAGTTAGATGCCACAGTTGATGTATTTCTGGATACTTGCGGCACCTTGCGGATGAAGGCTACCCCGGCAAGTGAACACAGCAAGCATCAGTTCAACTGGTTCGTCTTCAATGAGAAAAGTGAGTTGATAGGACAGAAAAACGGGCGTAATCAAGCCTTGCGCTTGGATAAGGGCGGAGTTATCGTTGCTCGACTCGAGTTGATAGACGGACTAAGTGGTTGTAAGACCATTATTTCAGATACCGTGCAGGTTCCCTTGTTTGAACGGCCATCGCTGTTGCTGCAATTTGCAGATTCGCTCTGTCCGGGAAGCAGTTGGCAGGTTGAAGCCAAAATAAGTAAGGGTCGCGCTCCATTCGCCTATTGGTGGAATGGTGTTTCAGGCGGAGTGCGCTATTCGGCCATTATGCCGTTGAAGGGCACATTGCAGGCTGATTTGATGTTCAGCGACGGAATGGGTTGTGCGTTGAAAGCCACAGCTTTTAGCAAATCTATTGGGGCCTCGCCTATGGGCTTGCGCGATACTTCGATTTGCAGCAGTTCACCCGCTTTGGAATTGGAACCTTTGTTAACGCGTAAACCAGCAGAACAGGTTTATTTCAGCCTCCTTGCAGGCGTCTCTTATTTGAGTGGTTCTGCTCCTTCTACCTGGCTGAACCACAATGGCACTCCGGGCAAAAGCCGTTGCATGGCATTTTACACCGATCGCTCCGGCTGTTTGCGCGCAGATACCAACGAAGTTAGTGTTACTGAACTTCCGGCGACCGGTTTGAAACTGCTTGACCCGGTTTGCCAGGGAACGCGTTTCGTGCCGCTGCGCAAGGCCAGTGGTCTGTTGTTGCCCGGTGGCAAATGGACGACATCGGCAGGGAATATTTCCGGAGATACCTTGTACATCCATTCCGATGCAAACGGTGCTTACCCTTTGACTTTTCGCCTGACTTATGGCGGCTGCGAAATAGTGCACGATGATGTTTTCCGTGTTCTGCCAAGACCGGTTTTCAGTGTGGCTGCTTCTGTGCCTAAATCTGTGTGTGTGCCGGCACCGCTTCGTCTGACACTTGCATCGGAACCGGCAGGTGCCCAATGGTCGGGCCTGGATGTTGCGGCCAATCAGCTGAACTTGCAACCCAAACAAGGCGCCAGGATCGTGTACGGTCAGTACCGCGACCCAATGACCGGATGCGCAGCAACCATTTCACACCGTATTGAAGTATTTACTCCGGTTATGGTCACTTCGGTCAATGGCTGGAAAGACAAAGTCTGCGCTGGGCAATACCTGGACTTGGAAGTACATACCAATCAGCCAGCAACTTTCACCGTTTCATCTCCTGTGGCTGATGCGCTTTCAGCGACCGATGCACCTGAGTTCCGGTTCTTCCCTTCAACACAACCCGGTTATTATTCCTTGCGAATAGCTGCCCGTTCCAATGCCGTTTGCCCGGCAACAGATACGCAGCTGCAGGTGGAAGTTGTCGCTGCGCCTTCAGGTTCTGTCAGCGCTGCACAAATGAGTGGTTGCGCGCCTTTCGGACTTCAATTGCAGTTAACGGCCGATGAACCCGATCGGGTAAACTGGCAGTTGGGTGATATCAGCTACATCGGTGTGGGTAAAACCTATTTCCAGTCTATTCCCGATGCACGTTCCATGATGGTGTATTGTACGTTGGAAAAGGACGGTTGTAAAACCACAATTGCTTTGCCAGACTCCGTTCGGGTTTATCCCAGCCCTCATGCTTCTTTCGACGTTTTACCGGGTACGGTACTCGACATGGATTATGCGACGGCAGCTTTTTACAACACTTCTGTCTCAAGCGATAATTTCACAAGTAAATGGTATTTCTCCGGCCCACGGGCCTGGGAGTCAGATGTACGCGATCCGGAAGTAAACTTCCCGCTTGAAGGGCTCTACGATGTGCGTCTGTTGATTGCCACTGATATGGGATGTACGTCTATTGCCAGTGATCAGGTTCGCGTGGAGCCCAGGGTACAGCACTTTGTGCCTAATGCGTTCACTCCCGACCGGAAAGGCCCGGAAAGCAATGAATTGTTCATGCCAGTGATAGACCGCAATGTGCAGGAATATTCATTCATGGTTTTCAATCGCTGGGGTGAAAAATTGTTCAGTTCCACTTCGCCACAGGAAGGCTGGAATGCACTGCGCCAAGGCAAACCCTTAGCCGCCGGCAGCTATGCATGGAAACTGCGCTATTTTACGTTGTCAGGCCGCGAAGTGAACGACAGCGGAGTTGTGTTGCTGATCCGCTAACCCGATGTATCGCTACTGAGGAGAAGGATGTCCGTTCCTGAACCTGAACCTGAACGGGAGTAGAAGTTCAGGATGCGGCATTCAGGCGTTGGTCTTTTACGCGTAGCAACAAACCGAATCCGGCGAGGAAGAACACCATCAAGACAATCACACTGTTGCGCATATCGTGGGTGATATGGTCGATAATGCCGTAGCAGAGTGTGCCCAACGCGATGCCGGTTTTCTCTGCAAACTCATATAGAGAAAAGTAAGAGGCGGTATCTTCCTGAGAGGGCAGCAACTTGGCGTAGGTAGCACGCGATGTGCTTTGAACTCCGCCCATTACAATGCCAACTGCGGCACCCAGCAGAAAAAACGGAACATTTTCTTTTTCCGGAAGGAAGTAAGCCGCGAAGCAAATGCCGATCCAAATGAGAACAGCCAGGCCAAGCGCATGGATATTGCTGTACTTACGTGATATAGTCGAAAAGAGCCAGGCACCCGGAATGGCAATGAGTTGTATGATTAAAACGGTTACAATCAGGTAAGCCGTTTCGAGTTTCAGCGTGTCTTTTCCGAAAAGGGTGGCGAGGTACATAATGGTCTGCACGCCCATGTTATAGACAAAGAAAGCGAGGAGGAAGCGCTTGAGCATGGTTTCCTTGCGGGCTTTGCCATAAGCTTTGCGCAGTTCCTGATAGCCTTTGGTCAGCAATTGTTTCACCGGCAGCGTCGCTGTATTCCGAACGGAAGGCAAGCGCTTGAAGGTGAAGGATGAAAAGGCAATCCACCAAACACCAACAGACAGAAATGCAATGCGGGAAGGAAGGGTTGTTCCTGCTTCGAGTCCGAACCAACCGGGTTGTTGAATCAGCAGGAGATTTACGATCAGCAGCAGTGTGCTTCCTGCATAACCCATTGCAAAACCGCGCGCGCTGAGCGCATCAAATCTGTCGGGTGTGGCAATATCCGGGAGATAGGAATTATAGTAAACCAGGCTGCCCGCAAAGCCCATGGTAGCAAGTATCAGCGTGCCGATGCCCAGCCAGACATTCGGACCGGTGAAGAAATACATGGCCATGCAACTCAGGGCACCCATCCAAACAAAGAAGCGCATGTAGTTCTTCTTGTTGCCGCGGAAATCGGCGATTCCCGATAGGAGAGGCGAGATGAATGCGATGAGGAGAAATGCAGCAGACACTCCGTACTCGTACAAGGCAGTATTCCTTACCCAATTACCGGCCACTTCCACCATCCTGGGTGTGGTTTCCTGGTAATAAATCGGAAAAACGGCAGTGGCAATGGTAAGCGAGAAAACGCTGTTGGCCCAGTCGTACATAACCCAGCCCTGTAAAGTGCGCAGGTCGTTCTTTTTGATCGTCATGATGGCAGTACCTGCGGCAATTTAAGCCGAATCAGGCAGCCTGCAGGTCTTCGCTGTTCTTTTTCCAGAGTCTTTCCGCATCGGCGCGGGTAATAACCAACTCCTTCACCGGATTTCCCGGAGTATTGAACATGTAGTCGGTCATGATGGTTTCGCAAATGCTGCGCAGGCCGCGCGCTCCCAGCTTGTATTCAAAAGCCTGGTCTACGATGAAATCGATGGCCTCGTCTTCTACCTTGAGTTTCACCCCGTCCAGTTCGAAGAGTTTGACGTACTGACGTATTAGTGCGTTTTTCGGTTCAGTCAGGATACTCCGCAAAGCTGTCTTGTCCAAAGAGTTCATGGTCGTAATGACAGGCAGGCGCCCTATAATCTCGGGAATCAGTCCGTACGCTTTCAGATCTGCCGGGCTGATATGTTTAAGCAGGTTGCTCTTATCGAGGTGATGGCTGCTGTTGGCGGTTCCTTTGAAACCAACCTGCTGGCTGTTGACACGGCGGGCAATGATGCGGTCGATGCCTTCAAACGCGCCTCCGCAAATGAACAGAATATTGGAGGTATCGATCTTGATATACTTCTGGTCAGGATGCTTGCGGCCGCCTTCCGGAGCTACATGTGCCACCGTTCCTTCGAGTATTTTTAATAAGCCTTGCTGAACACCTTCGCCCGATACGTCGCGGGTAATGGATGGGTTATCGCTTTTGCGCGAAATTTTGTCCACTTCATCGAGGTAGATGATGCCGCGTTCCGCCTGAGCCGCATCGTAATCGGCCACCTGCAGCAGGCGTGATAGCACGCTTTCCACGTCTTCCCCTACATAACCGGCTTCGGTCAGTACCGTGGCGTCGGCGATACAAAACGGAACATCGAGCATTTTGGCGAGCGATTTAGCCATGAGGGTTTTACCGGTTCCGGTTTCACCAACCAACAGGATATTGCTTTTCTCGATTTCGATATCGCCTTCAGCTCCTGGATTGCGCAGGCGCTTGTAGTGATTGTAAACCGCCACGGCCATCACTTTTTTTGTTTCGTCTTGCCCGATCACATATTGATCCAGGTAAGTCTTGATTTCAGCCGGCGTAGGAAGATGATCGTTCTGCGCTTTCTTTTTCTTCCCTTTGGGTCCGTCTTTTTTAGACGAAACCGGGCCCAGCTCCTGCTCTATGATCTGGAAAGCTTGTTCAGCGCAATGATCGCAGATATGCCCCTCCAAACCGGAAATGAGCATGAGTGCTTCAGATTTTTTACGCCCGCAAAAGGAACAATGAGCTTCCTTAGTTTTCATAGCCTAAGAACATCGGGGGGATGAAAAGGTTCAGAATCAGGCTTTTTTAGGATTGCGGCCGAGCACTTCGTCGATCATGCCGTATTCGCGTGCTTCAGCGGCAGTCATCCAATGGTCGCGATCGCTGTCTTTCTCTACGCGCTCGAAAGGCTGGCCGCTGTGGGCGCTGATGATATTGTAGAGCTCGGTCTTCAGTTTGCTGATTTCGCGGTAAGTTATTTCGATATCAGAAGCCTGACCTTGGGCACCGCCCAATGGCTGGTGAATCATAACGCGGCTGTGTTGCAGAGCAGACCGCTTGCCTTTTTCACCGGCGCACATCAGCACAGCTGCCATACTGGCCGCCATACCGGTGCAAATGGTCGCCACATCGCTGGAGATGTATTGCATGGTATCGTAAATACCGAGACCGGCATAGACAGAACCACCCGGGCTGTTGATGTAAATCTGGATATCGCGGTTCGGATTGGAACTCTCCAGGAACAGCAGCTGGCCCATGATG
Organism: Bacteroidota bacterium; assembly: GCA_046314695.1. GTDB lineage: Bacteria > Bacteroidota > Bacteroidia > NS11-12g > UBA955 > REEB481. The sequence continues at coordinate 6,847 of JBKDBI010000095.1, read as the reverse complement.
ATATTGCTCACTTCGTCGTAAATCGGCACACCCAGGAAAATAATGCGGTCCATCATCAGACGAGAGAAAATATCCATCGCCACGGCGTTCATTTGCCGCTCTTCAATGATATTGGGCGTGAGGTTCACCACCGAGGGAACCACATCGTTCATGTATTTATCTACATAGATGCTGTTCAGACCGAGGTGCTTGACAGCGTATTTGCGGAATTCTTTGCCGTGATCCATATCGTTTAGCGTTTGAGAGGTAACAGTTTAATGCTGGTGTTTGTGTGCATTCACGTGGGTGAAATATTCTTCCACGCTGACGGGTTTTTCATCGAGACTCACCATCTGGCGAACTGCATCGAAAGACTTGCGGTGCACTACGCGGTCTGCCATGCGGCGGCGGAAGTCGTTGTCTTTCAGTTGTTTCTCGGCGTATTCTACTACCAGGTTGCCGGCATTCATGAGTCCGTACTGGCGGTACAAGTCGGCTACGTATTCATAGGCAGCGTTGCGCAGGTCGTTTTCGTCAACCTGAATATTCTGCGCTTCTGCAATTTTCTCTACAACCAGCTGACGGCGCAATACGTTGGATTCTTCCTGGTAGCGTTCATCGATATTTTCAGCGGTGTATTCTTCCGGCTTGGTTGACATGAGCCAGCGCTTCAGGAAATCATCCGGCAAGCTCAGGGGATGGTTATTGGTCAGCAAATGGCTGATCTGATGGTCGAGCCAAAGTTGTGCTTCGTTGGCGTAATAGCCTTCGAGGTTATTTTTCACACGCTCTCGGTATTCGCTTTCGTTGGCGGGATAACTTTCCGGTCCGTAAAGCTCCATGTAGTATGCCTCGTTCAATTCAGCCAGCGAACGGCGTTTGATGCTGTTGATGCTGAAACGGAAGTCCATACTCAGATCGTTCAATCCTTCTGCCGGTAATCCAAGTGTATTGCGGATTACGGTGTCGTTGTTGTTGAAGAGCTGGAAGATATTCACGCGGAGTTCATCGCCCACTTTGGCGTTGAGCAGGGTATTGCGGAGGGCTTCATCCTGCACCATGGAAGCGACGAGTGAAGCTTCTTTGGCCGTGGCGCCGCCTTCGAGCACTTGTCCGTCTTCGTTCAGTTCGTCGAGCACACCGTAAATCACATCATCTGCTTCAGCTTGCTGAACTTCTTCGAGTTTGCCGAGGCGACGGCGCATGTAATCGATGTCTTTGTCGATTTCGGCTTCATCTACGCTGATTACAAAATGTTCGAGGTGATCGGCGGGAGAGAGGTTGAGTTCGAATTTAGGAGCGAGGCCGAGGTCGAAAGCAAACAGGAAATCTTCGCTGTTCTCGATATCGAGTTTCGATTCAATGCGTTCGCTGGTCAGCGGATATCCGAGGATATCGATGTTGTTTTCGCTGATATAATCGTTCAGTGCCTGGGTGGCAATGCGCTGAATTTCATCGGAGAGTACGCTTTTGCCGTAGAATCGGCGCACCATCTCGATGGGGGCCTTGCCTTGGCGGAAGCCGCGGATGGCGAGGTTTTTCTGCAGCGATTTTAATTCTTTGTCAACTTTTTCGGCGTAGTCGGCTTTGTTCAGTTCAATGGTAAGCGAAGCGTGTTGCGCGTCTATCGGTTCGTAATTAACTTTCACGGGAGATCGTTTTTTGCGGTTGCAAAGGTATTGTTTTTCCGCGCCTGCTTTTCAGTTGAGCGAAAATGCGGGTAGCGTGGCTGGAGCATCCTGAAAGAACATCAGCGGAGAAACTTCCGGTTGCATCCAAGAAATCATCGGGAAGGCACCGAGCCACTCCCAGACTTGTTCTTCGCTTTCAGCCAGGAAAATGACCCACAAGCGGCTGCGGTCTTCCTTCAGGGCATACTGGCAGATATCTCCATCTTCGATCATGCGGTCTACCATTTCGCGTTGTGCGGGAATATGGCTGAAGAACGCCGGTTCCGGATCTTCGGGGAGGCGTATGTCGGCGATGAAGTATTGCATACAGCTGGGTGAATTGAAAAATCAATGCCAGAAAAAAGGGCTGACAAATCGTCAGCCCTTTTCATCCAGTGCGGACGGAGGGGCTCGAACCCACACGCCTTGCGGCACCAGATCCTAAGTCTGGCTCGGCTACCAGTTACGACACGTCCGCAGGTGCCTTCCGCCTTCGTTTTGAAAGGCGCTTTTGGTGTGTGCAATATTAGGCATTCTGCCGCAGAGCTTGTGCATATACTTCGCGACAGGCGGCGGGGTATTTTTATCTTTGTGGAGCATGGATACCCTTTCCCCCGAACTGGAAAAAGCACGTCTGGAGCGCGATGAAATACTGAAACGCTACCGCGCCCTGCTGCGCGCCCTGGGTCCATTGCCGCGCGAAAAAAAGAAACTCATCCGCGAAGCTTTCGATGTGGCGCTCGAAGCCCATCGCGGCACCTACCGCAAAAGCGGCGAACCGTATATCTTCCATCCGCTAGCTGTGGCGCATATCGCTGCCCATGAGCTTGGCCTTGGCCCATCGTCGGTGGCTTGCGCCCTGATGCACGATGTGGTGGAAGATTCCGATGTGACGCTCGACGATATCGAACTGCGCTTTGGCCCCAAAATCGCCCGCATCATCAACGGGCTTACCAAAATCTCGGCCGTTCATTTTGAGTCAGGGAGCAGCGTACAGGCAGAGAATTTCCGCAAGATGCTGCTCACCATCAGCGACGACTTGCGGGTGATTCTGGTGAAGCTATGCGATCGCCTCCACAACATGCGTACGCTGGAAAGTGTACCGCGCAGCACCCAGCTCAAAATTGCATCGGAAACACTTTTTCTCTATGCTCCGCTGGCACACCGGCTCGGTTTGAATGCGATCAAAACAGAACTCGAAGACCTTTCCATCAAATACACCGAGTCTGAACGCTTCGATGAGATTGTACAGAAACTCGCCGCCAACAAGGCTCAGCGCAGCCGTTACATCCGCGAATTCATTGAGCCGCTCGACGAGAAATTACGCGCCGCCGGTCTCAAAGTGCACGAAATAAAAGGCCGGCCCAAATCCATTTTCAGCATCCTGCAAAAGATGAAAAAGCAGGGTATTCCTTTCGAACAGGTATACGACCTCTTTGCCATCCGCATCATCATAGATTCTGAACAGCAGAAGGAGAAGGAAGATTGCTGGAGGGCCTTCAGCATCATCACCGATATTTATAAAACCCAGGGCGACCGGCTCCGCGACTGGCTTACGACACCCAAGGCCAATGGATACGAAGCGCTGCATACCACCGTGCTCGGGCCCAAAGCCAAATGGGTGGAAGTGCAGATCCGCAGCAAGCGCATGGAGGATATTGCGGAGCGCGGTCTGGCCGCCCATTGGCGTTATAAAGCAACCTCCAGCAATCAGCACACACCGCAGGATGCCACTTTCGATAACTGGCTTAACAGGGTGAAAGACATGCTGGAAAACCGCGACCTGAGCGCGTTGGAGTTTCTCGACGATTTTAAATTCAACCTGCTCAGCGAAGAAATTTATGTCTTCACCCCCAAAGGCGATATCCGCAACCTGCCGGTAAATAGCACTGCCCTCGATTTTGGATTCGAAATCCATAGCGATATAGGCGCCAAATGCATCGGGGCCAAAGTGAACAGCAAGCTTGTGCCGATCAGTCATCCGCTAAAAAATGGCGATGTGGTCGAAATCATTACTTCCCAGAAACAGCGTGTAAATGAAGGATGGCTGGAGTTTGTGATTACCGGCAAAGCCAAGAGCAAAATCCGGAACTGGCTGAAAGAGGAAAAACGCAAAAGTGCAGAGGAAGGGAAAGATATCCTGGCCCGCAAGTTTCGCAATGCCAAGGTGCAGTTCAATGAACAGATGGCCAACCGCGTGATGCGCTATTTCGAACGCAACAGCCTGCTCGACTTGTATTACGATATTGCCATTGGCAAGATTGCCAGAGATCATATTCAGATTTCACGCATCCTGGCTCCGCGCGATGAACAGCCCACGGGAGGGGAAGAAATTGCCGTATCGGGCAGCAAACCTTCGCGCGATTATGTACCGCGTAAGAACGAAGAAATCATTGTCGGAGACGACCACGAGCTGAATTATACCCTCTCCAAATGCTGCAATCCAATTCCGGGTGATCCGATTTTTGGCTTTGTGACAATAGGAGAGGGCGTGAAAATCCACCGTGTCAACTGCCCCAATGCCGTATCGCTGATGAGCAACTACGGCTACCGGATCATCAAAGCGGAATGGAAGTCGAAGTTCAATTTTGATAAGGCATTCCTTGCCGGGCTTCGCATTACGGGCATCGACGATGTGGGTATTGTAAGCCGCACAACAGATATTATCTCCAAGGAGCTGAAGGTGAACATGAAATCCATCAGTTTCGGCAGCAATGCGGGTACGTTCGAGGGAACCATCCTCCTCTACACGCACGACACCACGCACCTCAACGATCTGATCAGCAAGCTCGAGAAAATCGGCAAGCACATCACCGTGACGCGTATCGAAGTGGAATAAGCCCGAATCAGCTTTCGCTTCTTTCCCAGAAGCGGCCTTCGGCGGTCATGTCGAACACAGCCCGCAACAGGTTTTCATCGGCTTCCGTAGGCGTAATTTTTCGTCGGGCCATCACACGGCGCGCAGTTTGCAAGGCGTCATTCACGCGGTAGGTCACGAAACCACTGGCACCGCCCCAGGCGAAATCGGGAATAAAATTGCGGGGGAAGCCGGCGCCGAAAACATTGCAAGCCACACCTACCACGGTTCCTGTATTGAACATCGTATTGATGCCGCATTTGCTGTGGTCTCCCATGATGAGTCCGCAGAACTGCAGGCCTGTCTTGTCGAAGCGGCCGCTGCGGTAGTTCCAGAGCTTCACTTCGTCGTAGTTGTTCTTCAGGTTGCTGTTGTTGGAATCGGCGCCAATATTGCACCAGGCTCCGATAACGCTGTTGCCCAGGTAGCCTTCGTGGCCTTTGTTGCTGAAGCCCTGCACCACAGAGTTGCTTACTTCTCCGCCGATGCGGCAATGCGGGCCGATGCTGGTGCCGGTGTAGATCCTGGCGCCCATGCGCAACTGGCTGTGTTCACCCAGCGAAAAAGGGCCGCGCACCATGCAGCCTTCCATCACTTCGCTGTCTGCAGCGAGGTAGATTGGGCCGTCGGTGGTGTTGAAGATGCTGCAATAGGCTTTGGCTCCGGGTTCGAGGAAGACGGGGTGCGGGCCGATTACCCGGTTGTCTTCTCCCAGCGGCTCGCTTTCCCGGCCGCGGGTTATCCATTCAAAGTCAGTGCATATTTCTTCGTGGTTCAATGCGAAGAGGTCGTACGGACGGCGGATGAGGCGCACGGCTTCTGACCAAATGGATTCAGTGGTCGTGTCGCCGGATTTCTCCATTAGGATCAAGCCGTCGCTGCTCAGCACTTTTTCGCCCGGTAAGAGCGAAGCCGCTTTTTTAATCAGGCCGGCATTGGGAAGCAGCCGCCCGTTGATCAACACTTCGGCATCTGGCAAGTCGGTAAATACTTCCGACAGATGTGCCTGCCCGCGATAACCCAACACATTACAGCCCAGGAGCCGGGCCCATTTTTCGGCTATGGTGAGGACTCCCGCACGCAAGCCGGCAGCCGGTCGGGTGAGGGTCAGCGGGAACAGATTGCTAACTTCGGCGTCGTCGAAGAAAACCAGGCTTTTCATGGGCTCAAAATTAAAACGGATTCGCTTGGCCGCGGCATACCATCGGTGAATGCGTTTACAGATGGCTGAAAAAGCAGAAAGCCCGGCGACAAACCGGGCTTTCTGAAAGGAGGAGCGTAAAGGCTTACTTCTTGCCGTAGCGCTTCATGAACTTGTCGATACGTCCTGCGGTATCTACAAGCTGCTGCTTGCCGGTGTAAAAGGGATGGCTCTTGCTCGAGATTTCAAGTTTGTAGAGGGGATATTCGTTGCCGTCTTCCCATGTAACGGTTTCCTTGGTATCCACGCAAGAGCGGGTGAGGAAGGAATAATCGGCACTCATATCCTTGAACACCACCATGCGGTAGCTGGTCGGATGAATATCTTTTTTCATAATGCTGTTCTGAAATTCAGGGCCGCAAAGATAAAAAGAGAACTTGGAAATGCAAACCTTCGCGATTAACCCGGATCGTGGAATAGAAAAGTCAGGAGGATTAAAAGCATTTTCACGATAGCTTTCCGTACGGGGATTTGGAGAATTAGACATCGTATTGGTTGCGAAGCCGGGAGTATGTGCTGAGACAGCTAATACGAAAGGAATGGAGTGTTGGTGGAAGGAGGAGTGAGGGGTTGGGATGGGCTTAGGGCGGGAGTTAGCAGGCAATTCCCACCGCTGGGACCAGCAATCCCAGATTAGTCGGAAGCCTCCACTATGTACGGCAGGTTCCATGCCTTGCTGACGAACAAACTGAACATTTGTTCAACTTTCTGATTTCCACTGTAGCGGCGATTGGTGAGGTAACAGAATTCTCCCAGATAATTCCGGAGATAGCGTGAACTCACGTAATGGTGGATGCCTTCCAGGTTCCTTTTGGCATTGACAATCATAATCTCCGTGTAGCGCAATCTGCCTATATAGCGGTCATCCTCGAACCAGGGGCGCGGACGCTTGTCGAGGCTGCGGATGCGGATATTCATTCCGGCCGGAAGATCTTCAGGCGTCAGCGGCGTGGTTTTACGCGGAACAGGATGGTGGTGGTTGTAGGGAAGGTCTTTCAACGATTCAGGTAGCATTGAAATTAGTCGCAAACGCCCGCCCTGCGCGTGGATAAACCACGGATGGCTATGTGGCAATTGCAAATTCAGTCCCTTTATCTCAACAGGCATCATCTCCAAACCCTGTCCATCTTCTGATTGCAC
>JBKDBI010000094.1:0-17874 GCA_046314695.1 Bacteroidota bacterium | reverse complement strand
GATTCCACTTTTGCTCAGTCGCTTGAGCGTATAGTAGCGATCTTGCTTAATCACCTTTCCTCCCATCACGGAGCGATCGAGTTGACCTTCTGCAACCGGATTCTGTTGTGGAACCATGGTGGCCATATTGCCCTGAATTTTTGCAAACAAAGTGCGGTAGCTATCGCCGGGAGACATTTGAGAAAGCGCGTTGACAAAGGCGACTGAAAGAGAACCATTGCCCTGATATTCAAAATTCACTTCGCTTGCGCGGGCTGCAGAAAATACCACTACCGGCGCCATGGCTCCTTTCACCTCGCTTTGTCCGACATCAGCATCGCCATGTTCACTACCGCGGCTGTTGGCAGAAGCAGTTCCGGGCTTGCCAAAAGGCCTTGCGTTTCCACGTGCTTTGTCTCGCGGCTGGTAACCTGTAATGCTGCCGCCGCGGGTTCCGGTTCCGCTGTGGCAGGCATCGAGCATCACCAGCACATCTCCGGCATCACCGGCCTGCAGACGTACACTGTCAATCAATCTGCCCAGGTCTTCATCGCGCAGGTGGTTATCGAATTTGTAGTTTGGGTTGATGCGTTCTGAAACCGGCGCACCGTATCCAACGATGGCTTCATCCAATCCATCAGGTTCATCGCCGTTGTTGTCGGAAATCTGTTGCCCGTGGCTGCTGAAATGGATATACACCACATCACCTTTTCTGGTACGGGATCTCAAATCGCGCATGGCCTTTCGTATGCCCGCCGCAGTAGCCTGACCATCTTTGATTATCAGGATATCCGATTCGGCAAAGCCTTGTTTCAGCAGGGCGTTTTTAACCGGATCGATATCGTTGAATGAACTAATGGCTTCCCAGCCACTGGCCTGAGGATAGTTGCCAACGGCCACAATCAGTGCCCGTTTGCCTCCTTCTTCTTCTGGCATAAAAGCTTGTCCGCTGACGAACAGTGCAAGTGCAACGGGGAGGTAGCGTAACTTTTTCATAGCTGCTTATTTGATCTTTGATACCCTTATGTCCTGATAAGTAAACACCCACCATTCCATTTTTTTGAGCAGGAGGGTTTCCACAAAATCAGACGGTGTTGATTTTCCATTTTCATGCCAAAATAATGATTCATAATCTGCCGGGTATGATTTCAAAGGTGAAGTCGAATGTATGGGTGCCCGGACTGATAATGGGTGTTCCGCCATCGCGCGAAGCCGGGAGCTGGTAAATGGATGCTATGCCCCGCTCGAGGCTATGCCGGTAAGTTCCTTTGCCGCGGGTGCGGTAAATATTGCGAAGGTCTACCGGCTCGCTGGTGGCAAAAACGCGGTAAACCTCCCGTCCGTATGGCGGACCGAATTCCTGGAACGTGCTGCCCGGACGGTTTTTCCAGCCGGAATACCAAACCTGTCCCGGTGCCAGGTAGTAGCCACTTGTCGACTCAGTTCCTTCCGGGGCCGGAAGAATCTGATTGAGCATATTATCCGGCTGGATATCGATGATATTGAAATAGGCGCCACGGGTTCCTTTGTTTTCAATGCGCATGACCACATGGTCAAAAGGCGATACCTGAACCATTCCATCTCGCACCAATGTCGCAACAGGCAAAGTATCTCCCACTTCCACAGTCCAGCGGCCATCGGTCTGTTTTCGGATCAGGTTCACAGGAACGAAAGAGAGGGAAACATGCAACGAGGGATCGTGAAACCGCATATTCCTGATGGCTTTGCCAATGGCGTAGTTTTCCAGCCAATTGCGCACTTCCAGCGGATACTTGAAACTGTCTGCCAACAATGCCTGATCGGCTACCGCAAGCAAGCGGTAATGCCGATCTTGCTTTTGAATCAAAACTTCGGCCGTCTGCAGGTTATTGCTTACCTGAACGGCAGTAGACTTGCGCAACACGCTAAAAAGACCGGTTGTATCGATGGCAAGGCTGCGCACATCGGTAAAGACACTGACGCGCAAATCGCCCGGGCTTTTTTCGGTTTCAAATATCCAAAACTGCCGGTGTTTGCCGGCATAGGCTAAAGTCACCTTGCCTGGAAAAGACACATCCGACTGCGTGGCACCGGCGTACAGCACCTCGCCATATGCAATCACATGTGCTGAATCGAGCCGTGAACTGCCCGCTGCCATAAGCGCGACCCGTGTACCTTTTTGCACGCCCATCATGGTGCCGCCATTCATCAGGGTTCCACGGCTTCCTGAAATACGCGCCAGGGTAAAGAAGCGCTGTTGCGGCAATACCTGCCCACCGAAAACCTGACGGTCGAGCATGCCTTCAGCAACGGGATTCTGTTGGGGAACTATACCTACCATCTGCCCGCAAACCCGGCTAAAAAAGCTGCGGTAAGATTCGCCAGGCTGTATTTCGCTCAACGCGTTTACAATGGATTGGGACAGCGAGCCCAATCCGCCGTACTCGTAATTCTTTTCATCGTGGCGGGCTGCAGAGAAAACGACGTAACCGGCTTTTCGTGCCGCTGCCGCAGCCGGTAAATCCATGTCTTCATTGCGGGCTTCGTTGAGCGACATATTCCGGTTATCCGCCGGCGGCCCGAAGGGTTTTCCATTGCCCCGGACTTTTTGCCCGGGCGTGAGTCCTATAAGCAGACCAGAACGTGTTCCTGTGCCGCTGTAGCAGGCATCAAGCACTACAAGCACATCTCCTTCGGGACCAGCTTTCACCCTGATGCTGTCGACCCAGCGGCCGATTTCGTCGTCGCGCAGATGCTGATCGTAACGCTTGCTTCGCTCAGGGCTGGCAGGTGCATTCAGGCTAACAATGGCTTCGTCGTATCCGTCGGGTTCATCGCCATTATCATCTGTAATGCGCTGACCATGGGCGCTGAAATGAAGGTAAACAATCGATCCGCGGTTTGTCTTTTCGTATAACTGTTTGAAAGCCTTGCGTAAACCTTGAATATCGGTACGTTGGTCTTTGCAAACCAGGATATCTTCTTCTTTAAAGCCCTGCTTTCTGAGTGCATCCTGCAACAAGACGACATCAAGGGCAGCTCCAATGCTTGTCCAACCCGATTTGGCGGGATAGTCTGAAATACCAATCAGCAAGGCAATGCGCTGTCCACCCTGCGCTGCGCAAACCATTCCATTGGCAGCTATACCGAGGAATAGCAAGAACCAATAAGGCGGACATCTTCTCATGTCCTTCAAATATAGAACCTTAGACGTTCCTATGACAATTCGGGGGGAGAAAGAATACTACAAACCGGCTTCAATCCAGCAAACTGCTCAACATCTCTTCAGATCCTTTTGCCTCCAGTTTCCAAAGGTTGCGTTTTACAGTCTGAAAGACTACATCGTCTATGTTGCGGATAAGACCGGCTCTGGATACCATCAAGTTGGTTGTAAATCCGGGCTTCAATACCTTATAAATATCTTCAAGACCCGTCTGAACGCGCATGCCGTTGATGGCAATCAATTCGTCGTTTGCACTGACACCAGCATTCCAGGCTCCGAGACCGCGTTCAACGTACTTCACAATCCAACGGCCATTCTCTTGTTGCACCTGCAATCCGAGGGTGTTTTCTTCCTTGCCGCTGTTGACAGCCTGTATGCCTGCAATTTTCAACAAGGCTGCGTAATCCGGTGTTTCGACTCCATTCACAAATTGATCCAGGAAAGCATGCAAATCTTTGCCCGCTACTGCATTGACCATTGCAATAAATTCCTCATCGCTGAACCCGCGTTCAGGTCGCTTCTTGTAATCTGCCCATAAAGCCTTCATTACGTCGTCGAGGCTGCGCTTTCCATTGCTGGCTGCCACGATTTGTGCATCCAGAAGAAATGCTACTACCTGGCCTTTGAGGTAATAACTGATGCCGGTGTTTTTGGAGTTCTCGTTGGGCCGGTATTCGCGGATCCAGGCATCCCAGCTGCTTTCTGCCAGACTCAGGTAATGCCTACCCGGACGGTTTTCAAGGTCGTTGATATAGCCTGCCATTTTCTCCAGGTAAGCCTCGCGGGTATAAAATCCGGCGCGGCGCAAAATCAGCTCATCGTAATAGCTGGTTATACCTTCGGCCACCCACAACATGCGGGTATGGTTTTCCTTGCTGTAGTCGAATGGCCCCAACGCTTCGGGACGGATGCGTTTCACATTCCAGAGGTGGAAATACTCGTGGCCACACAAACCGAGGAATTGCTTATACCGCGCAGGGTTGTTCCATTGCCAGCGCGGCATCATCACAGTGCTGCTGTTCGCGTGTTCAAGTCCACCGCCACCGGCTTCTGTATTCAATACAAAAAAGGTATACCGCTTACAAGGCAGTTCGCCGATAATAGCAGTGGTCGTTTCACAAATTTTCTTCAGGTCTTCCCTGAAACTCGCTTCGCCGTGGTTTCCTTTGCCTGCAATGGCTACCAGATGTGGAACTCCTGCCACTTCAAACTGCAGGGTATCCTGGTTACCGGCCAATAGTGGTTCGTCTGCGAGTTCATCATAATTGGCAAACCGGAAACTGTGCGTTCTTGCGGGCAGGTTGCCTGCAACAGGTTCCAATGAAGTATGCAATTGCTTCCAGGCTTCCGGCAACTCCACTGTGAGCGTTCCCGGAAAAGCTGCAAAAGGTTTCACCTGCATGAACAAGGAAGTATTGTGCATGAAAGCCATATCGGCATCGATGAATGAGGTGCGCACCGACCATTCGAAGGCGTAGACATGGTAAACGAACCGTATTTCACTTGCGTTTTTAGTGGCAACACGCCACGTATTCTTGTCGATGCGCTGAAACGGAATCGCTTTTCCATTCAGACTGGCTTCCACCCGTTCCACACTTTTTGCAAACTCACGGAGCAGGTAGCTGCCCGGAGTCCAGGAAGGCATGGAAAAATCCACATAGGGCGCTTGTAAACCCTCTAGTTTGATTTCAACTTTCGCGTAATGGGCATGCGCCTCAGGGAAAGCGATGCGGTACTGGATGGACGGATCTTTGGCTGTCATGGAGCTTACCGGTATCAGGAATATTAATAGCCGCTTCAGTATCATTTTGTGCGAATTTAGTACCTTGCGGCCGATTCAAAGGCAATGAAAAGTGCGCGCGCAATCCTAATGCTTACAGTTCTGACGTGGCTTCCCGCATGTACAAACATACAAGATGGGGCCATCAACCGATACGAGCAGCGCCTGGATTCCTTTCAGCAGCGGTTTGTGAAACAAGCAGACATGCCGCTGAACAATAAACCCATGTACGATTCTCTGGTCGGTGAGCTCGAAGCTTCCCTCAATGACCTGAATCAAATCAGCGGTTTAGACCAGGAACAACAAGAGCGCGTCAGCCTGTTGGGCATCCGCACCCGCATGGTGATTGCCAATACCTTGCAGGAGGCCGTAAAAGAATCACGCCGCGGCCTCGATTCAGCCAGGCAACAACTCGACAGCCTGAACCGGGAGTTGCAGAACCTAAAACCCTGAATCTCATGAACCTTGGGTCAGTCAGCAAGTTTTTGACCCAAAGACCAGCCAAACAAGGCAAAATCATAGCGCACCGGATCGGCGGGGTCCAACCTGCGCAGGTTCTCCGTAAGCTCCATACAAGCCTTCCAATCTGCCTGTTGCCGCGACAATAAACCCAACTCAAGTGCCGCGCGCTGTACATGTAAATCCAATGGGCACAGCAATTGAGCCGGTGAAATTCCTTTCCATATACCAAAATCGACACCACTCCTGTCGCTGCGCACCATCCAGCGCAGAAACATGTTCAGGCGTTTGCATGCACTGCCGCGCGCGGGCGTGCTGACATGCTTGCGCGTTCTCAGCTCGTGGGGCAAGGAAAAAAAATAATTGTGAAACCCTGTCAGCGCTTCACCGACATGGATATCGCCTGCTCCCAGACTTGAAGTAAAAGCCGTTTCCAGACTTTCATGGCGCTGGTAATGATGCTTAAAAAATCGAAGAAAACAGGCCAAATCTTCAAACCTAAAAGTGCGATGAACAAAGTCTCGGAGGGGTCGTAAGTCATTACTCGTATGATTCCGTACAAAGTCTGCCGGTGCTTCATCCATTGCTGCCATCAGGCGATTGGTGCTGGCGATGATGGTTTTTCTTTGCCCCCAGGCAAGGGTGGCGGCAAAGAAGGCTGCTATTTCCTTGTCGTCTTGCCGTCTGAAGCGGTGTGGAATGGAAATCGGATCATCCTGGATGAACCCGGGCGAATTCCATTCATTGGCCAACTTGTCGAGCATGGCCTTGAGCGCCGCCTTATTTCTCATGGTGCAATGCAATGGCATGGCGTGCCAGGCGGATTACCAACACCAGCGAAGCCAATGCTCCTGTAAGGTTCAGGATCCACCAATTTTCAGACGCCGCCATCAGGAAGAAATCGTAAGCACCGTGAAAGAAGATAGCAAGCAAAATGCCCACCAGGGTAACGAGCGGATTTCCGGAGTGCAGGTAACGGGCAAGACCCAGAAAGTACCCAAGCATGGCACCGAAAGCGGCATGGGCCGGTACGGCTGTAAACATGCGCTTTAAGGCAATCGCCATCGATCCGCCGTCTTCTGAAAACACATACAGGAAGTTCTCCAGGGTGGCGAAACCCAGGGCCACGATCACGCCGTATACAATACCATCGAACGGTTCATCAAACCAGGGGCTCAGACTGATAATCCAGAGCACCACAAACTTTGCCAGTTCTTCGCTGGTCGCCACGGTGATGAAGGCGTAGCCCAGGGTTCTGACGCTGTCTCCATCATCGTTGAGACCAAGTTGCTGAAAGAACATGCTCAATGGAATGGATAACAAAGGCGAGAGGAGTCCGCCGGCAAAGGCCCGCAGCAGCATACCTGGCGGTTCGGGAGCCCTGCGGTCGCGGTATACGATATAGGCGGCGATGAAGGCAGAAGGCGCCAGGGCAAGGGCTACAATGAGCCAAATATTCATCGCGTGGCCAACAGGGCCTTGCTCAGGTCGTCGAGCAGGTCATCGATATGTTCAACGCCAACGCTCAACCGGATCAGGCTGTCGCTTAATCCGTTGGCAATGCGCTCTTCCCTTGGGATAGAAGCATGGGTCATGGTGGCGGGGTGACCAACCAGGCTTTCCACACCGCCCAGCGATTCGGCGAGCGAAAAGAGCTTCGTGCTTTTCAGGAAAGCCATGGCAGCTTCGATTGAATCGTTGCGGAGCGTAAATGAAATCATGCCCCCGAAACCTTTCATCTGGCTGCGTGCAACGGCATGACCGGGATGCTCTTCCAAACCGGGCCAATATACTTTCCCCACGAGGGGATGCTCGGCCAGGTAAGTAGCAACGGCTTCACCATTTTCACAATGGCGCTGCATGCGAAGATGCAAGGTTTTGATTCCCCGCAGGGCAAGAAAACAATCCATTGGTCCGGGTGTGGCCCCGCATGAATTTTGGATAAACGACAGCCTTTCGCGCAAGGTCGGATCGTTCATCACCAAAGCACCCATCACCAGATCGGAATGGCCGCCAATGTATTTGGTTACAGAGTGCATCACCAGATCGGCACCCAGCGCCATGGGTTGTTGCAGATACGGTGATGCGAAGGTATTGTCAACCGCCAGCAAAGCACCTGCCTCCTTGGCAATGGCGCTCATGGCTTTGATATCGATAATTCGCAGCAACGGATTGGTTGGTGTTTCAGCCCAGAGCAATTTTGTGCGGGCATTAACCTTGGCGCGCACTGCGGCTTCATCGCCCATATCGACGAAATGGAATACGATACCGTAATTGGCAAATACCTTGGTAAAGAGGCGGTAAGTTCCTCCGTATAAATCGTTTGTGGCGATTACTTCATCGCCTGGAGCGAGCAGCTTGGCAACTGCATCCACAGCGCCCATACCGGTTGAAAAACACAGTCCGTAAGCCGCACCTTCAAGCGCGGCAATATTGTTTTGGAGTACGTCGCGGGTCGGGTTCTGTGTGCGGGCATATTCGTAGCCCTTGTGATCGCCCGGAGCGGCCTGCACATAGGTGCTGGTCTGGTAAATCGGTGTCATGATCGCTCCGGTTACCGGATCGGGTTCGATACCGGCGTGCAATACCTTGGTTTCAAAATGCATGTGGCAAAGTTAAGCAAGAGCAGATGCTCATTCCCATTCGCTTGTATGGGGAGGGAGGCTTTCGCCAGCGCGGATGTACAAAGGCAGTCGGTTCTCGGCAGGCACGAGCGGACAACTGTAGTCTGCATTGTAAGCGCAATATGGATGATAGGCGCGGTTGAAATCTATCCAGACTTTACCGGAACCGTCGTCGCGCAAATCAAGATAGCGGCCCGCTTTGTAGGTCTCACTCCCACCGGTGCTATCGAGAAAAGGTACAAACAAGCCTTTCGGATCTTCTTCGTATGCAAACGCAGCAAGCCGGCAATTCTGACCTTTCAGCTGAAAAACCAGGTACCCAAGTCGCAGCATGCGCCGCGATTCACCGGTGCTGGTGGCCAATAGCCAAGGTTCGCGGCGTGGCATGCGATCGAGCACCGCCTGAACGCGATAGGACGCATCGGGATCAAAACGGGTTACTTGCCGTTTTGCAAAGGGCAGGTTTCGCAAGGGACTTTCCGGGTTGGTGCGCAGAAAACTGTCTTGAGCTTGCCGGTATTGGATCAATTCAGCCTTCCACGCAGCGGTGTCGAGCGCGTTCGTTTCAGCAGTCTGTTGCTGACGCGAACAGGCCGCGCATAGCCCTGCCAGGGCGAACAGCCATATGAAGATGAAACGCATGTTGCGACAAATTTACGCATGCTGCCGCGCTCCGCCCTTGCTTACCTTTGCCTCCGGTGAAAGCAGTATTCAAAATCATCGGCTATGTAAAGCAGTACAAAGGGTATATCCTGTTGAATTTCCTTTTCAATTTGGGCTATATCCTGCTGCAGCTGCTTACACTGCTGATGATTATGCCGGTACTGAAGTTCCTTTTTGAACGCGATGAATCGGCCATACAAACCGCCCGCGACAAAATGGGACAGGGCAATTGGTTCTCCGCCGCGTACAACGATGCCATCATGTGGTACAAGGATGTAGTGGCAGCAGATCGCTTCACAGCCTTGATGTACTTGTGTGTTGCCTTGGTGGTAATCACCCTGCTAAAAAACGCCTGTCGCTACATGGCACTGTACTTCATCGTTATTTTGCGAAATAAATCAATTCGCGATTTGCGCATGCAGGTTTTTAACAAAGTGCTCAAGTTACCGCTTTCATATTTCAGCAACGAACGCAAGGGTGACCTGATGTCGCGCATGAGCAACGACATGAAAGAAATCGAATGGGCGATGATGGTAAGCCTTGAAGCGTTGTACAAGGAACCCTTGAACATCATGATTTTCCTCGGCGCGCTGATTGCCATGAGCTGGAAGCTTACGTTGTATGTGCTGGTAACATTACCGGTGGCTGCCTTGCTGATCGGGGTTATCGCACGTACGTTGCGTAAAAAATCTACCCGCAGCCAGGAGTTGGCCGGGCAGGTGCTAAGTATGTTGGAAGAAACGCTCGGCGGCATCCGCATCATCAAAGGCTTTGTGGCCGAACGCTTTGTGCGCGGTCGTTACAACAAGGAAGATGCGGAGTTCACCAGGGTCAATATCAGTGTCAGCCACCGCTACGACCTTGCTTCTCCCCTATCTGAAACGCTGGGTATCAGTGTATCCGCAATCTTGTTGTGGTTTGGCGGCGGGATGGTTTTCCGCGGCGAACTGGAACCGGAATTCTTCATCGCTTATTTCGGCATTTTCTCCCAGCTCATCCCCCCGTTCAAAGGTTTTTCACAGGCCTTGTATTCGGCCCAGCGGGGAACCGCCGGTTTAATTCGGATTGAAGAAATGCTGCACGCTCCGGTTCAGATTACCGATCCGCCGCATCCTTTGCCCGCTCCGAAATTCGAATACAAAATACATTTTGACGGGGTTGGATTTGCTTACGGCGATACCAAAGTTTTGCACGGTATTGATCTGACTGTTCCAAAGGGCAGCATGGTGGCATTGGTTGGCGCTTCAGGTGCCGGAAAAACTACACTGGCTGATTTGCTGCCGCGTTTGTACGATGTCACAGAAGGCCGTATCACCATTGATGGGCACGATATCCGTTCATTTACTCAGCATGAATTGCGTTCGCTGATGGGTATTGTGAGCCAGGAAAGCATCCTTTTCAACGACACGGTCTACAATAACATCACTTTTGGCATGGAACACGCGGGCCGTGAGCAGGTAGAAACTGCTGCCCGCATGGCAAACGCACACGATTTTATTGTTGAACTTCCGCAGGGCTACGATACAGAAATTGGTGATCGCGGAGGTAAACTCAGCGGTGGCCAGAAACAAAGACTCAGCATTGCGCGTGCTTTATTGCGAAATCCGGAAATCCTCATCCTCGATGAAGCAACCAGTGCACTCGACACCCAAAGCGAGAAATTGGTGCAGGAGGCGCTCGACAAGCTGATGCAGCACCGAACCAGTCTCGTCATTGCCCACAGGCTCAGTACGGTAACCCATGCCGATAGGATTGTCGTGTTGCATGAAGGGCGCATTGTGGAAACCGGCCGCCACGACGAACTCATGGCTTTGAATGGTACCTATGCCAGGCTGATACGCTTACAACAACTCTGATTGCATGATACTATACAACGTCAATTGCCACATGGAACAGTCCATGGCACCGGAATGGCTGCAATGGATGCAGGACGTACATATTCCGGAGGTTATGGCCACCGGATGCTTCCTTTCCTATCGCATTCTCAAAGTACTCACCAATGCGAATGACGACGAGGGTGTGAATTATTCCATTCAATACGATGCAGCTTCAATGGCCGATTACGAGCGTTACCGTGAACAGTTCGCTCCTGGCATGCAACAACAGACCAAAGCGCGATACGGTGAACGCGTATTGGCGTTTCGTACACTGCTTGAGGTAATTTCCTGAATTCAGAAACCGATTCAGGCTCGATATGGCTGTACGGCGAATTCCACTGGAGATATTCAACGCAATGCGCTTGACAGGTCATATTGTCGCCGATGTGCGCAGCGAAAAGGAATTTGCCTCCGGCCATATCCCCGGTGCAGGCAACCTTCCGATCCTCAACAACGAACACCGCGCCATCGTTGGCACGGAGTACAAACACAACGGACAGGAAGCGGCAATCCGCAAAGGTTGGGATCTCGCCGGTCCGAGCCTTGGTAATCTTTACCGCCAGGCCCGGAAATGGATGAAAGACAAACCACTCCTTCTGCATTGCTGGCGCGGTGGCATGCGCAGCGAAATAGCAGCCTGGGTAAGTGCCTTTGGCGGCGGTGAAGTGCTGGTGCTCGACGGGGGGTACAAAGTGTTTCGCCATGATGTATTGCAACAGCTCCAACGCGCCCCTCGCGCCTTGCGGGTCGTAGGCGGCAAAACCGGCAGCGGTAAAACCGAATTTCTCCATCAGCTGGCCACCCGGGGAGAACAAACAATCGACCTCGAAGGGCTGGCACACCACAAAGGCAGCAGCTTTGGTGCGCTCGGCCAGGAAGCACAACCCAGTCAGGAACAATTCGAAAACAACCTGGTAGAAACCCTCTCCAGATTCGATCTGTCTAAGCCAGTTTGGGTTGAATTCGAAAGCCGCACCATAGGCCGTGTTGTCTTGCCGGAATCGTTATTCCATGCCATGCTAGCTGCCCCAATGACAGTGCTGGATGTTCCGGACGAAGTGCGCATCAGGCGCTTGCTCAACGAATACGGGGGCTTTCCGGTTCCAGACCTGGAATCGGCTACCCTGCGTATTGCCAAACGACTCGGTGGGCAACATGCCGCACGCGCCTTGGAAGCCCTGCACACGGGTGACCTTGAAACCTGGATGCGCATTTGCCTGCAGTATTACGATAAAGCTTACAACTACGGAATCGAAATGCATATGGGTACACGTGAATTTCAATTCCTGAATTGGGAATGAATCTACGTAAAACGCCCAGCCGGCCAATTTTAGTTTGCATGAAAAAACGGCCCGCGAGAGATTTACAACCGCAAAACCCTGCCCTGTCTTACCAACTACCCATATCGATTAACCAATCGTGAGGCCGGTTCAGAAGGCAGCGCCAAAGCCTGCCGATGCCTTTATTGACGGGCACTCCAGGCCAAAGGTTTCCGATTTCATTTTACCTTAAACCCAATCACGCACACAGCCCTTTGTCGTTGTATCTTTGCACCTTCATTTTTTATACCCTGCATGTACCGCACGCTCAAAAACGTGAACTGGCCGCAATTAGAGCTCGAAATGCTCGCGCTATGGAAGGAGGAAAAAACCTTTCAACTCAGCGTTGATGCCCGCAGGGACGCACCGGCATTCACATTTTTTGAAGGTCCGCCCAGCGCCAACGGCATGCCCGGCATCCACCACGTGATGTCAAGAGCGCTCAAGGATATCTTCTGTCGTTACAAAACACAACAAGGTTTTCGCGTTGCACGCCGCGCCGGTTGGGATACGCATGGCTTGCCCATTGAATTGCAAGTTGAAAAACGCCTCGGTATCACAAAGGAAGATATTGGCAAAAGCATCAGCATCGCCGATTACAACCGCGAATGCCGGCAGGATGTCATGCAGTTCAAAGACGTATGGGATGAACTGACCGAACGGATCGGCTTCTGGCTCGACCTGAACGATCCGTACATTACCTACGAAGACCGCTACATCGAAACCCTGTGGAACCTGCTTCGGCGGCTCTATGACAAGGGTTTCTTGTATAAAGGCTATACCATCCAGCCTTTTTCACCTGCAGCCGGTACCGGCCTGAGCAGCCACGAGCTCAACCAGCCCGGAACGTATAAACAGGTGAAAGACACTACGGTAGTCGCGCAGTTTAAACTGGAAGGGAAAGAAGACGAATACCTGCTGGCCTGGACAACCACGCCCTGGACACTTCCCAGCAATACCGGCCTTGCCGTTGGTGCAGACATTGAATATGCACGCGTAGCCACTTATAACCTTTACACCGGAAAACCGGTAACCGTGGTGCTGGCTTCTGCCCTGCTGGGTCGTTGGTTTGATCCTGCAGGCACCGAAGCCGACCCTGCAGCCTGGAAAACGGGAGATAAAGTAGTTCCATGGAAAGTATTGGGCTATGTAAAAGGCAAGGAATTGGAAGGTTTGCGCTACGAACAGCTCCTTCCCTACGCGCAACCTGAAGAAGGAGATAATTTCCGCGTCGTTTGCGGCGATTTCGTAAGCACCGAAGATGGAACCGGTATCGTACACCTGGCACCCAGCTTTGGTTCAGACGACTTTCGCACCGGAAAACTTAAAAACCTGGGCAGCCTGACCCTGGTCGATAAACAAGGTCGCTTTACGGCAGAAGTCAGCGATTTCGCCGGCGAATACGTGAAAGAAGCCTATCTGAGCGATGAACAGAAAGAACTCGCCCGCGTGGCGCAAGGCCGCGACAAATACCTGAGTGTAGATGAGCGCATTTCCATCAAGCTCAAACAGGAAAACAAAGCTTTCCGGGTAGAAAAATACGAACACAGTTATCCGCATTGTTGGAGAACGGATAAGCCCATCCTTTACTATCCGCTGGAAAGTTGGTTCATCCGCACCACCGCCGTCAAAGACCGCATGGTGGAACTCAACCGGAGCATCAACTGGAAACCAAAAGCTACCGGTGAAGGCCGATTCGGCAACTGGCTGGAGAACCTGGTAGACTGGAACCTGAGCCGCAGCCGCTATTGGGGGACACCATTGCCGATCTGGCGCAGCAAAGACGGTTCAGATGAACGATGCATCGGTTCCATGCAAGAATTGCGTGAGGCTTGCGATGCAGCGGTGGCGGCCGGACTGATGGCTTCCAATCCGATGGATAGCGATGGTTTCGAACTGCATCGCCCATGGGTGGATGATATCGTACTCGCCGGTAAAAACGGTGAAGCGCTCTACCGCGAAAGCGATCTGATCGACGTATGGTTCGACAGCGGAGCCATGCCATACGCCCAATGGCATTACCCATTTGAAAATGCAGGGGTATTCCGCGAGAACTTCCCGGCCGACTTCATTGCAGAAGGCGTAGATCAGACCCGCGGATGGTTCTTCACCCTGCACGCACTTGCCGTTATGCTGGAAGACAGTGTGGCTTACCGCAATGTGGTGGCCAATGGTTTGGTGCTCGATAAGAACGGAAACAAAATGAGCAAAAGGCTCGGAAATGCCGTAGATCCTTTTGCGACTGTGAAGCAATACGGAGCCGATGCACTGCGCTGGTACATGATCAGCAATGCACCGCCATGGGACAACCTGAAGTTCGACCTGGAGGGTGTAGAGGAAGTTCAGCGCAAGTTTTTCGGAACCCTTTACAATACTTACAGCTTCTTCAGCCTGTATGCAGGGCTGGATCATTACGTTTACATTCCTGAGCGCGCCATTCCCTTAGCTGAAAGGCCGGAGCTTGACCGCTGGGTGGTGAGCAAATGCAACAGCCTCATCCTTACGGTAACCCAGGCATTCGATGATTACGATCCGACCCGGGCAGCAAGGGCCATCGAAGATTTCACCAGCGAGCAACTCAGCAATTGGTATGTGCGTTTGAGCCGTCGCCGTTTCTGGAAAGGCGAAATGCAGGAAGATAAACAAGCAGCTTATGATACGTTGTTTGAATGTCTGCGCGTTATTTCCCAACTCATGGCACCGGTTTCACCCTTTTTCAGCGATTGGTTATACCGCAGCCTGACATCTCCGGCCAGCGCGGGAATTACCGATTCCGTGCACCTCAGCAATTTCCCGGTTTCCCAACCCCAAAATATTGACAGCGAGCTGGAAGAAACCATGCAAGTTGCCCAGGATCTCTGTAGCATGGTGTTGAGCATCCGAAAGAAAGAGAAAATCAGGGTGCGCCAACCCCTGAGCCGCATCATGGTTCCGATCGCGAACGAGCAGTTCAGGCAACGGCTGAAGCATGTGGAATCGCTGATATTGAGCGAAGTAAATGTGAAAGAACTGCATTACCTGGAGGAAGACAATGAAGTGCTGGTAAAGACCTTGCGACTCAATTTCAAAGCATTGGGTCCGCGCGCCGGAGCACAGATGAAGGCCATCCAGGAAAAAGCCAAATACTTGACTCAGTCCGATATACGTACTTTGGAGAAGGAAGGCAAAATTGCCTTGCAACTGGCCGATGGCGACTTCGAATTGATGCTCGGTGAAACCGAGATTTTGGCCCAAGATATTCCCGGTTGGCAGGTCGCTGTAAATGGAAACCTTACGGTTGCCTTGGATATAACGCTCAACGATGCCCTGTTGTCGGAGGGCCGCGCACGCGATCTGGTAAACCGCATACAGAATATGCGCAAGGATCAGGGCTTTCAGGTTACCGACCGCATCCGGATTGAATGGCAGGCAGATGAAGCATTCGCTGCGGTTATCGCGGCCCATGCTGATTATATATGTGCGGAAGTATTGGCGGAAGAAATATTGCAGTGCGACGACCCGGCACTGGACTTTTTTGACATCGATGGCTTGCGGGTGGGACTCAGACTTGCGCTGGCCCCATCACCCGCAACCAATTAATACATCCTATGGAAAAAACACGTTACACAGAAGAAGAACTGAAGGAGTTCCGCGAGCTGATCAACAAGAAGCTGGATATTGCCAGGGAAGAATTCAACACCCTGCAGAAACAGCTCCGCGACGGCAACGAGAACGGCACCGACAGTACCAACAACAACTACCTGACGCTCGACGACGGTGCAGACACCTTTGAAAAGGAAAACCTGACCCAGCTCGCCGGGCGGCTCAAGAAGTTCATCAACAACCTCGAAGCTGCCATGGTGCGCGTGGAAAACGGCACCTACGGCGTATGCAAAGTAAGCGGCAAGCTCATTCCAAAGGAAAGGCTGCGCGCGGTGCCGCATACCACCATGAGCATAGAAGCCAAACTCGGACAGAAATAACGCATTTTGGAAACCGCCTCCCGGCATAACGTGAACATTGCGCTGCGCACCCTCCTGTGGTTGCTGCTGCTCATTGTAGTAGTATTGGCAGCTGATCAATGGATTAAGATCTGGGTCAAGACAAACATGGCCTGGCGCGAGCAAATCAACCTGCTTGGCGATTGGTTCGTGCTGCACTATACCGAAAACAATGGCATGGCATTCGGCATCGAGTTGGGCGGGCGCATGGGAAAACTCGCCCTCACTGCTTTTCGTATCAGTGCCGTAATCTTCGGATTCTGGTATCTCTGGCAACAGATTCAACGCAAAGCACATAAAGGGTTTCTCCTCTGTGTGGCATTGATTATCGCAGGTGCGCTCGGCAATATCATCGACAGCGTTTTCTACGGTGTGTGGTTCCGCGAACGGAATTTCTATCCGGGCGGCTGGTTCGAAGGCCATGTGGTAGACATGTTCTACGCACCCATCTGGGAAGGCGTTTTCCCGACCTGGTTTCCCATCTGGGCAGGCGAACCCTTTACTTTTTTCGGCGCCATCTGGAATCTGGCCGATGCGGCCATCAGTGTTGGTGTGATCTCCATCCTTGTTTTCCAGCGCTGGTTCTTTCCGCATCACGAAGCAAAACCTGTCGCGAAAGAAAACGAAGGCTCAGACAGGGGAGCTGAGACAAACAAAGATGATGGTGGAGCGTTGAATGAAAAGAAATCGGAGCACCCGGAAGACCCTTCAGACAAATAAGGCGTTTAGAGGCTGGTGACAAAAAGACCTAAAAAAACAGCAGCCTGACGCAGCGTCAGATTAAACGAATAAAATCCGAACCCGGTCTGCCACCCGGTCAGATTTGTGGCTTTGGATTCGAAATTGCAAGAACAAGAACATAAAACAAGCATTATGGCACACGTAATAACAGACAGCAACTTCAAGGAATTGGTGCTGTCATCAGACAAACCTGTATTGGTTGATTTCTGGGCAGTATGGTGCGGCCCTTGCCGCATGATTGCTCCCATCGTGGAAGAACTCGCAAAAGAATACGACGGCAAAGCAGTGATTGGCAAACTCGACGTTGACAACAACCCGAACACTGCCATGGAATACGGCATCCGCAGCATTCCTACCCTGCTCGTTTTCAAAGGTGGCGAGGTGGTTGACAAAATCGTAGGCGCCGTATCCAAAAGCGCTATCCTTGCCAAGCTCGAGCCGCACATGGCCTGAGCCTGCAGTACAAGGTCTTATCCCTGAAACCCGCATCCGGCAACGATGCGGGTTTCTTTTTTATGGAGATTTGAACAGCATTGTGCAAACATTTCGTAGGTTTCGAGAAAGGATACATCCGGATCAATGCTAAATTCACAAAAACAATATCTGTTATGACACATATCGTAAATGAATCGAATTTTGAAGAACTGGTCTTGAAATCAGAAGTCCCTGTGCTGCTGACTTTTGGCGCGGAATGGTGTGGGCCATGTAAAGCCCTTCAACCTCTTTTTGAAAGTGTAGCGCACGATTTTCAGCAGCGAATACTCGTGGGAAAAGTAGATGTTGAAAAAAGTCCTAACATTCAAACGCAGCTGGATGTCCGCACCTTTCCAACCACGCTCATAATATCAAAAGGCATCGTGCAACAGAAAATCACAGGAGGGCTCACGCGAAATAATATCATCAAAGCATTAGAACCACATCTTGAATAAACACAACTTCTCATAGCGCTATATGCTTCGATAAAGAGCTCTTTTAAGGCAGATTTGGAGCACAACCCAAATCAATATCAGCATTAAACCTAATTTTCAGAACCATTCATCGGTTTGGTTTCCACTTTACCGAAGAGCCTAACTAAATTAACATCATTTTAAAAACCATGATTATCAAAATACAACCCGATAACATCCTGGAAGAACTGATCCAGTGCGATCACCTTGTATTGTTGTTGGTTTGGGATCGGTTTGATGGCCGCTCCCATATGGCCCTGAAAGAACAAGAGGAACTGAAGAACCACTTTGGCCAGCAACTGA
>JBKDBI010000093.1:0-3461 GCA_046314695.1 Bacteroidota bacterium | reverse complement strand
ACCGCTTGGCGGCGCATTGTATCACCAGGGCGGTATGGATGCCATCGCCTGGTTTACCGCCGCGCTGTGCATTATCAATTTCATCATGGCCTGGTTCGCCTTGCCTGAATCGCTTAAGACCGGATCAGGCAAAAGGGCCGTATTCAGCAATCCGCTCAAAGGTATTCTGCGGTCCTTTGGAACCCATATCACCGGCGAACTCTTCGCCATCTTTTTCCTCTTCATCATTGCCTTCAGCATGATGCAAACCAATGCTTCGCTGTTGTGGACGGAGAAGTACGGCATTTCAGAGAAGGCCAACGGAGGCTTGTTCGGCTATATCGGCATCTGCAGCGCCCTGGTGCAAGGTCTCCTGATCGGCTGGTTCAGCAAGCGCATCGGGGAGAAGAAAATGTTGGTCTGGGGCATCTTGCTCATGGCCCTCGGACTCACGGGCATTCCTTTCCCTCCGCAGGATTGGTTTTATCCCTTAACCGGGGTATTCCTCCTGGGTATCGTGGTGGCGAATGGCCTGATGAATCCGGCGATCAATGCCCTGGTTTCCGTACACACGCCCGCTGAGAGTCAGGGAACAGTACTCGGTGCCTTGCAAAGTACCGGAGCGCTGGCCCGGGGAATCGGACCGGTATTGGCGGGCTATCTTTACAGCGTAGATTACCACATTCCATATATCAGCAGTGGCTTACTGATGTTGCTGGCTTTTGTTTTGGCTTTGCGCCTCTTGCGCGGGAAATTATCCGACTACGTATCGCTGAACCACCGCGATCAGGGCACGGGATCGTAGCCGCTGCCGCCCCAGGGATGGCAGCGCGTAAAACGGCGAACGGACAGGATGAGTCCGCGCCAGGGCCCGTGTTTTTTCAAGGCTTCAACTGCATATTGCGAACACGTGGGCGTATAACGGCAACTGGGCGGCAACAGCGGCGACAACACACGCTGGTAAATGCGCACCAGGAATACCAGAAACTTAGTCAGCAGGCTTTTCAAGATGTTCACGGAGTTTGGTCAGCAGTTGACGGAATGCAGGCAGTAGCTCGTTGTACGACACTTCCGAGGGGCCGGTATAGATAAGGGCGAGGTGGACGGAAGGTGTTTCGGGCAGCGGTGACTCGGTAAGGATATGGCGGTTGAGCCGGTAGAGTTCGCGCATTACGCGGCGGATGCGGTTGCGCATGGGAGCCTTGCGGTACTTGCGCGATGAAACCACAAAAAGAACCCGGAAAGGTTCCGGGTTGGAAGATTGTACGTAATGTACACGAAACGGAAAACGGACCACCACACGATGGTCCGCGAACAGTTTGGAAACTGCAACCTGGCCTCTGAGCCGTTCTTCCCTGCGCAGCGTGAAGGAGCGCATGGTTTGATCCGGACGGATCAGCCTTTGTGGCTGCGCTCGTCGGAAACGGTGAGTTTGTGACGACCACGCGCGCGGCGGGCAGCCAACACCTTGCGACCATTGGCAGTACTCATCCGCTTGCGGAAACCGTGTTTGTTGCGGCGCTTGCGGTTGCTGGGATTATAGGTGGGTTGCATGATGGCGTATTTTTAAAAAACGGACTGCAAAGGTAGGGCTAATGATTCCAAAAAAAAAGACAATTCAGGAAGAATGTGCGGAAGAAGGCAAAATGCGGGTCGGAAGAGCAACTTTCCACTGGTAATGCCAGCTGTTGCTGAAACAATGTCGCCAGGAAGGGCGCTGGATTCTTTTGGCAAACTACACCCGTATCACTCCTCCAGCACAATCCCGCCGTCCAGCTTTACAACACCCTTGTCGCGCTGCTGGAGATAAACCGGATTGAAGAGGTAACGTTGCCCGGCGGCGGCTTTGAATCCCGCGGCCTGGAGCATGCGGCGGCAGGAATCAGCCGTGGTATCGCCACTGATGACTTTGCCTTTTTCGCCAAACAGGTTCACCCCGTTATCAAAGGCGGCGTAGCGTATTTCGCTGATTTCCATACCCGTCCATCCTGTCGGGCGCCGCAATGGCAATTGTTTGAACCCGCCGCGGAGCCAGATCAGCGCCTGTTCCGCCCGGCCGGAAGCTTCCTGCACGGTCATCTCCCCCACCAGCCGAATGGCATCCTGCAACTCTTCCGGATGTACCGGCTTGTGCAGACAAGGAACGCCCGCCAATTGCAAGGCCTCCACGCTGTATTCATCGTAGGCGGTGATAAATATGCAGCGAAAACGGATCTGTTTCAGCCGCTCGAGCAACATGAACGAATCGCCTTCCCGCAGGCTGATATCCAGAAACACCAAATCCGGTGCATGGCGCTGCAGTTTTTCCAGTCCGTCGGCGATGCCTTCTGCTTCGTCTACCACCTTCACCTCAGGCGCGCAGAGCTGCAACAACACCTTCATCACCTCGCGGCTTTTGGTTTCGTCGTCAACGATCAGCGCCTTCATTTTCTTCAAACGGGTTAACGGGAATGAATATTTCGACGCGGGTGCCGGCCGCTTCCCCCATGGAATCCTTCAGATCGGTGATTTGGACACTTAGTTTACCCCTGAAACGGCGGTTGAGCATTTCCAGCCGTTGACGCGTCACACTCATGGCCGTGCTCTGGTGGCGGCTCGCGCGCTGCCGGTTCAACTCCATGCTGGCCTGCCTTCCGATGCCGTTGTCTTCCACCACCACAAACAGATGGCTTTGCAGTTTGCGGAACATCACCTTCAGCCTGCGCTCCGACGACCGCGGTGCCAGCCCGTGCAGGATGGCATTTTCCACATACGGCTGGATCAGCATTGACGGAATGCGGTCTTCCTTCGGATCGATCAACGGATCGGTCTGGATTTCGTATTCCAGGGCACCGTCCAAACGCAACTGCTCCAGCTCAAGGTAAGTGCGCAGCGCCTGCAATTCCTGTTCGAAGGGAATAACGCTGAGGCGGCTGTTCTGCAAGATCATCCGCATCAGGCTGCTGAACTTGGCCAGGTAACCGTAGGCTTCTCCCGGGCTCTTGTTCAATACATAATATTGGATGCTGTTGATGGAATTGAAGATGAAATGCGGATTCATCTGCCCGCGCAAAGCCCGCAATTCCGATTCGGCCAGGGTGAGCTGGAAACGGCGGCGCAAAGAGGCTGTGCGCAAACGGTACACAAGCAGCAGCAGGAGCCCGGCCGCCAAAACCGCCCCACCCATGAACCACCAGGTGCGCCAGAAGGGCGGCAGGATATGGATTTGCAGACTGGCACCTTCGGGCGACCATTCTCCATCGTCGTTGCAGGCAATGACGCGGAAAATGTATTCGCCCGGCGGCACATTGGTATAAGCCGCCGAACCCACGTTGCCCGCGTCGATCCAGTTCTCGTCGAAGCCTTCGAGCTTGTAACGGTAGCGGTTCTTATCCGGATTGGTGAAGCTGAGGGCACTGAAATCGAGGCGGAAGAAGTTCTGGCGGTGGTTCAATACCAGCGGAATTCCGGCGTGGTAGAAGCTGTCAAAGGCCCAGGGGCGC
>JBKDBI010000092.1:0-7365 GCA_046314695.1 Bacteroidota bacterium | reverse complement strand
TTCTGCGTCCCATGTCGAATCGTATTCTAATCACTGGAGCATCCGGTCTCATTGCCACAACGCTTGCAAAACGTTTAACGGAATTGGGATTCGAATGCGTGTTCCTGTCTGCAAATAAACGAAGAAAAGGTGAACAAAATTATTTTTATTGGAACATTTCTACAGGCGAGTTGGATGAACGTTGCCTCGACGGAGTCGATTCCATTGTTCATTTGGCCGGCGCAGGCATAGCTGACAAGGCTTGGACACCAGCCTACAAAAAGGAAATCGTTGATTCGCGTTCAGGAGCCACTGCCCTGCTACTTGAAAAAGTTAAGCAGCGGGGGGGAAGGCTCCGGTCTTTTGTTTCAGCTTCGGGAATTGGCTTCTATCCGTCTGTTGATGAGGCTTTAGATGAAAAAGCAGCCCATGGGAGCGATTTTGTGGCGAATGTGTGTTTGCAATGGGAAACGGCAGCCAATGCGTTTAAATCCAATGCCGATCGGGTTTGTTGCATACGTACCGCCCTTGTGCTGGCAAAGGGCAAGGGATTCCTTCAGCCATTTGAAAAGGCCATGCAGCTGGGTGTATTGCCTGTTTTTGGCGATGGAAATCAATTGCTAAGTTGGATTCATATTGATGATCTGGTGGAAATATATGTGCGCGCATTGACCGATCCGAATATGCAGGGAGCCTACAACGCGGCTACCGGTCAGGCGGTTTCTCAGCGCAGGTTCAACCAGTCGCTGGCAACCGCATTGGGAAGAAAGGTACTGATGCCACCCTTGCCGGCTTTTGCCGTTCGTGCTATTTTAGGCGAAAGGGCTATATTGCTGCTGGGCTCACAAAATGTGGTTCCGGCCAAACTCAGAGCCGAGGGATTTGTTTTTCAGTATCCGGATCTTCTTCCGGCGCTTAAACAACTCTATGCCCAAACCTGAAATTGCCATCCATTGGTTCCGCCGCGACCTGCGGGTGGAAGACAATGCCGCCCTGCATGCTGCCTTACTGAGCGGTTTGCCTGTATTGCCCCTGTTCATATTCGACCGGAATATCCTCGATAAGCTGAATAACCGATCGGATGCACGTGTGTCATTCATTCACCAAACACTGCTTGGTATAAAAGCAAAGTTTTGCGCCGCCGGGGCTGATCTGCTTGCACTGCACGGAACGCCCGAACAAATCTGGAAGCAGTTGGCGGAGGAATACAATATCAAAGCCGTTTACACCAACCGAGACCACGAACCATATGCCCGTGAACGCGACGCCGATATCAGCGCAAGGCTGAAAGAAAAAGGTATTGCATTCCACGATTTTAAAGACCAAACGGTGTTTGAGCGCAGCGATGTGTGCAAAGACGACGGCAATCCGTACACCGTTTACACGCCCTACAGCCGCAAATGGAAGGCCAGGCTGGCTGAAACCGGCATCCCTGAATATCCGTCTGAACGCTTCCTTGGCCAAGCCTGGCAAGGCTTCACTGCAGCGATGCCCGAACTTGAATCGATGGGGTTTCAGCGCTCCGGTCTGGAATTCCCTGCCGATGCAGTCGGCGTGGAGCTGATGCAGCGATACGGTGAAACCCGTGATATTCCGGGGATTCGCGGAACCAGTCGTTTGGGTCTGCATCTGCGTTTTGGTACAATCAGCGCCAGATCACTGGCCCGAAGAGCCTTGGAAGTGCATGCCGAAAAGTTTTTGAATGAATTGATATGGCGCGAGTTCTATCAACAAATACTCTGGCATTTTCCGCATGTGGTACATCGGGCTTTCAAACCAGCTTACGACCGCATACCCTGGCTGAATAATCCGGATGATTTTGAGCGTTGGAAAACAGGCACAACGGGTTATCCGATTGTCGACGCCGGCATGCGTGAACTGGCAACGACCGGCTACATGCACAACCGCGTGCGCATGATCACCGCCGCCTTTCTGACCAAGAACCTGCTCACCGACTGGCGTCTGGGAGAGGCCTGGTTTGCGGAACAACTGCTGGATTTCGATCTGGCTTCCAATAACGGAGGATGGCAATGGGCTTCGGGCAGTGGCGTTGATGCTGCGCCGTATTTCAGGGTATTTAATCCGCAATTGCAGACCGAGAAATTCGACCCGCAATACCGTTACATACGCCAATGGGTGCCGGAGTTCGGAACCCCGGCTTATCCGCGACCTGTAGTGGATTATGCATTTTCGCGCCAACGCTGTCTCGATACCTACAAGAAAGCGCTTGGCGGGGCTGTTTAGGCAAATGCGCTGTGCGCGAATTGCATGGGCTTGAAGGGCTGTTTGAAAAAAATCCCCCTTCTTTGCAACATGAGATTCCGGATTCTAGCGCTTTTTGCCTGCAGTGCGGGGTTCAAACTTTCAGCACAAGGTGCCCTTTATGCACCCAACAGCTTTGCCGACCGCTGGTTTCAAACCGTTGAAATTCAAGGGTTACACCGAAAATTTGACAACGAAAAGCGCATTGGTCACTTCGACCCGGGGAACCGCTTTTACGACCGACGCGATGTTTCTCAATTCAGGGGGATAGGAGGAGGGAAGATGGCCGTAGGTGGATTTATGGCCGATTATATCATACGCGACAACCCGGAATGGAATATCTATGCTTCGTCGAACCGCACGCCATTTAAACCTTTATACGAGCGTCCGGCAGCCTTTTACATGTGGGCTGACTCGTTGAATTCGCTGGTGATCAATCCGGTTTTGAACGTGCATGGGCAGCCGGGGTCAACGAATCCGCTGCAGCAAAATACCCGCGGCCTGGAATTGCGTGGAAAAATCGCGAACAAATTGAGCTTTTGGTCGCAAGTGACCGAAAACC
Organism: Bacteroidota bacterium; assembly: GCA_046314695.1. GTDB lineage: Bacteria > Bacteroidota > Bacteroidia > NS11-12g > UBA955 > REEB481. Next base: position 4,562 of record JBKDBI010000092.1, on the reverse strand, counting down.
AGGTTTTCTTGCCCGGTTGGGCAGATACCCTGGTGCGGAGCTACGGTGTTGTGGAAGGCGAAGGATTCTGGAAGCCGTTTAAAAAGCGTGGTGTCGATTTTCTACAGGCCCGCGGTTACCTCAGTACTTCTGCATTGAAAGACCGGGTGCGCATTGTTGCCGGGCACGACCGGATATTCACCGGCAACGGCATTCGCAGCCTGATTTTATCTGATCACGCAAAAGAATACTTGCATCTTCGCCTGCACACCGATCTCGGACCCTTCCGTTACCAGAATGTGTTTGCAAGGCTGAATGGATTTCTCCCGCTTACCGGCGACCAATTGCAACCCATCAAGTACATGGCCATGCACAGGGCATCGGTACAATTGCGCCCGAACCTCGAATTCGGCCTGAGCGAAATGGTGATTTTTGACCGCAGCGATTCGTTTGGACAGCGTGGTTTTGATGCCGACTATCTGAACCCGGTGATTTTTTATCGCACCATCGAAAGCCACCGCGGCAGCCGCGATAACGCACTACTGGCTTTTGACTGGAAGTGGAACTTTCTCGAGAAATTTCAATTTTACGGCCAGTTGCTGCTCGATGAATTCAAGTTGAAATACCTGCGTGAAAACAGCGGTTGGTGGGCCAATAAATACGCCTGGCAGGCTGGTGTGAAGTACACGGTGTCAGACAATAAGTTTGGTTGGTTATTCCTGCAGGCAGAAGCAAACCGCGTAAGACCGTACACCTATTCGCATTACCGCACTTCGCAGGCCTATACCCATTATAACCAAATGCTGGCCCATCCCTTGGGCAGTAATTTCTCGGAAATATTGTTTTCGATGCAATGGCAGCCTTATCAATACGGCGGCAAGGCAATGCTGAACAGGTTTCTCCTTCGTGCAGACTGGATGCAGGCTCAGCGCGGAAAAGATGTAACCGGTATCAATTACGGAAACGACCCGCGGCTCGACAACGATACCCGACCTTATGAATTTGGACATACCATGTTCCAGGGCCAGGCAGAGACTGTTCGGAATATCCAGGTTTCGCTCAGCTATATGTTGCGCCACAACTTGTTTCTCGATGCGCGGGTCATACGTCGCAGCGGAAATGAACAGTTCTTCACCCTTGGCTTCAGGCTGAATGCTGAAGCCCGCAATTACCAATATTGAGCATTGAACGCAAAAAAAGAGCATCCTGTTTGGATGCTCTTTTTTCGGTATCCCCGGCAGGAATCCGGAGATGTCATTAAATTACTTCTTTTTTACAGCCGGCTTGGCTTTGGCAACAGGCTTCGCCTGAGTCGCCGGTTTGCTTGCTGCTTTGGATTTGGCCGCACTTTTTGCTGCCGGTTTACTCGCCGTCTTTGCTGCCGGTTTGGCGGCTGTTTTAGCCGCGGCCTTTACGGCTGGCTTGCTTGCGGTCTTCGCAGTTGCTTTTGCGGCCGGCTTGGCAGCACCTTTTACTGCTGCCTTGGCAACCGGCTTTGCAGTGGTTTTAGCAGCCGGTTTGGTCACGGCCTTCACTTTGCTTGCGGGTTTAGCAGTTGCTTTGGCGGCAGGCTTTGCGGCTGCTTTAGCGGTTGCTTTGGCGGCCGGCTTGGCAGTGGTTTTGGCTGCTGGCTTGGCTGCTGCCTTTACTGCCGGTTTGGCGGCGGTTTTAGCAGCTGGTTTTACAGCGCTTTGGGTACTTGTTTTGGCTGCAGGTTTAGCTGCAGTTTTTGCAGTTGCCTTGGCCGCGGGCTTGGCACTGCTCTTTGTAGCAGTGGCTTTGGCCGCTGTTGGCTTCTTGGTGGCCGGTTTGCTTGTCTTTGCCATGGTTTTTGGGGATTAGTGGTTTATGCAAACCAATTAAATTAATCACATGTATGTGAATAAAAGGCTTCCACATCTGTGGATAACCGTAGAGTTTTATACTGTTTTTAAGCTTTTGTAAGCGCAGGAAAGACCGCTACAGCCTGATGTATAAAAAATACGATCCGACAGTCGAGCGGTTATCCTGTTGCACGGCTTATCCACGTGGGATGTGAATTGAGCTGGTGCAGGGTCATACAAAGGAGATAGTGTATGGATACAAGACCGGTGGAGTGATATGCGGCCATCGCGGGTATGCAATTGCGTGCCATGGAGTTTGATAATGAGTGCTTTGGGAATGTGTAATTCGGGATGGATCCATTCAAAGGGTCTTTCGCGCCTTATTCCGGATACCGTGCCCTTATCATTTCATTTTTTAATCCACCAGCAACCTGCACCCTTTCAACTATCCAGCCAAGCGCCTGCAGGTTGCGGCGAAACTTGCCCTGAGCACAATAAGTTACCAATAAGCCGCCCGGATTTATTTGGGTTGCTAAGTGTTCGAAAACAACAGGTTCCCACATTTCAGGCTGATACTTGGGCGCGAATGTGTCGTAGTAGATTAAATCGACCTTTTCCGGTAATTGCATATTCCGGACTGAAACAGCAATCTTGGCAAGTTGAAATCCGTCGCGCACTGCTTCTGTAATAGGCTTCTCACCGAATTGCCAGGGTAAATGCGCGATTTTAGTGAAAACGGCTGCCGCCTCCGGGTGTATTACGGTACGTTCATAATGCATGGCTTCCATCTCTGAACTGTCCAGCGGAAGCGTATCGATGCCGTAATATATAATTTCAAGGCCATTATGCCGCTCGAGAGCAGTCAGCAAGGCGTTAAGTCCGGTGCCGAAGCCAATTTCTGCAATTGCGATGCGGTTCTTGTTTTGGACAGCGTACCTGAATCCGTTGGACAAATAAACGTGCTCCGATTCTGTTATGGCTCCTTTTTGGGAATGGTAGGTTTCACCCAAATCTTCCCGTTTCAGGGTATATGAGCCATCTTCGGTGAGTATGCGTTGTAAGGGCTTCATACCGGGATGGTAAAAAGAGCTCAGTTGGGATCAGACATAGCTCAACCGGCGCTCATCCAGTTTCAGAAAGGTAAAAAGCAGGAGTGTGAAAGCCCAGAGGCTGGAACCGCCGAAGCTAACAAAAGGCAGCGGAATGCCGATGATTGGCACCAGTCCAATGGTCATTCCAATATTGATGGCAATATGAAAGAACAGAATGCTGGTTACCGAATAACCCAAAACCCGTCCGAATCGCGTGGTTTGTCTTTCAGAAAGGATCACAAGTCGGTATAACAAGCCGAAATAGATGAAGAAAAATACGGTTATACCTGCCACACCCCATTCTTCACCGACGGTACAGAATATGAAATCGGTATGTTGCTCGGGTACAAACCCCATTTTGGTTTGTGTACCTTGCAGGAAGCCGCGACCAAATGCGCGACCGGCGCCGATGGCCGTCTTGCTTTGTATCAAATTAAAACCAACACCTTTGTCATCTTTCTTCAATTGAAGTATTACTTCGATGCGGTCGCGCTGATGCGTTTGAAGAATATTATAATAACCCCAATGGGCTACCTTCACCAACACCCATGAACCAATGGCAATGGTTGTGATTAACCACCAGGCCTGGCGATTTTTGCGAAACAGTAAGAAGAACAGGAGTGCAATGGATGCAATCCCAGTGAGTATCCAGTATTCTTTCCAGCCCTGTGCAGAGAAGATAATAGTGGCGAGCGATAAGATGGTAGCCCATACAGCTACAATCAGGAAATAACCCGGTAAACCTTCCCTGTAAAGAACCAGTGCGAAACTTAAGAAGACGAGGGCAGAACCGGTATCATTTTGCAGCAGCACGATGGACATCGGCACCAGAATCAAAGCCAGTGTAATGCTGATATTTTTCCAACCCTTAAACTTCACGCCATACGTGCCGAGGTATTTGGCCACAGCCAGGGCGGTTCCAAACTTGGCGAATTCGCTGGGCTGAATGCCAATTCCGCCGAACCCAAACCAACTCTTTGCCCCGGAAACTTCGCGACCAACGAGCAGCACAGCGATCAAAAGCGCGGTGGTGATACCGTAAATTACATAGGCTGAGAATTCGAAGAAATTCGGGTTTGAAAAGGCTACCAGGACAATGAGCAGGAAAGAGCCAAACATCCAGATCAACTGCCGCACGTACACTTCTTTCAGGCTCAGGCTGAATTCAGGATCAGCACCTGTACTGGCAGAATAAATATTTATGAAGCCGAATCCTACCAGCAGAATGTAGAATAAGACGCTCGTAAAATCGAGTCGCGCGCGATTAGTCCCCCTGCTGTTCGTTGGCATGGCTAAGAGGTTGAAGGGGTTTTGTCATCCGTTCCAGTAATACCGGCGCATTGCTGGGAACGTCTTTTCCTCGCACAAAACGCTCCATCATCAGACTGGCGATGGGAGCTGCCCAGGTTGCGCCATAGCCGGCGTTTTCTACGATTACAGCCACCGCTATCTTCGGGTTGTTCCTGGGGGCAAAGCCGATGAAGAGCGAATGGTCTTTGCCGTGCGGATTTTGGCTGGTTCCTGTTTTCCCACAGATTTCCATTTCGCGGATGGCTGCACTCCAAGCCGTTCCGCCGGGTTTCATGACCGCGGCCATTCCATCAATGACAGAATGGAAATAAACGGTATCCACACTTACCTGATGGCGTTCGGTATAGGCTTCAGGTTT
>JBKDBI010000091.1:0-7550 GCA_046314695.1 Bacteroidota bacterium | reverse complement strand
GCTCAACGCTTTCAGTCCGGATGGTTGTTGGGACAGCGCAGCCATGCAGGTACGCGTGGTGCAATTGTTCCGCATTTTCCTGCCCAATGCCTTCACCCCCGGCAACGACCAACTGAACGAAAGCTACGAACCCAAGGGCACGGCCATCGGCACCTATACCTTGCGCGTTTACAACCGCTGGGGCCAGCAGGTGTTCGAAGCCGACCCGCAGCATCCCTTCACCGGCCGCGACCGGCAGGGAAGGCTCTTACCCGAAGGCGTTTACGCCGTCACCGCCATCGTGCAATCGGTGCACGGAGAACGCGCTTTTTTGCAGACAACGGTGCATATATTGCGGTAAAGAAAGAAATGAACAACCAGTACCTTCTTTAAACTGTCGGATATGATAAGAAACTTTACCCTTCCAATCAGAAAAAGCCTCTGGGCCGGACTCTTGTTCCTGGCGCCACCCACCTGCGATGCCCTGCGCGCCAACTCGGGCAACCTGTTTTACCGATACCTCGGGAATGACCGCTACGAAATAATAGTGCATTATTACAAGGAATGCGGTGGCGGAGTTCAGTATGCTGCAACGTATGGGGGGTCGATTCGCGCGGCGTGTGGCACCCGTAATTTCACCATAACACGCGACAGTATATGGGATGTAAGTCAGACATGTTTCACCAGGCAGACATGCAACAACACCAGCACAACGGGCAGCAGTTTAGTGTCCATACAGCGCTATCGTGCTGTGATCAATTTCCGCGATACCCTTTACCGTCAATTCTTAGGCAGTGGTTGTTGCGATGTAACCTTGAGTGTGTCCCTCAGGCCGCGCAATGGAGCCAATACCAATATGAGTGTAAGTGGCATGCCGTTGTTTTTGCAGGCGGGCCTTTCACTTTGCAGGAAAGCCGGACTGCCGCCACAGAACAACAGCAGTGTGCAACTTTTCCCATGGCAAATCTACCATACCGCAAACCAACCCATATATCAGAGTTTCCGCGCAGTGGATCCGGATGGTGATTCGCTTTCCTACGTGCTTACCCCTTGTTTATACGACGCGGCAAACAACATATCATATATCAGGGGATTTACCTACGATTATCCCCTGAGTGTTTATTGTGGCGGCGCCAAGGCGCCATGCGCAGCCAATCCGAATGCGGCTGAACCTCGTGGTTTTTCCCTGGATGCCTATACCGGTGACCTTGTGTTTCAACCGGTTACGGCTACAGAAATCAGCGCGGTCGGTGTGCGCATCAATGAATTCAGGCGCGACAGCAGCGGCAAATATGTGCTTATGGGTTACACAATGGTGGAAGGGAATATCATCACCATGATCTCCACAAACAACCACCCAATCATCAGCAATCCGGTAAACGCAAGCATCTGCGAGCAGGAGCGCTATTGTTTCAGTACTACGTATTCAGACGCGAAGAATCCGGGGCAAGCCGCTCCCGATACCCCGGTATTCCGCTATTTTACCAATATCCCCAATTTTAGCCTGGTAAATACCCCGCCCACACGGTTCAATCCGGTGAACACGGTGAATGTATGCTTCACAGCGCCGGCATTCGACAGCATCAAAGAACCCTATTTCTTTACGGTGGCTGTATTCGACAATTTCTGCGGCACTGCATTCGAAAGCAGAAGAACACATCAAATCAGGGTGCGGCGCAAACCAGCTTCCACCCTTACGAAGACCCTATTACCCGGGTCGCGTCTGGCGGTAGCCGCGCGGGTTCCCGACAGCCTGGCGCGGATGGATTTGCGCATTACGGGTCCCAACAACTACCGTTACGAACGCAGTGCCCTGCGCAATCAATATTTTGACACCTTGCGCCTGTTTACTGCCGGAGAATACCGCCTGGAGTTAACAACCTATGGCAATGGCTATTGCAATTATGTAATCCGCGATACGGTCCGCATGAACGGCTGCCTCACCCTGCAGCACCAAATCGACACGCAGAAAGCGTATTGCCGCAACCAGCCTGTTGTGTTCAGGGTTAGCACCCAAAATAGCATCGGCGCCTTGCAATACCGCTGGTCGAACCGTTTCGGAACGAACCTTTCCCAGGCCGATACCCTGCAGATTCGTTTGGGTAGCGATACCCTCCTGCGTTTGCGTATTGACGACCAGTTTGGATGTTTTGTGCAGGATTCATTCCGCTTCCGCACCTACCTGCCCGAAGCATCCTGGCAGGTTCCGGCCAATGGCATTTGTTCGGAGAACGAAGGGCCGGAAATCGAAAACTGGCTGCAATTCACCAGCAAATATCCGGGCAACTGGCAGGCTGGTACCGGCATCCTGACACAGACTGCCGGGCGTTGGCATTTGCAGAACCGCTTGCCCGTGCAGGTAGACACCACGCTGGCCGTACAATTCACCATCACCGACAGCCTGGCATGCCCAACAGGCGCCGAAATTCGTTTTCCTGTGCGCCACACCCGCCGCGTAAGTGTGCGCGATACGGCCTTGTGCCGCGAAGACGGCAACTTCGATATCCGCCAACTGTCTGGCAACAGCGATACACGTTTCATGGCGCTGGAATGGATTTGCAGCAATCCCGGAACCCTCACACCGGCCCAGGTGCTCAAAGAAACCAGTTTTATCGCCTTGCAGCCCGGCACCTATGGCTTTACCCTGCGCCACAACGATACCTTGCGGCAATGTGGGGCAGAGACCAACTTCCGCATCACCCGCCGTCCGGTGCCCGATTACCGCAGCTTCGTCACCCCGAAACTTTGCGACAACGGAGCAGCGGAAGACATCAGCCGCTACGTCCAGGTCTTCCTGCCCAGCCCCGCTTTGAGCTGGAACTTGCTGTCGGTTAACGGAATGACGCCGAATGCAGCGCAGCGCAGTGCCCTTATAGGCAACTTGTTTCAACCACGCCAGGCAGGCAATTGGCGCATCGGTTTCACGGATATAAGCAGCGGATGCCGCTTGCGCGACAGCCTGTTGTTTGTGGTACTGGCATCTCCCAAGCCTGATCTCGGCCGCGACACAGCGATACCGGCCGGCAGCTTTATCCGCCTCGACGCCGGGCCTTACGCCACCTATGAATGGGACGATAACAGCCGCAGCCAGTTCCGGAATATCCCTGCAAGCGAACTCAGCATCACACCCAGGCCTTATTGGGTTAAGGTGAACGATGGCCTCAGCACCTGTTTCGGCAGCGACACCTTGCTTCTTTCCCTGCGCAATCCGCAATCAGCCGATCCGCTCCCGGATCCTGGAGCTTGGCAGGTTTATCCCAATCCATTCCGCGAGGTATTGCAGGTAACATCGGGTGAAGCCATGCGTTGGCAATTGTTCCGGCCCGACGGCAGGGAGGCTGTTCCGGCCACGGACTTGAAGGCAGGCGCGCAGCAAATCGAAACCGGACATTTGCCCGCAGGCATGTATATCCTCGAAGGCCGCAACGGCAACCGCAGGGTACAAGCGCTGGTGCTGCGCCTTCCCTGAAACAGCTGAATCTGTTTGCCGGAGGTCTGGCCACAAGAAAAACCAGACCTCCGGCAGACCTGAATGCTTTGTATTTTTGTCGTTTTCCTGAAAAGGCATGTTGAAACGACTACCCATCCTGGCATTGCTGAGCGGCCTGTTCGGCGCAGCGGGCCTGAAAGCCGATACGCCCTATGGCGGCAGCGCTTCCTTTGTACATGTAAGCGGAACGCAGTACAAAGTACAGGCGACTTTCTTCCGCAATTGCCGCACTGTGCCTTTCAGCGGAACCATGCGCGCCCGCCTGATCAGCAGCTGCACAACGCTGAATATCACACTCACGCGCAGCGGCATCCGCAATGCATCCCAGCGCTGTGCCGGCGCCGTGACCTGCAACCCCGGCAACAGCATCAGTTCGGTCGACGGATACGAAGCGCATACCTACGAAGCGACGATCGATTTCGCACAGGCACCCTACGCTTCCCTCCTTTCCTCTACCTGCTGCCAGGTTACTTTCTTTGCCATCCGACCGGGCCGTGCGCCGGGTATCACCAGCCTGCAGAACCCCGCCGCCAATGGCATGGGGCTCAGCGCGGTGCTGCAAACCTGCAACCTCAGCGCTTTTTCGAATGGCAACAGCAGTGCCGAAATCCATACCGACTTTCCCTTTACCATCCCGGCATCACAAACTGCGGCCCTGTCTTTCCAGGCCAGGGATGCCGATGGCGACTCGCTGGTGTACATCCTCACTCCTGCCCTTGATTCCAACACTTTTTCCAAGAGCTATGTATCCGGTTTCAATTTCACCTCTCCCATCACGCCGTATTGTCTGAGCGGCAGTACTTGTCCGGCTGCTCCTTCTGCCAATCCGCCGCGCGGTTTCTTTCTCAGCCGCAGCACCGGCGACCTCGTTTTCCAGCCGGCCTTTGGCGGTGAAACCGGAGTGGTGGTGGTGCAGATCTGGGAATACCGCAAACTGCCTTCCGGCGCTTACAGTTTTGTCGGATTCAGTTCGCATGAGCGGCAGCTGGCTGTTACCGGTTCCACGGGCAATAACGCGCCCAGTCTGAACCCGGCCGCTTCGTATACCCTGTGTCTCAACGAGAAATTCTGTTTCCGTGTGAAGGCTTCCGATGTGGCCGACACGCGTTCTGACACTACACGGCTGGGCTGGTCGGATGATATCCGCGGCGCGGTCATGCGCATCGTCGACAGCTCGGCCCGCGAACGCGAGGTTGAATTCTGCTGGACACCCGACACCAATGCGGCCAAAAAGAGCTTCCATTATTTCTCTGTTTGGGCCAGCGACAACCGTTGCCCTTTGCCTTTGTACACCCGCCGTACCTATACCTTCAGCATTTTGCCCAAGCCCGACACGCGCATGCGCTTCAGCAAGCACAGCGGTTCGCGCCTGTTTTACGAGATCAGCAATCCGTCGACCATGGCCTTGATGACGGCCAGCCTGCTCGATCCGGATGGCAAGAGCATACCGCTTGGTAAATTGACCGATACAATACGGCTCTTCAAACCCGGCAAGTACATCCTGCGTGCGGCTACCATCGAGCCGGGCAAATGCCTGTTCGAAGCCCGCGATTCTGTGGTGATGGAAGGCTGTGTACAGGCGCCGGTAAAAGGCATTGTCCGCACGCCGGTTTGCCGTGGCAGCGTACTGCAGGTGTATGCAGACACTTCGAATACCCGCGGCAGTTTGCGCTATCGCTGGACGAACCGCCAGGGCCAGACGCTTGGCACCGGCGATACGCTCCGCATCCAGCTTGTACGCGACACCTTGCTCCGCCTGCGCACCGATGATATCCTCGGCTGTTTCGCCCTCGATTCGGTGCTGGTGAAGACCTATGCGCCGGCACTGAGCTTCACCAATCCGGGCATTCGCCTTTGCACCGAAAACAGCGGTGCCGACCTTGCCTTTATCACCCAGGTGAAACCCGCTGCAGCCCGTTTCAGTTCCCGTTACCAGGGACTGATCACCCAGGATACGGCAGGGCGCTATTTCATCGCAAGGCGCTTCAACCTCGGCGCATCCACAGCCTGGATACGGATGGAAACGACCGACAGCCTGAACTGCACCGCCCGCGACAGCTTCAGCGCTGCCGTACTGGCCAGTCCGGTGAACAACCTGCAAGGCGAAACCATTTGCGGATACAACCAGAGCTATCCCATTTTTAGCCGCTGGCTCAATGCCGATACCATCGCCAACGCTTATCTCTGGCGTTGTTACGCCTCGAATGCCACCAATCCGGCGACGGTGCTTACGCGCAACCAGGCCCGCCTGAACGCATTTGGCGACTATCATTTTGAGCTCACCACCATCAACCGTAGCACGCAGTGCAGCGCCAAAGATTCGGTGAGCATCCGCGTAGCCTTTTTCCCGGCTTACGACATCGACCCCAAGGTGCCCGATCTCTGCGAGAAGAGCGGTGAATTTGACCTGAACGATATCGTGACGGTGTATGTACCCGTTCCCGATATCCGCTGGACGGCGCTGGCGATCGACAACAACCGCAGCGACAGCCGTTTGCCGGGTGCATTGCGCAACGGTCGCTACCTGCAAACCCAACATACCGGCCGTTATTTCCTGCGCTTTGACGAAGGCTCCACCGGCTGCGTGCGCCGCGACAGCCTGTTTGTCAGCGTACTGGCCGCACCGAAGCCCAATATCGGCAACGACACATCCATCAATATCGACGGCATCAAGGTGCTCAACGCCGGGGCTTACAGCAATTATTTGTGGGACAATAACAGCATTGAACGCATCCGCGTGGTTGATCCCAAAGGATTGGGACTCGGTTCACATTGGATTTGGGTGACCGTAACCGACGGAAACACCGGTTGCCAGGGCACAGACAGCCTGCGCCTTACGGTGTTGCCTGCCGGAACCGGACTTAACCGTATGCTTCCTTCCGACTTGCACATCTATCCCAACCCGGCCGCGACTTCGGTTCAGGTGCAACTCAGCGGGCGTTTCGTTGTTGAAGTGCTTGATCTGCAAGGAAGAAATACCGGGATTCAGGCTTCGGGCGCTGGAAACATTCAGTTGGGAACCGGCAGCCTGGCGCGCGGTATGTACGTGGTTCGTATTGTACGGAATACGGAGGTTTATGCCTTGCCGTTGCTCCTGGAATAATCCTGGATAATCAGGCTTTCTTGTATACCGGCACCGTGCTGCAGGGTTCGCCGTACATCAGCGACTTTACCACCGGCAGCAGGATTCGGGAGATTTCCACGTAGGCGGAAGCCGGCACGGGTAAATCACCGCAGCCTTTGATTACCACGCGTTTATCGCGGTATTCTTCAATATCTGCTTCAGCCAGAGCTTGCACGTACAGGGCGGTTTCCAGGGCGGCGGTATCACCGAAAATAAAAAATGTAGCAACGCCATTCAGTCGGGCGGCAATGAGCATATAGGCCCAGGTGGGAATGATCGCATCGGCGCTGCAGGTGATGGCTACGCAAGTGCCGCGGTACTGCTCCCAATCGTGTTGCTTCACCCAGTCGCGGAAATCCTTTTCCTTCAGGATCATGCCCATGAAGAGGGAGTCGCGGATATCCAACACCTTTCGCTCGCCCTGGGTATAATAGTTTTCCAGGTTGAAGGTCATGATGCCGCTTTGTGCGACGCGGTTGATGAGTTGATCTTCCATGCTGCGTTACTGAATAGTTAACAAACCGGGTGCCGAAGCGTTCGTTCCGCCTTTCTGTCAGTTTACGATGCTCACCTTGATGGCGTTGGTGCGCAATTTTTGCTGGATAGGCATGCTGGCGCAATTGATCACGCATTCGCCTTCCTTCACCATACCTTCCTGTTTGAGTATATCGATGACATCGTTGAAGGTATCGTCGGTGCTGACAAAGCGGTCGTAGTAAAAACCGCGCACACCCCAGACGAGGTTCAGTGTATTAAGGAGTGTCTCGTTGTTGGTGAAGATAAAAACGGAAGCCTGCGGGCGGTAGCTGGCCACTTTGAAGCCCGTATAACCGGATTTGGTCATGGCCACGATGGCTTTGGCCTGCAGGTGATCGCTCATGCGTACTGCGGTAAAACAAACTTCATCGCTTATAAACGATGGACTTTCAGGTGTGGGGCGCTGGCCTTTGTAATACA
>JBKDBI010000090.1:0-15877 GCA_046314695.1 Bacteroidota bacterium | reverse complement strand
TTCCAACACAAAAAAGGACTTTGGTGCGGCGCTTTTATACCTCAGATGCACCTTGCCTACGCTGCGGCCGATCTGATAGTATCGAGAGCAGGAGCATTGTCGGTTTCTGAAATCGCGGTGGCGGGCAAACCTGCCATACTCGTACCGAGTCCGAATGTCACAGCAGATCATCAGACGGCCAATGCCAGGAAGCTATCCGACGTCGGTGCAGCATTGTTGCTACCGGATGCACAAACGGATCAACTCATACTCACCATTCAGCGCGAAATGGCCAATGCGGAAGGCCTGCAGCGCATGCAAGAAAAGCTGCGCAGCCTGGCTAAGCCCGGAGCTGGTGCTGCCATCGCCAACGAAATAGCCCAACTCATCCACGCATGAACCTCAACGCCATACGCAACGTCTATTTTCTCGGCATCGGCGGAATCGGCATGAGTGCCATCGCCCGGTACTTTCATGCGCTGGGCTGCAAGGTGGAAGGATACGACAAGACACCAACGGCACTCACCAAGGCTTTACAGACTGAAGGCATCCACGTGCATTTTGAAGATGCGGTGGAGGCACTTCCTGCATTCATCCAGGAAGACCCACAGGCCACATTGCTGGTTTATACGCCGGCCATACCGGCAGACCATCCACAGCGCGTATGGCTGGAACAATCTCCACTGCAGCTATTCAAGCGCAGTGAAGTACTCGGACTGATCAGCAGGGACAGCTTTACCATTGCTGTGGCCGGTACGCATGGTAAGACAACGACCAGTACCATGATTGCGCATATTTTGCGCACTTGTGGCGTTAACTTCACTGCATTTCTGGGCGGCATTTCGGCCAATTACCAAACCAATTACCTGCGCTATGAAAACGGCAGGCAGGTTACAAAGAAACCCATCGTGGTTCTGGAGGCCGATGAATTCGACCGCAGCTTCCATCGGCTGACCCCTGATATTGCTGTCATCACAGCCATCGACCCGGACCACTTGGACATTTACGAAACGGAGGCTGCGTTCCGGGAAGCTTTCGACGTGTTCGCCGCCAAGACGCGAGCAAGCGGCCATGTCTACATCCAAAGCACATTGAAGGTTTTGACTCCTGCCACCGTCAAATTGCAGCGGTACAGCATCGATCCTCACGCACCCGGTGATTTCACAGGTGAAAATCTGCGCATAGAAGACGGGTACTTCCGCTTCGACATGAAACTTGGCGGACTGGCTGCTCAAACCATATTCACTTGTGGGCTTCCGGGCAGGCACAATGCAGAAAACGCTGTTGTTGCGGCTGCAGTCTGCATAGATGGGCTCGGCCTTGATGCACAAGCGGTGGCGCGCGGCATAGAAACATTCAACGGCGTAAAGCGCCGCTTTGAATATCTTGTGCGCAATGCAGAACAGGTGGTGATTGACGATTATGCGCACCATCCCACCGAGCTGGATGCGATTATAGGCAGTGTGCGCATGCTGTATCCGGACAGAGAAGTTTGGGGGATTTTTCAACCGCATTTGTTCACCCGCACCCGCGATTTCGCGACAGGGTTTGCGAGCAGTCTTGCAGCGGTGGATCGCCTCTTTTTGATGGAGATTTATCCGGCGCGCGAAAAACCATTGCCCGGCATTAACAGTCAATGGCTGCTTGAACAGGTGCAGCTGGTGCGGAAGGAATTGGCAGATGGCCAAGCCATTCTTGCTGCATTGAAAGAAGAAAAACCGGGGGTATTGCTCATTTTGGGTGCTGGCGATATCGACCGATTGTGCGGGCCCATTCAACAACTCTATGCACATGGCTGAAGCAGGAAGCAAGCGCAGAAAGCAGCAGTTGATGCTGGCGGCCGGACTGAGCATTTTGTTGCTCATCGGATGGTTGGTAGCCGGAAGGCAGGAAACGGTGCGCGGAATAAAAACAGTCCAGGTGCGCATTTTACCTGATACCGGCTTGTATTTCGTTACAAGGGAAGAAGTATTGGAAATGGTTGGTGGCGGACCGGAAGGCGTTGCAGGTAGGCGGGTGGCTTCTGTGCGACCTGAAATGCTGGAGACACAGCTGAAGGCTTTACCCTTTGTAAAGACCTGCGACGTATATGCCGATTTGAGCGGCAACCTGAAGATCACCCTGGAACAGAAACGTCCGCTGATGCGGATTATCAGCCGCAGCGGAGAAAGTTATTACCTGGCGGAAGGCGGCGAAAAATTGCCTTTCAGCAAGCAATTCACCGCCCATGTGCCGGTTGGGAACGGAAACATAGCTGAGAAGCTGGCAGATTCAACACACGCTAAGACTCCGGTCCTGCAATCGCTGGTTGAACTTGCTACTTTTATGGACAGGCAAGCTTTTTGGTCGGCCCAGATTGAACAAGTGTATGTAGATAATTATTCAGAGCTATTGTTGATACCGCGCGTAGGAAATCATAGCATTGTTCTGGGAAACACCGACCGGCTTCCGGAAAAAATGGAAAAACTGGGGCTTTTCTATACGAAGGCCTTGTCTAAACTGGGCTGGGACTTATACGAACGCATCGACCTCCGGTACGAACGGCAGGTAATCGGTGTCAAAAAATCAACTTTTAATAACGAGGCCGAAACAGGCGCAGAAACGGCCACTGCACAATAAACAAGACATTAACGGCAAATATGAGCAAGCAGAAAATCAAGAAAGACAAAATCATTGTAGGTCTCGACATCGGAACGACGAAGATATGCGCGATTGTAGGCCGCATGAACGAGAACGGCAAGATCGACGTACTCGGAATGGGCAAGGCCCCGAGCATGGGCGGAGTGTCGCGCGGCATGGTGTCGAATATTACAAAGACCGTAGAGGCGATCAGGCGTGCCGTCGCAGAGGCATCTCGGCAGAGCAATATTGAGATCAACCGTGTGTATGTAGGCATTGCCGGGCATCATATATCCAGCCGTCAACAGAACTATGCCAAAATCCGCAGTGGCAACAATGAGATAACGCAACTGGATCTGGATGATATGGAAGCCCAAATGCACAAAGTGTATATCGGCCACGAAACTGCCATTATGCACATCATGCCGCAGGAATACACGATTGACGGTGAAACGGGCATTAAAGATCCGATTGGCATGCACGGTATGAAACTGGAGTGCAGTTATCATATCATCACAGGCCAGACCACTGCGGCGAAGAATATCACCCAGGCCGTACAAAAAGCCGGGCTGGAAGTGGAGGATCTGATAGTGGAGCCTATCGCCTCGGCACGCGCCGTGCTCAGCGACGATGAAATGATGGCGGGTGTTGCGTTGGTAGATATAGGTGGCGGAACTTCGGATATTGCCATTTTCCACGACGGTATCATTCGGCATACTGCGGTTGTTCCGCTGGGCGGCGACATCATCACCACGGACATACAGGAAGCATTTGGGTTACTGAAAGAGCAGGCTGAGGCCCTGAAGACGCGCTTTGGCAGTGCCCTTTCGGAAGGAATACGCCACAATCAGATAGTTACGGTTTCGGGCCTTCCCGGCCGCAAGGCCAAGGAAATTTCACTCTTCAACCTTGCGCAGGTAATTCAGGCCCGGGTGCAGGAAATTTTCGATTTGGTATACGACCAGATCCGGCTGTCGGGCTACAAGAACCGCCTGAGCGCCGGGATAGTATTGACAGGGGGCGGAGCCAACCTGGCCAATATTGCCGAACTGATCGAATTCATCACTACCCTGGAAGTACACCAAGGGCTTCCGAACAAGCACCTCGCGAAGGGTATGGTAGACGAAGTGCGCAGTCCGATGTTCAGTACAGCCGTTGGATTGGTACTGAAAGGCTTCGATAAGGAAATGCGCGGGCAGGGCAGCGATCTGCCCGATAATAAGCCGGCCGAGAAAGAAGGCCGCAGCCGTTTTGGTTTCAGCGGACTGTTCGGCTCTCTCATCAACGGCATCATCAAAGACGACACTAAAGACTTCAACGATTAACCCCTAAACCATATGCTGAAGAATTTCGAACCAGACATCCCCCACATGAACTCCGCCATCATCAAGGTGATCGGCGTGGGCGGTGGTGGAAGCAATGCTGTCAACCATATGTTCCGTCAGGGAATTGAAGGGGTACAGTTTTACGTATGCAATACCGACGCGCAAGATTTGACGCGCAGTCCGGTACCGAATAAAATCCAGCTCGGGCTGAAACTTACCGAAGGCCTTGGAGCAGGTTCAGAGCCTGAAATGGGTCGCAAAGCAGCCGTGGAAAGCACCGAGAAGATCACCGACATCCTCCGTCACAATACCAAGATGGTATTCATCACGGCCGGAATGGGCGGTGGAACCGGAACAGGTGCAGCACCCGTGATAGCGAAAATTGCCAAAGAAATGGGCATTCTCACCATCGGGATTGTAACTGTTCCGTTTTCGTATGAAGGACCGGACAGGAGGCAGCAGGCGCAACAGGGCATCGAGGCATTGCGCCCACATGTAGATGCGCTGTTGACGATCATCAACGACCGGGTGTTGGAGATGTACGAAGAGATGCCTTTCTCGAAAGCATATTCCATGGCAGACAATGTATTGTGCACTGCAGCCAAGGGAATTGCGGAAATCATCACGCTGCCCGGTATTCTCAATGTGGACTTCAAGGATGTGGAGACTGCTATGCGCAACAGTGGCCGCGCCATTCTGGGTATGGGCAGCGGCAAAGGGAACGAACGCGCAATGGAGGCTGTTAAAATGGCATTGGATTCGCCACTGCTCGACAACATGCGCATCAGCGGAGCACGCCATTTGCTGGTGAATATCTCCTATGGCAAGAAGGAGCCCTTGATGCGGGAAAACGGTCAAATCAGTGAATATCTTCAAACCCAGGCAGGCAACAATGCCAAGTTAAAGCTTGGTGTTACGCCAGACGCGAACCTGGACGAGGAATTGATAGTTACCGTCATTGCAACCGGCTTCGGCGATATGGAACAGCCGATGGAAGCTGAAATGCCCGAGTTTCTGGAAATTGATCTTGGGCCAATCATGCCTGATCCCAATCCGGCGCCTGTTCCTGTAATGCAGCCTTTTAGCGGAAGGCCGGGCATGGGGAGCAACAATCCGTCTAATCCGGTTCACCATGCGCCTGTTACAGCGGGCAGCGATGACATCAATACTCCGGCTTACCTGAGGCAGGGAATCCAATTGATTCAAATTCCGGATAGCGAAAAAGAAGTTGTTTCGAGGTTGAACCTGGGAGAAGACAACAGCAGCACGGATGGCAAAACCAAATTGCGCGGAGGGAACTCATTCCTTCACGACAATGTCGATTAACGGCTGACATTGCAGCTTCATCACCTCTACACCAGGAATCCCGTGCGGCACCTACCGCTCGGGATTCTTCATGAATGCCTTGGACCGTCTTCGAGACAGTTGGATTCCTGGCTTACTCAGGTAATGAAAATTTCCGTGACCGATATATTCCGTTTACCTGCTACGCAAACCTTTCTGACAAACGGTTTTTAATTGCGCTTATCCCTGAAATCCGGCTTGGCAGCTAAACCGATTGTTGCTTTGCATACAGCATATGCCCATAGAATTTATCTTCAGCATCACATGAACCTTTGATACCTTTCAGTGCAAAACCCTGACGTTCCAAACCCCTGTTGAGCGTCGCTATTTCTGTAACAGCCGCTTCTTCTTCAGCGGCACCGGGTTGAAATGGAATCAACAAAGCCCTGATGGCACCATCGGCCAATTGCACGCGAGCACCGTTGTAGAGGGAAACCTCTGTAGCTGTTCCCGGCAAGCGCAACAGATCGATTTCATCTATGCGACAAACACGGCTGTAGTCGTCTACAGTAATCCTGACAAGATGTTCGTCGGGCAATGCCAATTCAGTTCCATCGAAAATTTGAACTGGTCGTAAGCAAGGTGTCTTTGAATTATTAATTGGACTCAACCCACTGCTTCCACACAAGGCCATTCGATTCAGGATGACCCGCCGGTGCTTGCTGTATTGCTTTTCGAGCCGCTCGAACGCTGCAAGGTCTGGCTCGAAACAATGTACAATAGCGTAGGGGAACAATTGAAGAAAATAAGCGAGACGCATACCTCTGCCGGTACCGGCATCGAGTATGGTACGAACCGAATGCGGCGTTAGGTTGGCACTTTTATCCGGCACGAGGTTCCAACCCTGTCGTTCCGCAGTTTGATGGTAGCTTTTCCTGAAAAGGGATCTCATATCCAACGCTTATTCATACTGCTTTTTACTGCTTTCATTCTCTCGTCCAACCGAATCTGCAGAACACAAAAAGGCTTGCCGCCCGGTTTCATAGCGTGAATTTCTTGTTTTTGAATCAACACAGCGAAATATTTGACTTCTGGCAGCATAAATATTTACTTAAAGTAGAATGACTACACAAAAGAAAGCCAAGATGACTTTCTACAAATCACGGAATTCAGGGATATGACTTGCGGTGCGCTCCAACAAGCGCTTCCATACTTTGCAAATCCGGAAGCCGGTACAGCTGAAGTCCTCGGTAGGTAGCGCTTTTGTTATCCAACGAAACAGGAAGCAATGGTGGCTGCAAGGTATAAGTGGCAACCGGCTTGATATAGCTCAGAGCGCGCGGCAACTCCGTACCCAGGTAATAGACTTGAGCATAATTGTTGAAGGAAAACTTCTGCGGATAGATTTCCAGTGCGAAATCGAGTAAGGTATCCTGCCGTTGCCAGAGATGGTAATGACCGATGCTGTGCCCGATGAGCAAGGTCTTTCCATTGACTGGCAGGCTGCGGTTCAACCAGTTGATAACCGCTTGCGGATCGCGGGCTTCCCACTGCATAAAAGCATAAGTGAGCCGCGAAGCCCAGGGGAAAAGCAAGAGTGGAACCACCGCAAACATGGCTAATCTCATCCTGCGCGGGAAAGCCCAATCTTTCTCGGCAATCCAAATGGCCCAAACCGTATACATCAGCAATTGATGTGGAGGGAGGTAGCGGTAATGGGGCGCCAGGATAAACATCCAGAACAAGTCCTGACCCATCCATAGCAAGCCGGGAAGCGCTTTGAGGTTCCAACCATATTTACGCATCAACTTCCAAGCCGGCCACCAGGTTAGGAGATGCAACAATGGAACCCAGGGTTGCCCGGCATAATACGGCATGAACCGATGCCAAACATGCTGCCAGATGCGGTTGAATATATCCCCATCGGCACCGTGCCCGGCGCTTTGACCCAATAACTGTGCGCATAGCTCTTCAAATGGAAAGCCCAGCCAGGCCATCCAAAGGAAGGCTGGCGCTGCGATTAACATCACGGCGCGTAGTTTCCTTATTAAACCTTCTGATTTCCATAAAACAAAAAGGCTAAGTATGCCGGTCAGTGCCCAGAGTTTTGGGTGTGCAATCCATAGCAAACCAACAAGAAGCGCGGCGAGCGGCATCCGATTTTTGAAAATGGCGAACAAGGTTCCGGCCAGGATAGCCAGTTCAAGTGTTTCGCTTCTGCCGCTGCGCAGTATTTCGAATACTGCCCGGTCGCAGGCCAGCAATCCGACCAGGAAAAGCAGCCAGACTGACTTTAGTTTCCAGCTTTCAAGGAGGCGCACCCAAGAGAATAAACCGGCAATAAAACAGAGCAGGAAAGGCAAGCGGATGGCGGCAAGCGTTTTAGGTAACCAGGCAAGGTTGGCAATGTGAAACACTTCCACCAATGGCAGGTAAGCCAGGAATACGTGCCCGGTTCCCTGATTCGGCCAAATTCTGCTGGTATATTTACCATACAGATGCCATTGCACCGCAGGATCCAGGTTCATGGTTTCGTCCAGCCAAGCTACCGGGGTCCTGGAAAACGCCAGCAGAACCGGAAGCAGGAAAAGAGCGACAATCCAATAAACCGTGCTGCGTTTCATTCGATGGGCGTTCGAACTGCGACGAAGAAGCCGCGGTTATTCGAATTCTATGAGCACCTGGTTCTTATCAACAGCCTGACCCGCGTGCACGAGGATTTGTTTGACGATACCCTGACCTGGCGATTTGATCACGTTTTCCATTTTCATGGCTTCCAAGATCATTACTTTATCGTCTTTCTGAACTTCTGTGCCTGCTTCAACCAATATTCTCAACACCAGGCCCGGCATTGGTGCTTTAACCTGAGCTGCCTTGGCAGCCGCGGCCGTATCCATTCCCATATCGTGGAGCAGCTTATCGAGCGGTGTACTCAAGGCAATGCGGGCCGGCTTGCCATTGATGCGCAACTCAACCCAGCGTTCCTCTTTGTTCACCTGCATAATTTCGGCTTCAAATCGCTGATTATTCAACAGAAAGCAGATTTTACCGCTATCAGCGCTCAATATTTCGTGAACAGCGTTGGAGCCAACGATTTGCCAATTTCCATTTTCTTGCTTGAATTCCAGGGTCTTACCGTTCAGTGCTGCGTATAACATGTTGGATGAATGGGGTAAAGTTAATGTTTGCGATCGATGACGAAATCTACCAATGCACGCATATCCAGATCATTACGACTCGCGTGATTTCCAAGTAACGCAAAGGCCTCGTCTTTTAGTTGCGTCATAACGCTGCGCGCGTATTCCATGCCATTGTTTTCATTTACAAAAGCTGTGACACGTGCCAATTTCTCCTTGTCGGGTGTCTTGCTTTTGATGAGTTTAAGCATCTCTTTGGCACTCGCAGGGCTCACTTGTTTCAGGGCATGGATGAGCGGAAGTGTCAGTTTTTTTTCTTTGATATCTATACCGCTTGGTTTACCGCTGTCATTGTCACCAAAATCGAACAGATCGTCGCGGATTTGGAAGGCGACACCAATTTTTTCACCGAAAGCGTGAAAGCGATCTGTCAAGTCCTTATTCGCTCCTGCAGAGGCGGCACCAATAGCGCAGCAGGATGCGATAAGGGAGGCGGTTTTTTGCCTGATGATTTCAAAATAGACCGGTTCAGTGATATCCAAGAAACGGCTGCGCTCTAGCTGCATCAGTTCACCTTCGCTCATATCGCGCACTGCGCGGCTGCTGATTTGCAGCAAATCGTAGTCTCCGGCATCGATACTCAGTAGCAGCCCCCGGCTAAGCAGGTAATCACCTACCAGCACCGCAATCTTATTTTTCCAAAGCGCGTTGACACTGAAGAATCCACGTCTTTGGTAACTCTCATCTACCACATCATCATGCACCAGGGTGGCGGTATGCAACAACTCCACCAGGGCTGCACCCCGGTATGTGCGTTCTCCGATATCACCACACAGACCGGCACTGTAGAGAACGAAGATGGGCCTGATTTGCTTTCCCTTGCGCCGAACGATGTAATTCATGATCGTGTTCAGGAGCGGAACACGCGTTTTCATGCTTTGGGCAAAGCGTTGTTCAAACTCCGACAATTCAACCCGGATGGGCGCTTTTAACTGTTCCAGGGATGCTGACATCGGGCCCTCAAAACTACCTAAGAATTGCTAAACCGCAGGCCTATTTTTGCTGATGTGAAGCGCATACTGATAATCACCCTGTTCGTGGCCGCTGTTTCGTCTTGCCAGCTGCGTAAACCGGTTGTTGTGGCCCAGACGGACACGGTAGCAGCCATAGCACCGATACTGCCTGAAGATCCGAATGCGGGTATGGTTCAGGACACTGCCATCCGCGGACTGGTACCTGAAGCGCCACCTGTTTTTGCAGATATGCACAACTACAACAAAACCATGACCCAGCTGAATCTGGAGTCAGACCCCGGCGATACCGGTCGACCCAGTCAACAGCAGCTTTTCACAGACATGCTCTATGAGGCATACAACCGTTACACACCAGACGACGCCAAGCTAAAGGCCTTAAACAGTGCCTATGCCGGGTGCCAGATACGGGTGATCGGCGGCAGTTGGTGCGACGATACGCGCATGCATGTTCCACGCCTGTTAAAAGTGTTGGATATGAGCGGATTCAAAGCTGACGACTTCAGTTATTCAGGAGTTAACAAGGCCAAAAAGCCACTCAATGGCAACGGACCCGCTGCGGGGATGGCTATTGACCGCGTACCGTTGATCATTGTATACCGCAATGGCGTCGAAAAAGGCCGCATAGTGGAAACGCCCCGCAAGAGCATTGAGAGCGACTTGCTGGACCTGTTGCGCTGAAATTAAAAAAGCAGGATGCCCAGGGCAATGATACCTGCTACTGTGGTTCCGGCGCCGGTCAAAAAGCCACCCCAGACTTTACGGGATTTGATTTTCCTGGCTTGGCGCGTATAGGCCTGTCTGTAATCAGGACTGCTTCTGTAAAGCGCTTCATTGGGCACATTCAGATAATCATAGCGCGGAGTGGTGGACGCCATGGCAGCAGTGGCTATCACACCCGGAATCAAGTAGAAAACCGGGGCTGTAAGCCCGATGACGATAGATGCGTTCCGCGGCCGGCTATAGTCGTAGTGTTGTTGGGCATCGTTCATAGCTTTCTGTATGAGCGCATCGCTACCCATAGATGCTGCGGTGCTATCGGCAGCTGCTACTGCTGCATCTGAAACCGGTGCCGGGGCCTCCTGAAATACAACATTGGAACCCGTTTCGTATACCAGCTTTAGCAGCAAGGCCTTGTTGATTGAATACAGCGGACCAGACTGGCCCCATGGTATATAATCCACATCTACGCGGTTGATGGTTTTCACGCGGCAGCGGATCATTTCACCATTCACCAGCCACAGGGTATCCTGAGCCGGAAGCAAGTTGGGCAGACTCAGCAAAAAGAAGCCCGCCAAGAGCCCTTTGGCACGCAGCTTTTTTTTAGTATATGAAGTCATAGGAGTTGGGTTCGAGGTTGATGGTTACACCATTTGCGTTGGTTTGCAGCTTTTGTCCGCGGAAACTGCGGGTCAGCATTTGGGGTGCGACAAAAACAGCTGCCTGTTCATTCAGATTGAACACGGCCCAGATGCTGCGACCGAAGTACTGGCGTTCAATTGCCAATACACCAGGAGCGGATTCCAGAACACGGATATCACCGAACATCAGCACCGGATGGGAGCGCCTGAATTTCACCAATCGCGCCATAGCATCGCGGTGATCGGTTTGAACGGAACTTAGTCCTTCGAATCGCATAACCCTGTGATTGTCCGGAGGTCCGCCACCAGGCATTGCGATTTCATCGCCATGGTAGATCCCAGGAATTCCAGGCAGGGCGCAGCATAGCGCGAAGAGGCTTTGCAAGCGACTGAAATATTTTTCTCCGCGGTTTTGGATATCGTGATTCCATCCGGCCTTGGAAAAATCTTCATTGGGATGAAGGCTTCCGTCTGCGAGGGAAATAAAGCGCGGCAACCATTCGCTGCCGGTAGAATGGAAACGGATTTTCAAGTTTGTAAAGGAAGCGATGTATTGGGTTAGCAACTCCGAGGCAGATGTGCTGCTCGCCTTGAATGCGAAGGTACTGAAAGCCAAGGCGTAGAATTCAGGGCTATTGTATGCTTGTGCGTGGTAATGACTGGATACCTGGTTTGTATTCGATTGAAAACTGCCATCGAAACCTATTAGCAGTTGTCTGCCGTTTTCTTCATTGCCAAACCTCCGCACAGCAGAAGCTATTGCAGCGCTTTGTTTTGCCGAAGCACTTGATCCAGTTTGCATCCAGACAGCCGCATTGAATTTGCGGAACCAAAACAATGCTGAATCTGAAGACAGCGTTGTTGTGCTTCCATCTTGGCGGAACAAGGTGGAAGGAGGTTCCAATGCCATATTTAAACCGGCGGATTCAGCCTGTTCCAGCAGCTGTTTCAAGGCACCTTCACTACCAAAGCCCGGCTCTGATTCTACAGCTGAAACGGGGTATCTTCCATCAAACGCTGTTGCAATACCATTCGGACAATTCTCCGCAGGAAGCAGACCTTCCATATTCCGGACGACAGGAGATATTTGAAGGAAGTTGATTCCCAATTCGCGGAAGTAGCCATCGCGTATTTTAGACCCAATGCCGGCAAAGTCTCCCCCACAAAAATCTACTTTGGGATGTGGCAGGGAACGGGAAGGTGATTTGCGGTCATTGGTAGGATCGCCGTTGAAGAATCGATCGGTCATCAACTCATACCGCACGGCCGCTTCCCACAGTTCGCCGGGAATTGACGCGGTATCCACCGGAACTTTCCCTTTTATCAAAGGTATTTTGCAGCTGCCTGTGATGCGGTTGTCATTGTAAATCCATACCCTTAAGTAGCTAATCGGGACTTTTTTAGCGTCTTTGGGGATTTCGAGTCTCAAAGCACCGTCTGCAGTATCGAACGGTATTTCGATGTTATTCCAAAGCGCGATTACAGACTGTGGTGACAGGTCGCGCGACAAGCGAACTTGTGTTCCGGTAAATGCCAGGGTTCGGCAAGTATTTCGATTGTCTTTGCGCGGATCAGCGGGAATGAGCGACACCATGCCCATTCCCGGCCAGAATATTGAATCCGCATTGGACGGGTCCCTTCGCAATGGCATCCCATTGGCCTGGAAGGCGTAGGCTTGAATGCCCTCGGGGACTCTTGTTGTAAAAGTCCAACGACCTTCAGCGAAGGCTGTAGCTTTGGTTTCCGAAAAAGAAGTCACCAAGTTGACCGACGTGTAAAGCTGATCTGGGTCATGCAACGTAAATGTTTGACTACGGTAAGACCGACGGATCAGTGGCAAAGTATAGGCAAATCCAGCTGACCAAAATTGCATTCGGCCAAGTGGTGGAGCGTTGTCGGATGCACGGATTAACAGGGAATCCATCCCTTTTACCCAATTGCCTTGAAAACCTGCACTGAATGTAACGCTGTCCAAAAGGTTCAAATCGCTCCAATACGCGCCGAGGTAAACCGTCTGAACTCCGGCATACACTTCAAGCGGCGCAAAGGGAATGGACTCGATAATTTTTGTTGGCATCCGCCATTGCAGGCCTTTTTCGCAGCCACCCAAGACCAAAAGGCAAGAAAGAATGGGTGTCAGAAAGGGATGCAGGCGTGCCATGATCGGAAGCCGCAATTTAAACAGGGCTGCTGACTTCCGGAAACCGGAAAATCAATCCAGGTAAAGATAAAATGGCCTTAACAATGCCTGTATTTCCTTGCTGTAGGTTCCATTCTCGAATAGGCGCAAGTTGCTTTCAGCACAAGCAGGTTTGGTATTTATATCTTGTCTTCGCATCGCGATCATCCAGCGGTGAGGTGTTCGGTCCTGGTTATGACTCAATCGGCAAATGGATATCGGAAAGACATTCCTTACTGCAGCTTTTTCCATCCATACACTGGCTTCTGCCGGCGGTAGAATGAGGAAGAGTTCACCGTTCATACGGAGTAAACGAGCAACTGCATCCAAAAAGCCATCGACGGAGAAAGTATCTGAAGCATGTCGGGCCATGTTTCTGGGCTTGTTTTTCGCCGGCAGGGCATTGAGGAAGAAAGGCGGATTGCAAACGATGGTATCATAAGGTTGACCATCGTCAAAGGTCAACACATCTGCAAGTACAGCCCGGAGCCTGCCGGCGAAAGGCGACTTAGCGAAGTTGAGGGCTGCATCCCGGTATGCGGCCTCTTCCAATTCTACTCCGGTTATCTCCAGTTGCTGGAAACGCTGCGCCATCATAAGGGCGAGCAATCCGGTTCCGGTTCCGGCATCCAGCACACGACCTGTCGGCGGAACGTCTATCCAGCTTCCAAAGACACATGAATCGGTTGTCACTTTCATGGCGGCGCCGTTTTGCTCCACATGGAACTGTTTGAAAGTGAATCCGTTCACTTTCATTTCAAGGGGTATCAAAAAAGGAATATGCTTTTTGTTGGAGGTCTGCACCTTGCATCACACGAGCGCCTGACTTATCGAGAAAAAGAAGGTGTGTGCAAACAGGCAACAAGACATGGTGATCATGACTACTGACAAAAATGAGTTTATTCAATTCACCGGCCCAACGAGAAAGAAGACCAGACAGTTCGTTTCTTGCTGCGAAGTCGAGAAAAGCCGTAGGCTCATCCAGCAGTAACACCGGTGTATCCTGTGCCAAAGCACGGGCCATCATGACCCTTTGTTTTTCTCCATCGCTTAATTGCTCGAATCGTCGGCCAGCTAACTGCGATGCACTCAGACCATCAAGGTATTCAAACGCAAGCCGCGCCTTTTCTCTAGGCCGCATGCTTCGGTGAAAGAGTCCGGTTTCAACGATTTCCAAAGCTGTGAACAAAGCTGCATCAGGCTTTTGAGTAAGCACGAGTGAAAAGATTTTGCTGCGCGAAGCAGAATCCAGGGTTTGGGTGTCGGTTTTTTTCCAAAACATCTGCCCGCCACGAGGAGGCGCGATACCCGCCATGGTGCGGAGCAGGGTGCTTTTACCGGTTCCGTTCTTGCCCCCAAGCATCCAGATTTCACCCGGCATGGCTTGCAAGTTGATAGGATGCACATGCAAGACTTCCGCACCGGGATAGCCGGTCAACAGCTCTTGCATTACCAGTCCTTCAACCATGCAGCAAAACAAGTTCTTTTATCCCACTTTTGCCCTGTGAACCTGCGCTTATGCAACAACCTGGAACGATTAAGCCAAATGGCCGAAATAATATGGCTTCACCATTATCCGGCTATAATTGGCTATACACAGACAGCATATATGCTGCAACGCAATTACAGCCTGGCATCGTTGAATGAACAACTCACAAAAGATCAGATGTTTTATTGGATAACCAATGAAAAAGATATTGAAATAGGTTTTTTAGGTATCAGCCGGTTGAAAAGCGACGGATTGTTTATTCACAAATTCTACATACTTCCAGAGTTTCAAGGTAAAGGTGTTGGCAAATCTGTTTTTCTTTTGCTATTAGCGCTCTACCCGGAAATTCGTTCAATTACATTACAAGTTAACCGACAAAATTATAAGTCTGTTAATTTTTATTTTTCCGTAGGCTTTAAAATCATACAAGTAGCAGACTTTGATATTGGCGAAGGTTGGCAGATGAACGATTTTATCATGGAATGGAAAAGAAATTGAATCACCCTTTCAGGATTCCGAGTTTATACTCGAATAACATTGCCATTTGCCGCGCCTTCTCTTTCCATGTTTCCACTACTTCGCCTTCATAGTTTTGATCCAAGGCATTGAATAAATACTTCAACCATGTTTCAAAATGTCCGTGTTCCAAATTGAGACGGGAATGCGGCTCAAATGCACTACCCTTATACGGATGATCTTCGGCTTCAATGTTGAGTATGAAGCTCCAAAAATGGTAGATACGCGGCATATGGTCAGGCATGTTAACATGCTGGAATCTTGAGCTGGTGTAGGGGTCTTGAAGCAGCTGGCGATAATGCTCATCTACAATGGACTTAATATCGTGGTAGGAAGTAATAAATTGTTTACTTGTCATTGGACGAAGAACGGGAAATTGAATTGTTGTAGGAATGATTGATATCATCGCTGTTAATGACGGGCAACCTCGGTTAATACTCAGATTAGTCTGAAGCCTCCACTATGTATGGAAGATTCCATGCCTTACTGACGAACAATGCGAACATTTGTTCAAGTTTTTCAAATCCACTGTAGCGCCGGTTGGTAAGGTAGCAGAACTCGCCCACGTAGTTCCTCATGTATCTTTTCCATACGTAATGGTGAATGCCATCCAGGTTGCGCTTGGCGTTCACTTTCATGATCTCCGTGTACCACAACTTCCTGCTTTCCGGGTCATCTTCGAACCAGGGGCGAGGGCGATTGTCCATACTCCGTATACCGATGTTCATGCCATTTGGCAACACATCGGGGCTTGTCGGTGTGGTCTTGCGTGAAACCGGATGGTGGTGATTGTACGGCATGTCTTTCAAGGATTCCGGACGCATCGAAATCAAGCGCAAACGCCCACCCTGCGCACGTTTGAACCATGGATGCCATTCCGGAATCCGAAGGTTCAGACCCCGTAACTCTACAGACATTAGTTCCAGCTTTTGTCCTTCTTCATTGCTAACAGAGCGT
>JBKDBI010000089.1:0-2100 GCA_046314695.1 Bacteroidota bacterium | reverse complement strand
GGTCAACTCCGTGCATCCGCAGGGCGAGAAGGAGGGCGTGCAATACGGCACTGTATTGCTTTACAAGGACGGCTTTTTCTCGATGCGCGACCCGCACGACGCCATCATCTTCTGCAACTACCTCAACGAGCAGGAAGGAGGCCGCAAGTGAGCCAGCCAAAGCGATACGATTTTGGTATGACTGTTGAAAGTTGTCCGACAACAGGTTTTCACGAAACACGCCCTTGGGTCTACGAAACGGAACACGGTATGTATGTTAAGCACGCCGACTACGCCGCCCTCCAAGCCGAGGTCGAGCGGCTTACCAAGGAGCGCGACCACTACCAGTGGGCGTCCACCAATGACGGCATTGCCTGTAACGAGCGAGCCCGAGAGAACCAAGACCTAGAGAATCAGATCGATGCCCTCAAGGCCGAGGTCGAGTGTCTCCGCAAGGCGGGGGAACTTATGGACAGGGTTGCAGAGGATTTTAAGAGCATTGAAAGAAGCGAGTCGGGGGGGTCAGAGATTATGTTTGCCGTACGTGAATGGCTCGCCGCCAAGGGGGTGCAGCCGTGAGTTCTTCCATACCCGACCCGATCCCGGATGACGCCACGCCCGAGCAGCTCCGGCACTACGTCAACTACTGGCGGCTTGAGGCCCAGGGATACGCTTTCCGCTGGAACCTTGCGATGCAGTACGGCGACAACCTCAAGGCCGAGAACGCCCGGCTCCGCAAGGCGGGGGATGCAATGGCTGACCAAGTTTGGAAGAACTGTGGTTGCGAAGATTGTGAAGAACTATGCGACCAATGGTGCGATGCTAAAAGGGGCGAGCAGCCTAACAAATAGCCTTGCCACCTTATCCGTCCCTTTATTACAACCCCTTTATGACACAGCCCGCCACCCCCGACGACGGCCTTAACTACGAGGCCCTGTCCCGCGCCAAGACCGCCCTCGCCCGCATCGAGCAGATCCGCTCCGCCATCCCCGCCGACGGCGACATCGACGCCATGTACCGGGCGCTCAACAAGGCATCCGACGCCCTCGCCCCCGCCAGCATCACCGCCGCCATCCGCGACGAGTCCGCCTTCCACATCACCGCCCGCCTCGACCTGGTCATCGCGCACCTCCACGACCTCGAGGCCGCGACCGCCCTCCTAGCCGAGCTCGCCGAGAAGCTGCGGAACGACTGCCGCGACATCCAGAACGCGGTTGAGATGCCCTCCGACGGCGACCTCTAGACCTTCCCCCCAAAACACCGCACCATGAACCGCACCGAATACGAAGCCCTGCCCGCCCTGTCCTACTCCGGCCTCAAGGAGTTGCTGCGCTCCCCCGCGCACTACCAGCACTGGCTCAACAACCCCCGCGAGGAGACGAAGGCCCTCCGCCTCGGCAAGGCCGCGCACGCCGCCTTCCTCACCCCCGACATCTGGGCGACCACCTACAAGTCCCTCCCCGAGACCCTCGACCGCCGCACCAAGGACGGCAAGGCAACCTACGAGGCCCTCATGGCGAGCATGAAGCCCGGCGACACCCTCCTGCCCTTCGACGAGTACGAGCTCGCGACCGAGATTGCCTTCGCCGCGACCCGCCTCACCGACAACCTCATCTACCGCACCGGCGCTTGGGTCGAGCGCGTCCTTCAGGGCAAGGACAAGTCCACCCCGCTCAAGGGCATCCCCGACCTCATCGACTCCGAGGGCTGGATCTACGACCTCAAGACCACCGACGATGCCTCCGAGCGCGCCGCCCTCCGCACCATCCTGAACTACGGCTACCACCTCCAGGCGGCCCACTACATCCGCCTCGCCCATTGCAACCGCTCCGACATCCGCGGCTTCCGCCTCGTCATGGTCGAAAAGGACGCCCCGCACATCGGCGCCGTGTACCAAATCGACGGCGACCTGCTCGACCTCGGCCGCAAGGAGACCGACCGAGCCTACTCCCTTTACGACCGCTGCACGGCCTCCGGCGAGTGGCCCGGCTACTCCGAGACGCCCGGCAACGTCACCGTCCTCTCCGACCTCCCTGGCGCCAAGTCGGGCAAGGCCTCGGCCTCCGCCATCAGTTTCTGACCTATCTTCACCCAACCCAACATACCACCATGCACCCCGAC
>JBKDBI010000088.1:0-7190 GCA_046314695.1 Bacteroidota bacterium | reverse complement strand
CTCCTGGCGTTCGCGGCGGGAACTCGTGGCAGCCGCCAATGTGCTCTTCACGCAAGCTTTTGAGGATATCATGCCGACACAACGCATCGTATTGAATCCACTCGAGCAACCTGCTTTACCCGCCTCCCATATCTGTCCGCTGAATGTCCTGGAAAAAGGAGAAGGAAACCTGTTCGACGGCGTGGCCGGGCAAATAGCTGAACTGATCCGGGCGGGAAGCGATATTTTTGACAAGCATACGAAACAAAGCCGCAAACTCGGACCAAGCGATTGTTGTGTGCTCGTGCGGCTGAACGATCACCGGGACAAGATGATCGCAGCCTTGGATGCGGCGGGTATTCCAGCCGCGCAATTCGGCAAGGCCTTCGCAGAACAGGATGAAGTACGTTGTGTATTCGCCATGCTGTCTTACCTCGCCGATCCGCGCGATGCACTGGCCATCGCGACGCTCGACTTCTTCAGCCGGGCCCGGCTGGATGCCGCTGTTACGCTGCAGCAACGGATAGACTATCTCCGCAACCAAGCCGAGGAACCAACACACAATTTCGGTTCAGATTTGCCCCTGCTCCAGGAACTACAGCGAATCGGGAATACACTGCCCGGCGGTTCCATCATCCGCACCCTCGACGCGTTGATTGCCGAAACGCAATTGCTTCGCCTGGCAGCAGGCTGGGGCAAAGAATCCAACAGCGAAACCATCTTCGATATGCTGCGGCGCCTGGGACAGGAATACGTGGCCTGGTGCGGCGATAATCAACAAGCTGCCGGCTTGTACGGACTCATGCAGTTTATTGAAGCCCAAAGCGCGGCCGGCCAAACAGATGTTACCGGCGCCTATGGCGTGCAGGTGCTCACTTACCATACCGCTAAAGGACTGGAATGGCCGGTGGTTTTTATGCTTGGGCTGGAAAGCGAACCCAAAGGCCGCGTTTTTGGCGTACAGTATGTCAAGGGCGACAATCCTTACCTGCGCTGCTGGCCCGATCCGTATCCGGCGGCCACCAAAAACGCGGTCTACTACGAACATTTTGTTCCGGAAACCGAACTGGCCCTGGCAAGGGAAGCTGCCGAAGACAAACGGCTGTTATACGTTGGTTTTACCCGTGCCCGCGATGCCAATTTCCTGGTTAAAAACAAGAAATTAAGCTGGCTGGAAAATGCCACCGGAACCGCAGAACTCGACAAGCTGAACTGGAACGGCATATCGGTGCCATTTCGCCATATTCCCTTGCCTTTTACTGCGGAATGGGAAGCGGCGACCACGGCAGCGTACCTGGATCTGCCTGCTATGACAGAAGTTGGCAGCACTGAGGCCTTGCGAGTTAATCCGTCGCGGCAACCTGCGCCGGTAGCGTACCAATTGTCAGCACCCGAACACCTGGGTCAGCACCAGCCCCTTAAAGGGCATTTGCCGGCTTCGCTTGAATCGGCCCTTGGGAATGCTTTCCACCAATACCTTGCTTTTGGCGGAAACCCTGAAGCCCTGGTGCAGGCTTACGGATTAACGAACACCCTTTTCCCGGAAACACTGCAAACGGCTGCAGAGCGCCTCGACAACTGGATTCGTTCGCGCTGGCCGGAGGGCATCGCACGCCATGCGGAACTACCCCTGCAATGGCACATAGAAAACCGCCTCATGCGCGGCATCGCAGATTTGGTGCTGGAAAGTACAGATGCTCTCTGGCTCCTGGACCACAAAAGTTTCCCCGGCAGCCAGAACCAATTGGCAAATCATATCACCGAAAAAGCCTATCCCGGGCAACTTTGGTATTACAAGGCAGCGCTTGAGGCCGCTACAGGGAAACCGGTACGCGGCGTATTCCTGCACTTCCCGCTCAGCGCAGCGATGGTTGAGATCCAATACGAATAGCAGTAAAGTAAACCAGAAGGCTACACTGCACACTCAATCAACAAAAAAGCCCAGGTCCAGAACCCGGGCTTTTTTGTTGCATTCTTGAATTCCTCAGGCACCCTGACCGGCGCTGTAAGCAGCCTGGCCGTCGATGTTGCAGAGGTTTTCTGTCTTGATGATCTTATAACCGGCGGCATGCACCTTTTGTGAAATCTCGAGGATATCGTTGTAGGAAATTGCCTTGCCTTCGGGATGCTTGTAACGGCAGCGCCAGTGGTCTGTGCAGAAAGTTTCGCGCATTCCATTCGGCCATACCTTCACCCCGCGGTTGGTGATCATGGTGAGTTCGAGGTTGGCAATATCGAGGCCTTTCAGGGCAGTGCCGAGCGCGTCGGCGTTGCGGTCTTCGTGGTTCAGGAACAGATCCACACCCACAGTTTCCATGGTCACGGCAGGAGCGGGCTTCAGTTTCACCTGGATGCCGCGGCCTTGTGCCTGCGCATAGCTTACGGGCTTGAGTTTCTGAGGCATTTTACCGAGTCGGGCAATGACTGCATCGGCAAACTCGCGTGTTCCTACTTTTTCGCTGCTTACGCCTTCTTTGAAGATATCGTAAGTATGGATACCGTCTTCGAGGGTACAGAGCCATGCATTGTGCACCTTTTCAGCTACATCGGCCTGACCGATATGCACGAGCATCATCACGGCACCAAGCAACAGTCCGCTCGGGTTGGCCAGGTTCTGACCGGCACGGCGGGGCGCTGAACCGTGGATCGCTTCAAACATCGACACTTCCTCGCCGATATTGCAGCTGCCTGCAAGACCAACTGAACCGGCGATCTGCGCAGCTACATCGCTCAGGATATCACCGTAGAGGTTGGGCATCACAATCACATCGAAAGCTTCTGGCGTATCGGCCAGCTTGGCGGCTCCGATATCTACGATCCAATGTTCGTTGATGATGTCAGGGTACTCTGCGGCCACTTCATCAAACACCTTGTGAAACAGGCCGTCGGTCTGCTTCATGATATTGTCTTTGCTGAAGCAGGTTACTTTCTTGCGTCCGTAGGCCTTTGCATATTCAAACGCATAGCGCACGATCTTCTCGGTTCCGGGGCGGGTAATCAGCTTCAGGCACTGCACCACTTCGGGTGTCTGCTGGTGCTCGATACCGGCATAAAGGTCTTCCTCGTTTTCACGCACAATCACCACATCCATCACCGGATGCTTGGTGTCGACATAGGGAGCGTAGGAAACGCAGGGACGCACGTTGGCATACAAGCCGAGCATCTTACGTGTAGTTACGTTCAGGCTCTTGAAACCACCGCCCTGGGGTGTGGTGATGGGTGCCTTCAGGAAAACTTTGGTACGGCGCAGACTATCCCATGCCGAAGGCGCAATGCCCGCAGTATTGCCGCTGAGATACACTTTCTCACCGATTTCAATGACTTCTTTTTCAAGGGCTGCACCGGCAGCTTCGATGATGCGCAGGGTCGCATCCATGATTTCTGGACCGATGCCATCGCCATAGGCTACGGTAATCGGAACGGGTTTGTGGGTATTGCTCATGGTATTGAAGTAAACGTATGCAAAGGAACGCAATAAGCCGCGAATAGGCACACCCGCCGGTATAGATTCCGCCCAGCGGAATCTCCCGCCCAGCGGTATCTCCCATCCGCCCAGCGGAATCTCCCATCCCGCCCGTAAAGATTCCGCCGCGCGGAATCTCTCTCAGAACAGCGCAAGCTGCTCCATCACGCCAGCGCCTCTGCCAGCAGCTTCAGATATTCCGCCTGCGGAATCTCTACCGTCCCGAACTGCGCCAGATGTTCTGTCTGGAACTGCGTATCCAGCAACACGAAGCCCTGCTTCCGCAGGTATTCAACCAAAAACACCAGCGCCAGTTTGGATGCATTCGTAACGCGGTGGAACATGCTCTCACCGAAAAAAGCCCGGCCCATGGCTACGCCGTATAAACCGCCCACCAGCTGCTCATCTTTCCAAACTTCAAAAGAATGGGCGTATCCCATTTCGTGCAAAGCCTGGTACACTTCAATGATTTCATCTGAGATCCATGTTTCATCGCGTTCGGCGCAGGCCTGCAACACGGCTGTAAAATCTCGGTCTATGCAGTATTCGTATTTCCCGGAGCGGAATTCCCGCGCCAGATTCTTGCTCACCCGGAAAGCGTCAAGGGGAATAATACCGCGCATATGCGGTTCATGCCAATAGATGGCATTGTCTTCCTCCGGATGCGCCATTGGAAACACACCTTGTGTGTAGGCATACAAGACAATATTCGGGTCGAGGGCATTCATACCGGCAGCGCGGCAAATTTAATTGCACCAACAGCAGCCCTTCATTCGTTCGGTTCTGCTTTTTTTGCACCTCCATGAGCAAAGCCAAGCTGCAGAAGTTCGCCGAATACGATGCCTTCACCAACACCTTCGACGCCCAATCGCAGATGAAGGGCAAATGGGCAGCGCATTTCGGCAATGGTAATCCGATCGTGCTGGAACTGGCCTGTGGCAAGGCTGATTATACGGTGGGCCTTGCGCGGCTCTTCCCCGAAAAGAACTTTATCGGGGTCGATATCAAAGGTTCACGCATGTGGCGCGGAGCCAAAACCTGCCTGGAAGATGGCTTGAAGAACGCAGCATTCCTGCGCATTCCGATCGACCATATCGAAGGGCATTTTGAAGTGGGGGAAGTAGATGAAATCTGGATCACTTTCGCCGACCCGCAAGCAGGAAAAGCGCGCAAACGCCTCACCCATCCCCTGTTCCTGAACCGCTACCGCAGGGTGATGAAGCCCGGTGGAACCGTACATTTGAAAACCGACAGCGAGCTGCTCTTCGATTTCACCCTCGAAACCCTGGAAGCGGAAAAGATTACGCCCGATGAGGTAATCCGCGATGTCTATGCCAATGGCGATCCGGGACCGGTGCTATCCATCCGCACCTGGTACGAAAACATGTGGTTAAAGGAAGGCCGCACCATTCAATACCTGCGCTTCAGGTTGGTATAACTTACAGGTTCTCGAGCGCGTCGAGCCAATCGTCCCAAGTGCTGAAATCGCGGAGCCCGGTCTGGTCTTCGCCTATGGCATCCAGGCTGAATGCATAAGGCTTCTCTTTACTTAGCCACTCCAGGTTATCGGGAACAGAACTGCTCAGGTTCACCATCCATTGATGCGCAGCTTTCTCCGACTTGCGCTGAAGCCATGTTTCGGGGTTTTCTGCATGAAGGATGACGGATTCCGGAATCGCGCTGAGATCGCTGGCTACATCAACCCGAACAATTTCGCCTTGGGTGAAACCATAGCTTTCAAAACCCTTCGCTTCCCCTTCTATCCTATCTAGCCCAAGGATTTGAAAATGGTCAAGGCGGGTGTCGGTTTCAGGCCAAACCGCATATTCTCCAACCAGCTCCGGGCCTTGCAACCAACCGGCTATCTCCTGAATTTTAGCCGC
Organism: Bacteroidota bacterium; assembly: GCA_046314695.1. Taxonomy (GTDB): domain Bacteria; phylum Bacteroidota; class Bacteroidia; order NS11-12g; family UBA955; genus REEB481. The sequence goes on along the minus strand of JBKDBI010000088.1, from coordinate 1,865 downwards.
AGCCAGGGCACCATCCATCGGAAAACCGATCCAGGTGGCGCCGGCGGCTGCGGCATAACGTGCTTCTGATAATGTAGTTACTCCGTTGAACTTGATCCGGTATTCCATGTGCGCAATCAGCGCAGCAAAGTAAGGGTACCCGTGAACTTGTACAACTTGTCTTCGTAGCTGGTTACCTCAATCAGGTAACTGTACACTTCCTGCTGGCAAAGCACACCGTTCGCTTTTCCATCCCAACCGGCACTGGCATCCGTGGTTTCGTACAGTTTCTCACCCCAGCGGTTGTAAACGGTCATGCGGAAGGTTTTGAAATTCTGTACATACGCTGTAAAACGGTCGTTGCCGGTAGGGCCGCTGGCATCGGGTGTGAAGGCATTGGGCACGAACACAATGATATCCGGACCGATTTTCACCTGTCGCACGATGGTATCGCGGCAACCTTTGTCTGAAATGGCTATCAACCGAACATCGTAGGTTGCCGTGTCTTTGCCGTATGAGAAAGCAGGATCGCGGCGGCGGCTGGTGTCGTTCGGATTGCCTGTGCCAAAATTCCATTCGTAGCGCAATACAGACTGATCTGCAATTGTGCTCTGGTTAAAGAACTGGAACTTGGGCAAGGCGATGGTCGTGTAGAAGGTCGGGTCGGAGCGGAAACCTGCAACCGGAACAGGCCAAACTTCAATGTAAGCCGGTTTGTTCACTGCAGTGGAACAGTTGCCTGCCGTATTGTTCACCACCAGTCTGACATTGAAGGTTCCCCAGTTCGCATATTTCACGGCCGCCGGATTCGCATCGGTGGATGTTTGCCCGTTGCCGAAATCCCAATCAAAGCTCAGGCTGCTCATGGGTATGCTGCTGGCTTCGCTGCGGGTAAAATTAACGGTCATCGGTTCGCAGTCTTGCAACTTATCGCCGCTGAAATCGGGTTGTGGATAGGGATGTATAAAGAGCTGGATACTGTCTGCCACCGCAGGGCACACGTTGTTCGGAGGAAGCTGGTTGCCAATGCGCAGCCAGACACTGCCGGAGGTTTTATCTGTGCTGCCCGGAGTATACACGGTGCTCAAGGCCTGGGCGCTGAAACTGCCATCTCCTCGTGTAATCCACTGCACACCGGGCGACCATTTCAGGGTAGCGTCAAGTGCCAGGGTTTTGTCGTCGCAGATATTGCCCGGGCCTGGTGTGGTAATATCGATTGAAGGCGCGCTCTGTACGAGAATTTCGAAGCTGTCTTTCGTTTTACATCCGAATGGATCGGTGTAACTGTAAACGAGGTTGTAAGGCCCTTCCACGGTAGCTGTTTCGTCGCTTCCGGGGGTAAAGATGCTGTTACCCGTTCCGCTGAGGCGCTTGCCGCTCCAGACTCCGTTTCCTCCGGGAGGACTAATGAGTGTCGGTGCGAGGTTGATCGGCGGATCTGTGCTGCAAACCCGCATATCGGCCGGCATACCTACCCTGGGAAGCTGTTTTACAATCAACACGCCACTGTCTGCTGTATAACAGCCGGTTGCAGTGTGCTGGAAGCGGAATTCCCAGGCACCGTCGCCCTGCGAAGGGTCGAACATATTGCCATTTTTAACCGCTCCGGCCAGCTTGCTATCGAAACGATCGCCATTCAGGCTCACGGCAAACCAACGTCCGTCTGTTGGTCCGGGCTTGCCATTCAACTCTACAAACTGGTTGAGGTTGATAGCCGTATCGTTGATACAAACCGTAGGCAATGAGGTTATCTCAGCCTTGGGCTCGGGTACAATATTGATAATGGTAGTATCACGGGTGAAGCAACCGCTGATGGCATCCTGAATGAAGAAAGCCAATGTGTACTCTCCGGAATAATGGTCTTCGGTTACGTCGCCGAAACAGAA
>JBKDBI010000087.1:0-2034 GCA_046314695.1 Bacteroidota bacterium | reverse complement strand
CACAGCCTTCGTCACCGGCGCCGGTTCAGGCATCGGTAAAGCCATTGCCCATCGCTATGCCGCTGAAGGCGCCAACGTATTCATCACCGATATCCGGGAAGACCGTTTGCTCGCTGTAGCCGACGAAATCAAACAGGCCGGTGGCAAAGTGGCGTTTCAGGCCGGCGACCTGGCCGACGAAAATGCCGTACAAAGCCTGGTCGATACCTGCCGCAAGCAGTTCGGCGAGATCGACATCCTGGTCAACAATGCCGGTATTCTCGACAATTTCATGCCAGCTGCCGAAGTATCGTTCGACCTCTGGAAACGCGTTATGCAGGTCAATGTCGACGGGCCCTTCTTCACCTGCCATGCGGTATTGCCGGGCATGGTGGAACGCGGCCGAGGCATCATCATCAATATTTCTTCCATCGGGGGCCTGCAGGGTTCACGCGCCGGAGCAGCCTATACCACCAGCAAGCACGCCTTGATTGGTTTGACGAAGAACATCGGCTTTCAATATGCCACCAAAGGCATCCGTTGCAATGCCATAGCTCCCGGAGGTGTTAATACCGCCATCACGGAAGGCGTGCAGCCGAGTGTTTTTGGCTATGAAAGGCTGATGAGCGGCATCGGCAGCAATATCCGTTCGGCAGAGCCGGATGAAATCGCCGGTGTGGCGCTGTTCCTGGCATCGCCTGATGCGTCATTCGTGAACGGTGCGGTTGTTACGGCCGACGGCGGCTGGACAGCCTACTGATCCGGTTCTCGTTTCAGCGGCGCAGGCTGCGCTCGATCGCATGGTCGTAGGTGTCGGCGAAGGTGGCGGTATCGCCCCAGTCTTCCGCATCTACGACAATGCGCTCGGGTATCACCCGTCCGATCACCGCAAAAGGAACGCCGTGCATGGCGGCGGTTTCTTCGATGCGCGCCAGGGTCAGTTCGTTTTTCACGCTCACCACCACGCGGCCCTGTGCTTCGCCGAAAAGGAAGGCATCTTTGCGCAAAACCGGATTGCTGTGGATATGGAAGCCCAGGCGTCCGGCCATGGCGCTTTCGAGGAGGTTAACAAAGAGTCCGCCTTCGCTGATATCGTGGCAACTTTCCACCCAGCCCGAGCGGATCATCTGTTTCAGGGACTGGTGCAATTGGTATTCTTCGTCGAGGTTGAAATAGGGGCAGGGCGAGAGCTCTACCTGATGGTATTTAGCGAGGTATTGGCTGGAACCGATGTCTTCGCGCTGGTGTCCGAGCATCACAAGGATATCGCCTGCCTGGCGGAAACCAAGGCCGGTGATATGCGCCGGGTCTTCGATCACGCCCACCATGCCGATGGTCGGAGTCGGGTAAACCGCCGTTCCGTCGCTGCTCTGGTTGTAGAAGCTCACGTTGCCGCCTGTAACCGGTGTATCGAACTTGCGGCAGGCTTTGCCCATGCCGTCGATCGCGTGCTTGAACTGGTAATAGACTTCCTTGTTGTACGGATTGCCAAAGTTCAGGCAATTGGTGATGGCGGTAGGTTCGCCGCCGGTACAAACGATGTTGCGGGCAGCTTCGGCTACGGCAATCTGGGTGCCTTTATCGGCGTCGGCGTAAACATAACGGCTGTTGCAATCCACCGTCAGCGCGAGACTTTTCTCGCTTCCCTTTACCTTCACAACGGCTGCGTCTGAAGGGTGGTTGGTGCTTTGCATCACCGTGCCTACCATGCTGTCGTATTGGCGGTAAACCCAGCGCTTGCTGGCGATATTGGGTAAGGAAGTGATGAACTCCGCCACTTCCTTCAAGTCTGCAGGAACCGGAATATGCTCGTCGTTGAATGCCGCAATTTTCTCAAAATAGGCCGGTGTTTCCCATTCGCGTTTGTACACGGGGGCACCGCCGCCGAGCACCAGGCTTTCCGCAGGGATATCGCCTTCCAGCTCGCCGTTCATGTAATAGCGCACCCTGCCGGTATCGGTAACCACGCCAATCTGCGCGTGGGTGATTTCCCATTTGTCGAACACGGCTTCAGCGGCCGCTTCCATGCCTTTCTTCACCACAACCAACATCCGC
>JBKDBI010000086.1:0-2231 GCA_046314695.1 Bacteroidota bacterium | reverse complement strand
CGCCGAGCAGATGCCGCAACTTAAGCAGGTGCCGTTTAACGGTAAGATCCTGTGGGATAGCTCGGAGCTGGATGCGTTTGTTGCCGGCATCCTGAACGGCCTGAACACCACCACGCCACCGGCACCGGATGCAAGCCCTGCGCAGGGCGGAGAGGAGGCGCCGTTTTGAAGCACTACTCACTAACCGGCAACCAGCTGACCGCGACCGATGGGCGGTTTTATTGGAACGAGCAGCGCGGCGCATGGGTGCCGTCTGTTACGACCGTATTGGATGCGTACCCTAAGCCGTATGCGCTGCTGCAATGGATGAAAGAGGTAGGCGCGAAGGCCGATGACGTTATCATTGCAGCGGGCAAGCGCGGCACGTCCGTGCATAACATGACCGAAAGCTACGACCGGGGCGAAGAGGTTACCTTGATGAATGATGCCGGGCACCTGAACTGCAGCCTGGAAGAATGGGCAATGTTCGAGCGCTGGGTTGAGTTCAGCCGGACGGTCGGGCCTACCTGGTCGGAGATCGAGCGGCAATATATCGGCGACGAATACGCCGGCACCGTCGACCGTGTGGGATACGTGCCGGGCGTCGGCCATTGCCTGATCGACATTAAAACCTCTAACGGTATATGGGATACGTACTGGCTGCAGCTGGCGGCATATTATCAGCTGGTCAGGGCGCAACGGTCAGCAGACCTGCATGCAATCCAGGCGGTCGGCATCCTGTGGCTGAACGCGAAGACGCGCGGCCCGGGTCGCGGCGGCGCTATTCAGGGCGCGGGCTGGCAATTGGTTACCCTGCCCGTCGGCCCGACGGTTACGGAGCAGATGGATACCTTCCGCGCGGTTCAGCACCTTTGGAAAGCAGGGAAAGATTTCGCCAAGGCGCCCCGGGAGACGGTGTATACCATCCGGCACCGGAAGGAGGGCTGAACATTGGCGCGGCGGGTGTATCTTTGCCCGTCTGTGTCACTCATTTAGGGTTTGAAAAGGTGCCGTTTCGATAAGAGACGGCATTTTTTTTGTGTTGATTTTCAAGCAGTTACAAAAAATATGCACAAATTTGAAAATAATTGTTGCGCGGTATTACTGCACTAGACTACATTTGCATCCATGGAAATCACAAAAACACAAATCACCGCAGGGTCAGTTCTGACAGGACGCTTTATTGGTGACGCAGACCTTACCTTCAGCTTTACCGTTATCGCTCGCAAGGGTTCATTCTGCACCGTGAACATTAACGGCAAAATTGAACGCCGTAAAATTCACACCGGCGTAATGGATGGGCTTGAGTATATCTTCCCCTACGGTAAATATTCAATGGCGCCAGTAGCAACTTTTAAGCCATGAGCAGCACACACCACTTCATAACCATTGCCAGCGCGGAGAATCTGCGCGCGGCGTTTCCCGGTGCAACCGTGTGGACAAACGAGCATACCGACCCTGAGTTTTTCGTGCATACGCGGCTGCATAATTACAGCCTGTCTGCTGCATGGGATAGGATGGTTGAAACCCTGGGCGGCGATAACAACGGCGAACCTGAAGACGCTATTGATTGGAACACCGATGCACAGGTCAGCGGCACGGTGGATAAGTTCAGCCTGCGCCGCGTGGAATCCGACGAAGCCGCCGACATGATCGAACTGGCGAAGGCATACATGCAGAGCGGGGATTTGGATTTGACCAATGATGATAACTGAGGCTATGACCATCGAAGAAATAGCAGCCATGCCGGGCGGTTACACGTTGCCCGGCTTCACCCCCGGCAACCTGTATGCGTTTTGGGACGGTGACCATCCGGAAGAATGGACGGTGGCCCGCTATTCGCATAGCGAGCAAACAACGCCGTTTGACAGGCACTGGACGGCGGATAAGCGATACTTCGCGCACATGGGCCATTGCCTTTTTACCGTCGGGAACAAAAACCTGACATTGCTTCAGGTTGTGGATGGGTTTGAGCAGTCACTGAAATCGCGCGAGATATTAGCCCCGGAGGAGGGAGCTTGACAGCCGGAAAGACGGCACTTGGTCGGGTTGCCTTAGTGGTGGCTATCTTGCAGGTTCGAGTCCAGCCCCGACCACAAACCGCCCCGAATGCTGCCGCGAGAGATTCGCGGAGCGGAGTGTAGTTGATTGCCTATAGGGTAGTTAGATGTGCCGCATGAAACAAAGGGGCGGTTTATTTTTAAAATGCAACATGGAAACACAAAACAAGAAACCACGCGATTATCAGGAAG
>JBKDBI010000085.1:0-3505 GCA_046314695.1 Bacteroidota bacterium | reverse complement strand
GGTTTCGGGTAGGTCTGCGATTTCCATGAGGATGCGGGTTCCGCGTTCGATGAGCTTGTTGTTGCTGAGCTGCATGTCGACCATTTTGTTGCCGAGCACGCGGCCACCTTTCACCATGCAGGCGGTGCTGATCATGTTGAGAACCATTTTGGTGGCGGTTCCGGCCTTCATGCGGGTTGAGCCGTGGATGAACTCTTCGCCGGTATCGACTTCAACGGGGAATTCGGCGAGGCCGGAAATGGGTACATGGATCCGGCAACAGATGCGGCCGGTTTGGATGTGGCGATCGCGGCATTGTTTCAAGGCGCCGCGCACATACGGGGTGGTGCCGCTGGCGCTGATGCCGATCATGCCGAGGTTGCTGACAGTGAAGGTGTTTCCGGCCCAATCCTGGGGCTGCAGCTTCTTTTCTTTGGCCTTCTTGCCGTATTCCTTCACTTCGGTGCTGATCTGGCTGAGGCTCTTCTGGTCGGCAAAGCGCACCACAGGTACGAGGAGGCCTTCATCTACCGCCATGGCAACGCCGATATGGATATGGTGGTTGTAGCGAATCTTGGTGCCGAGCCAGGAGCTGTTCACCTTGGGATGCTTGCGCAGGGCGCCGGCAACAGCTTTCACGACGAGGTCGTTCATGCTGATCTTGACTTGGCTGATGGCGTTGAGCTGTTCGCGGGCGGCAACGGCCTTGTCCATATTGACCTCGATGTTGAGGTAGAAATGGGGCGCGCTGAATTTGCTTTCGCTGAGGCGTGCGGCAATGGTTTTGCGCATCTGCGACACGGGTACTTCTTCGTAGCTTTCAGTGCCGGGGAACACGGTGGCGGCTGGTGCTGCCTGGGCTGGCGCCTGGAATTGTTCCACGTCTTGCTTTACGATGCGTCCGTTTTCGCCGCTGCCGTTCACCTGGCTGAGGTCGATGCCTTTGTCGGCAGCGAGTTTGCGGGCGAGGGGAGAAGCGAGGATGCGGCCGTTGTTGTTGGCCGGTGCGCTGACTGGCGCTGCAGCGCTGATTGGCGGGGCGGGGCTGCTTTGTACGGGCGTGGCAGCTGGTTCATTGTTAACGGGTTCTGCTGCGGGTGGATTGTTGTTGCTTGCAGCGGCGGCCTGACCGGCATTGAGCAATGCGCTGATGTCTTCGCCGGGCTTACCGACGATGGCCACGAGTCCGTCTACCGGCACAGCCTGTCCTTCACCGACAGCGATGTGCAGCAGGGTTCCTTTGCTGTAGCATTCGAAGTCCATCGTCGCTTTGTCGGTTTCCACCTCGGCGATGATGTCTCCTGATTTCACGGTATCACCTTCCTTCACGAGCCATTTCACCACAACGCCTTCGGTCATGGTATCGCTCATTTTGGGCATGCGGATTATTTCGGCCATAATGCTTTCGGGCTGCGAAAATAGGGGAATTCGGCCGATTTGGCGGAGACTAATAGGGCTGGTTTGGCATTCAGTATCCTGTAACTTTTAACTTCGCAGCATGCAAAGCCCGGCCACCTACGAAGACTTTCTGCGCTATGTGCTTGATCACGGCGCCCGCAAGACCGACCGCACGGGCACAGGTACCACGTCTATACTGGGCGGGCAGCTGCGCTTCAATCTGGCGGACGGATTTCCCCTTATCACTACTAAGAAAGTGCATCTCAAGAGCATCATCCATGAGTTGCTCTGGTTTTTGAAAGGCGAAACCAATACCGCTTACCTGAAGGAAAACGGTGTGAGCATTTGGGATGAATGGGCCGATGAAAACGGTGAATTGGGCCCTGTATATGGCAAACAATGGCGCAGCTGGGAGGCTGTAGACGGGCGTACAATCGACCAGATTTCTGAAGCCATTCGCCTCATCAAAAACAATCCCGACAGCCGGCGCATCCTCGTCAGCGCCTGGAATGTGGGCGAGCTCGATCGCATGGCGCTGATGCCTTGCCATTGCCTGTTTCAGTTCTATGTGGCCGATGGAAAACTGAGTTGTCAGCTCTATCAGCGCAGTGCCGATCTGTTTCTGGGAGTACCATTCAATATTGCGAGTTATGCATTGCTGACCATGATGATGGCACAGGTTTGCGATTTGCATCCGGGTGAGTTCGTACACACCTTCGGCGACGCGCATATCTACAGCAACCACATGGAGCAGGTGGCGCTGCAGCTCAGCCGCGAGCCGCGTCCATGGCCGACGATGCATATCAATCCCCAGGTGAAAGACCTCTTTGCCTTCCGCTATGAAGATTTTACGCTGCAAGGCTACGATCCATGGCCGGGTATCAAAGCGCCTGTCGCGATCTGAAGCTAGCCGGCCAAGCATTGATTCAGTAATTGAATAAAAAATTGCTTGAGTCGGATAGGGGTAAGTTATAACTTGCACGTCGCAACGATAGATCTCATTCTACATCCTTATGAAGAACAAGCGCATTTTCAGTTTCATGGCCATGCTGGGCCTTCTTGCTATGCTCGCATCTTGCGGCAGCAGCGGATCAATCACCAAGCGTTACCATTCACGCGGCTACCAGATCAGCCTCGACTGGTTGAAGAAATCCCAAACAGCAACACCAGCGCAGGCGCTGGTGCCTGCTGCGCCATCTGCTGCCCAGTTGAAGGCGCGCCCGGCTATGGCGATTCCCGCCGAACAGCTCGGTTCGAAGTCTTTGTCGGTAAATGCCTTACCAGGTAATCCGGAGCCTCTAAAACCCTGCAAGGCCGAAATCAAGGCTGAGTTTGCGAAAGTGAAAACTGCAGTAAAAGCCTCTGCGGCTGAAGCGAAAACCGCTGTTGCGGCCGGGATTGCAGCTGCCGGTCCGATGATGGCGGGTATCAAGCCGGCCTTGCAGGATGCAAAACCGGAATTAAAGAAAGCCACGGAGAAAGTGGAAGCAGCTGCGCGCAAAGTGAAGAACAGCGACGATATGCAGTTGATTGCGGCAATCGTGGCGATATTCCTTCCTTTCCTGGGTGTCTATCTGTACGAGGGCACCATCACCACGCATTTTTGGATTGCCTTGTTGCTTTGGATCTTGGGTATCCTGCCGGGTATTGTATACGCGTGGCTGGTGATTTTCAATGTGATCGGATAAGCAATTTCAAAAGAATCGATAAAGGAAAGGGTCCTGAATGGGGCCCTTTTTTATGCGCGGGACCGAGGCAGAGCGGGGTCGGTAAGGGCACCGGGATGCGGAATTATGGTATAGCCGAAACGTGCATTGGGAAATTTTCATGCAGCACAAAAGCCCAGTACCGTAGCTGCCGGGATGGGGATTTGGAGAACGAGAGACCATCTGGGCTCCGAGGTCGGAGATGCGCGGTGAGACAACGAATAGGAAAGGAATGAGTGGAAGTGGAGGGATGGATGAGGGGTTGGGATGGAGTTAGGGCAGGAGTTGGCAGGTGATTTCGCCCTTGGGTAAACGGAAAAACCAGATTAGTCGGAAGCGTCCACTATGTACGGAAGATTCCAAGCCTTGCTGACGAACAAACCGAACATGTGTTCAACTTTCTGATTTCCGCTATAGCGGCG